>JAFSTK010000175.1 GCA_017450535.1 Treponema sp.
ATAATACCAAGAATAGTATTATAAAAGATAAGATAATTGCGGCCAGCCCCGTAATTAGTGTTACCGCAGGTGTTCATGATAAGCTCCCAGCCGTCTTCACTGCTTATAGAGCCTATATTTGTTGAAAAGGCGTTCTGCGGATTTGTAGTGTTCCATGGAGTACTTACAGAAATTTTACCAGTACCTGTTCCTGTGCCTTCGATGATTTCAATAGTCTGCCAGTTTTCCCAGCCCTCAGTCGAGCTGCTGCCGTTATCGTTCAAAGGGTCTGCTTTATCAGCGCCATCGTCAGCGCAGGCGACAAAAGAAGTGATTAGTGCCCCTGTAAACAAGGCAACAAGGAGTTGTTTAAGGACTGATGTGAGTTTTTGTTTTTTTTGCCTGTATATATGTTTAGTTTGTTTCATTGCGTTTTCTCCGTGATTCGTAAGTTCTCAGCTGTCCAAACTGGTCAACAATATTCAGTATATCATAAAATAATCAGAATTCAAGGGAACGCATCAGGGCAAACGCATTATAATCCATTCACAAGTAAGACAAAAAGGGCACAGGTAAAAGAGTCTCAGAAAAAACGAAAAATGCGTCCGCTTACGGAAAATCGCGTCTGGTTCGCACGCTGAGAGGATTGGAACTTGGACTCGCTTCGCTCGCCCTCTCAGAGTGCTCATTCAGCCGCTTACTTTTCCTACGCTGCCTCATTTTTTCGCTTCGTGGCTCAATGCAATTCTTCCGCTCACACCCTTTTTGCTGCAACTACTTTTCATTTGTCCAGCCGATATTCAAGTACGATATGTATAATGCGTTTGCCCTGTGAGGCGGGCGGCTTTAGTTTTTCAGACAGCCGATTGGGATGACAAGAATACCGTCATCACGCTTGTAGCCGTATTGACTTGCGGTTAGTATCATTTTCAGGTCGGGAAGCCTTAAAGGGCACTGCTTTTCTGGTTCATTGTATTTTTTTATAAGTTCTTCTATCTGACAAAGGTGTTTGGCTCCAAGCTCTATTTCACTCTGTCCCAGCTTGAATTCTATCAGGGCATAGCGGCCGTCATTCAGATGCAGGACGGCATCCGCTTCCAGACCATATCTGTCGCGATAGTACGAAACTTTGCCATCGTAAAGAGAGGTATAGATTTTCAAATCCCTGATGCAAAGCGACTCAAATAAAAATCCCAGCGTCTTAAAATCCCTGTTGAAGTATTCAGGCGAAAGTCCTAGGGCAGCAACCGCGATTGAAGGGTCGATAAGATTCCGTTTTTTGGAAGAACGGATTGCGGTTTTTGAGCGGATTGACGGAGACCATGCGTCTATGTCATCAATTATAAAAAGTTTTTCGAGGGCGGACGTGTAATCATAAATCGTAGGATCGCTGACATCGTAATTAGATTTTACATCAGCAAGCAAAGTCTTTTTTTCTGCAAGCGTACAAATATTCCTGCCGTATGAGCGGAGGACGGTCTGTGCTATGTTCGGGTTACGCTTTACGCCGTCAATTTTAGAAATATCAACGGAGTAAGTCTGTTTGTATAAATCCTTGCCGATTTCGAGCTGTGCTTTTTTTGATGAAATATTCAGGGTTCCGGGCCAGCCTCCGCGGCAAATCGAAAAAATTATGTCATCAATCGTCATGTCTGATTTGCAGCCGCCAAAGGCATTTGGATTTTCAAAAAGTTCAAGGAGTGAAACGGAGCCATTAGATTCCCCAAACTCAAACAGGCTCATCGGGTACATTTGCAGCCTGCTTATTCGGAGCGTGCCTGTATGCGGAGTGTCTGCAAGATTTGCGGATGAGCCAGTCAGAATGTACTGCCCCTTTTTCCCGGAATCATCGACATCTTTTCGGATTGTGCCAAAAAGCTTTGGAGCATCCTGCCATTCATCAAAAAGAATGGGTTTTTTACCAATGAGCAATTTCTTGGGAGAGGTTTCCGCAATAAGCAGCAGGTTGTCTCGGTTTTCTTCATCTTGAAATTCAACGATTGTCCTTGCTTTTTGTTTTCCTGATGAGGTTTTGCCGCAACCCTTTGGCCCCATAATCCATATTGCACCAAAGGCTTCCATTTTGAGGTCAAGAATTTCATCCGCTATTCGTCTTCTGTATTTCATAATTGCTGCACCTCAAAAGCATAGTATCACACTTTAGAGATTTGTGCAATTTTATTTTAGAGATTTGTGCAATTTTATTTTAGAGATTTGTGCAATTTTATTTTAGTGATTTGCGAAAAATGGGTACAGGTTTAGTGCCTTGAATTTGCTCGGCAATTTCATCGGCTAGGGATTGGAGCACCTGCGAAGCAGTACCGCTTGCGGTATGGAGCGCGGTCAGCGCGGAAGTGCGAAAAGCCCGACCACGCATGCGTGGGAGCCGCCAAAAAATCCCGCTGCATTTCTGCCTGACTGACAAGCCGCTTAAAATATGGTAGACTGGATTTGAAACAGTATGCGCACGACCGAACCATCTACATACGAGACATTGCACGAAACCGCACTCAAGGCTCCTTCTTCAAGCGGGGTCTACTTGTGGCGTGATGCCAGGGGAACGGTCATTTATGTGGGGAAGGCAAAAAGTCTGAAAAACAGGCTAACGTCTTATTTTTCGGGAGACAAGGGGATAAAGACCCGCATGCTTATTTCCCGTGCTGCGTCCATCGAATACATTACGACGGCAAACGAATACGAAGCCTTTCTGCTGGAAAACAATCTGATAAAAAAATATACGCCGCGCTACAACATCGCCCTCAAGGACGGAAAATCCTACCCGGTGCTCCGCATTACCAAAGAGGAATTTCCCCGTTTTTACAAAACCCGCCGCGTGATTCAGGACGGTTCTCTCTATTTTGGTCCTTTTCCTGATGCGGGCGCACTGGATACTTTTATAGACACGCTTTACCGCCTCTACCCCGTACGCCACTGCCGGACTTTTAAGAAACGCAGCACCCCCTGCATGTACTACCACATCGGACGCTGTAAGGCACCCTGTTGCGGAAAAATTTCATCCGAAACCTACAATGAATATATTGGAGAAATTGCCCAGCTACTTGAAGGAAAGGGAGATGAAACTGCTGCCAAAATGACTGCCCAGATGAAGGCGGCGGCAGCGGAACTGAATTTTGAAAAAGCAGCCCGCTTGCGTGACGGACTCCGTGCGCTCACCGTGATGCAGAACCAGAACATCGTGGAAGACTTTGACAGCGAGGACAGGGACTACATCGCCCATTTCCGCGAGGGAGAGTTGGTCAGTTTTACTGTGCTGAAAATCCGTGGCGGAAAACTCATGGGACGCGACAATTTCCGTGTGGTCAGCCTGAATGAAGAGGGCGAACTGCTGGAAGAATTTGCGTGCGCCTACTACACCGAGCGCGAGATGATTCCGCCAAAAATCTATGTGTCCACGCAGGACGGCTACGAGCTTTTGGCGAGATGGATGACCGAGGCTTTCCACACTGAGACGCAGATTGTGCTGGTAACAGACAAGATTGAGAACGCACGCCGCCACGAAGCCGCGATGAACATGGCTCTGGAAAATGCCCACGAAGACATCATCCGCCGTATGCGTGAACGCGGAGACACGCCCGCCATGGAAGAACTGCAACGCCTGCTGAATTTGCCGCGACTCCCCGTGAGAATCGAAGGCTTTGATATTGCGCACATCGGCGGCAAATTTCCTGTCGCATCGCTTATCAGTTTTTACAACGGCAACCCCGACAAAAAAAATTACCGCTACTTCCGCCTCAAAACTACCAACGGCGTTATCGACGATTTTGGCTCCATGCGCGAGGCAACCAGTCGCCGCTACAGCCGCCTCTTGAACGAAGGTTCTGAATTGCCCGATTTGATTTTGATTGACGGTGGCATCGGTCAGGTGAATGCGGTGGACGGCATTTTAAAGACGCTCGGTTTAGACATTCCGATTGCGGGACTTGCCAAGCGCGACGAAGAAATCTGGCGGCCACACACAAGCAAGCCGATTTGCCTTCCCAAACGAAGCGATGGATTGCGCCTGCTCCAGCGAGTCCGCGATGAGACTCACCGCTTTGCCACGAGCCGGAACCAGACGCTCCGCACCAAAGAAAATACCGTGAGCGTGTTCAAAGATTTGCCGCACGTGGGCGAAAAACGCGAGCGCATTCTGGTACAGACCTTTACCACGCTGGAAAATCTTGCCGCCGCAGAAGAAGCAAAAATCGCGCAGGCACTTCATATTCGTGCCGGAGAAGCCAGCGAAATTCTGCTTGCCGCCCGTACCATGCTCGCCGAACGCAAAGAACGCACCGAGCCAAAACAGACCTTGTTTAACGCGCAATTGGGAGACGGCGCGGCGAGCAAAGCGAATGGCAAAGAACCTGCGCGCTCGCTCTATGCCGAAGCGTTGGCGGCCGCCGCACTGGATGAAGACTTGCCGATGGTTGCGGAGCCGTAGGAATACTGGCTGGGTCATGCAAAAGCAGTGAATAACTTATTCGAAAAGTGTAAAGTAAAATAGTCGAAAAATACAAAATAAATTACTCGAAAAAAGCAAAATAAAATACTCGAAAAATGTAAAATAAACTTGTGCTTTTAGAAAAAATCGTCCATAATGCTATTCAGAAAGGGGTGATGGTATGAAGTATTTTCCGAGACTTGTTGATAGGGTTCTCGACAATCGAACAAAAGCGTTCAATGCGATAAATATTGTCGGTCCTAAAGGCTGTGGAAAAACAAGAAGCGCAAAAGAACGCTGCAAAACAATCATTGAATTTCAGGACGAAGAAAAGCGGGAGAGCTATTTGAACATTGCCGAAACGTCACCCAGATTGTTCTTAAAAAATGAAAAACCGATTTTGTTTGACGAATGGCAAGACGCACCAAAAATCTGGGGAACGATACGAAAAGATTGCGATGACCATCCAGAGGCGACCGGTGAATACTTTCTGACAGGCTCTACTAGCAAAAAAATTGAAACTCCCCATACGGGAACTGGAAGAATTTCCGAAGTCGTTATGTACCCCATGACGTTGTTTGAGATGAATGACTCAAACGGTACGGTTTCTTTGTCACGTCTGTTTGATGATAAGGATTATGACATTGATGGAAACAAAAGCAATCTGTCGTTGGAAGATTTATTCTACATTGTTTGCAGGGGTGGCTGGCCACGTTGCCTTGCAATTGCCGACAAAGAAGCAAAGCTTCAGATTGCCACAGATTATTATGAACAGATTTACAAAAAAGACATCAGCGCAATTGATGGGGTAAAGCGGAATTCCGAATGGGCTCGGACAATACTGTGGTCGTATGCACGGAACATGGCGACGCTTGCAAAAAAAAACGTCATTTTTGCCGATGTAAGCGCAAATCACAGCATGACCGACATAACATTTTCTTCGTATGTGGAAGCACTGGAAAATCTGTTTGTCATAAAGGATATTGACGCATGGACACCGCAGATTCGCTCAAAGACTGCAATACGGGCGGCAAAAAAACATGTGTTCGTAGACCAGTCAATTGGGCTTGCCGCTATTGGAATCAAGCCGGATTATTTTTACAAAGATTTGGATTTGTTCGGGCATGTGTTCGAGAACATGGTGCTGCGTGATTTGTTGGCTTTCGCTGAATTACAGAATGCGCGGGTCATGCACTACAGTGATGACATGGGGCTTGAAGCCGATGCTGTGTATCAGTTGACCGATGGACGGTATGCGCTCATAGAAATCAAAACGGGCGAGAACGCAATTCCAGCGGCGGAAAAGAATCTGTTAAAATTCGGGGAAATCATACGAAAGCACAATGAATCTGCTCTTAAAGATAAGGAGCATCCCGGCGTTCTGTACCGTGAGCCTGACTTGCTGATTGTAATCTGTGCAAATGCTTCTATGGCATACACTACCGAAAAAGGCGTAAAAATCATCCCGGCCGGTTGTCTGCGGGATTAAAACCCATAATAAGTGAGTTCATTGCATTACACCCCCCGTTTTACCGCTGACGGAAATACAAATTTGTGCTACAATATTCGTATGACCGACACCCCGCAAAACGCACAGGATGAAAATCCGATTCAGAGCGCGGACGTAGAGCAGACCGCGCAAAAATTGCTCGAAGAGACTGATACCGACAGCCGAACCCGCACGTACAAAGGTGTGTCTGGCATTGCAGTGACAGTGTTGCTCTGCGTGTGGACTGCATTCCAGTTGTATTTCAGTACATTTGGTGTGATAAGCGCGGTAAATCTGCGCGCGTTCCACTGTATGTTCCTGCTGCTCTTTACATTTTTGCTTTATCCCGCGCACAAAAAAGAGAACCGCATCCGTCGCATACCGCCGGTGTATGACATTGTGCTGATTGTGCTTGCAGTCGGCTCATTCGCTTATTTTGTGCTGAATTATACAGGTATCGCGCGTACAGGCGGACGAGTGAGCACGCAACAACTGGTTATCGCCGCGATTGCGCTTGTGGTCGTGTTTGAGGCTGCGCGGCGAACATCTCCCAACCTTGCGATTTTGGCGGCGATTTTCTTGGCGTACAATTTTTTTGGCGCGTGGATTCCGGGACAGCTCGGACACAATGGCTTTACCCTAAAGCGCGTGCTGATTACGCAGTTCTGGGGAACGCAAGGTGTGCTCGGCGTGGGCATCGGTGTCTCAGCGACGTATATTTTTCTGTTCGTCGTGTTTGGCGCGTTCCTCAAATATTCAGGTTTCTCAAAGTTTATCAATGATTTTTCACTTACGCTGGTGGGGCAGACTCCGGGCGGTCCTGCAAAAGTCGCCGTGCTTGCGTCCGCACTCATGGGCATGATTAACGGCTCTGCGGTGGCAAATGTGGCTACCACGGGTACGATTACGATTCCGCTGATGAAGCAGACCGGCTACAAAAAAGAATTTGCCGGCGCGGTTGAGGCGACTGCTTCTACGGGCGGTCAGTTCTGTCCGCCGATTATGGGCGCGGTCGGTTTTGTGATGGCGGAATTCTTGAACTTGAGCTACACCAAAGTGATGGTCGCCGCAATTTTGCCGGCTTTCCTCTATTATTTGGGCATTCTGATGAGCGTCCATTTTGAGGCAAAGCGTCTGGGGCTTTCCGGCTTGGCGAAAGAAAATATCCCGAACGCGCTCAAAGTGATAAAAGAGCAGGGACATCTGGTTCTGCCGCTCGTGGTACTGATTGCCATGATGATGACAGGCTTTACGCCGCTCCTTGCCGCCGTCATCGCAATTTTTGTGACAATTGGCGCAAGCTGGCTCCGCAAAGAGACGCGCATGACTCCCGACAAGATTCTTGCGGCGTGCGTTGAAGGTGCGCGTGGTGCAATCGGCGTGGGCATTTCTTGTGTGATTATCGGCGTGATTATTGGCACAGTGACGCTCACCAGCCTCGGTCTGAACATGGGCTACCTGATTCTGCACGTTGTTCCCGACAATATTTATCTGACCGGATTCCTCGTGATGATTATGTCCACGATTTTGGGCATGGGTGTTCCGGGCGTGGCGGCATACGTCATCGTGCAGGCGGTCGCAGTTCCTGTGCTGATTAAAGTGGGCATCATGCCAATCGCGGCGCACATGTTCTGTCTCATTTACGCCTGTCTTTCAAACATCACGCCGCCAGTAGCAATCAGTTGTTACGTCGCAGCCGGTATCGCGGGATCCAATCAGCTTAAAACCGGTCTCATTGCCGTACGCCTCGGTCTGATTGGCTTTTTGATTCCATTCTTTTTCCTCGGAAACCCAATCCTGCTGATTGGTGCCGACACCTCGTATTCCGCCGGAATGACCTTACTCGCATCTCTCACCGCCTCAATCGGAACAATCGCTCTCGTAGCAGGTCTTGAAGGCTGGTTCATAGACAAAGCAAACTGGCCTCAGCGCGCCTTACTGATAGCGGTCGCTCCGTTGTTCCTGTATCCCGGTGTCCTGACCGACGTAATTGGCTTAGCCGTGCTTGCGGTTGTGGTCATCTGGCAGGTAATTGTGCATAGTACGTTTACTCGCAAAAAGGACGAGTGAGGCCGTTAGGCCGAACAGCGTTAGCGAATTTTCCGTGTGATATTATGCGGGGTTTTAGGGGCTGCTTAAGCCCCTAGGCGAGAGGGTAGCGACTAACGCAGTAGGCGCGTAGGGGGAGACTTCCCCCCCCCCATATAATTTTTTGTACAAAATCCACAAAACTGTGGTATAATGTTTTATAAAGGAGATTTTATGAAGAGATTCGTAAAAGTATTGACGATTGTATTGATGGCGGCTATGGCAGTGTCTATGGTCGGTTGTAAGAAAAAGGCTGCGGGAACTCACGCAAAAGTGACCATTAAGTTCCCCACAGCGACGGCTTCTGGCGCATTGTATGCAGTTGGCGCTGCGATTACAAATGTTTGGGACACGAACATTGATTTTGTGTCTGCTTCAAGTCAGGCTTCAAACGGTGGTTTGGACAACCTGAATCAGATTGCGGATGGTGAGTCTCAGGTTTCGATTGCTATCAGCTCAAACTGTTTCCAGAGCTACTACGGATTGGACAGTTTTACAGGACACGAAAACAAGAATCTTCGCGTTATTGCAGGTTTGTACTTTAACCCCAATCAGGTTGTCGTTACAAAGAAGTCTGGCATCAAGACTTTGGAAGATGTAAAAGGAAAGCATTTTGCGGTAGCGGCGGCTGGTTCCAGCGTGGAAGGTGAGTGTAACAACCACTTTACAGCGGCCGGACTGAAATATCCCGATGACATTCGTGCGGAATACATTGCGTTTGGTGATGCGGCTGATATGCTTCAGAACGGAACGCTTGACGGCGCATGGATTATGAGCGGTACTCCTGCTGCGGCTGTTTCTCAGGCTTGCTCTGCTGGTTGTGAGCTGCTTGATATTTCAGACGATATTATTCTTACTTTGCAGAAGACATTCCCGTGGTATGCGGCATACACAATTCCGTCAGGCACTTATCCTGGACAGGTGCGTGATGTTCAGACTTCCGCAATCAAAATGACTATGTTCACGTCAACTGATTTGGACGAAGAGACCGTGTATCAGCTGACCAAAACATTGTGGGAGCACATCGATGAGCTTGGCGAGGCACAGCGCAATCTGAAAGGCTTGACTCCGCAGGCTGCTGTGCTTGATATTGCACGTCTTCCGCTTCATGACGGTGCGGCACGCTACTACAAAGAAATTGGCGTGTTGAAATAATGTTTGCTAGGGGAGACGCAACCTTGTAAGGCTTTCTTCTCCCCTAGAACCCCGTTTTTTCCAACGTATCCAGCTCGGCGGCTTACGCCGAGTTTTTCTTAGGAGAACCACGCTATGGCAAAAAAGACCAAAAAAACATCTGCCCAATCACAAAAATCTGCAAAGACGACACCCGCAAATATGCCGTCGGACGAAGCGTTTACATTTCAGCCGTTGGTGCCGAACGCACAGCTGACGAATGCGAGCGCAACGGGCGCAAATACACTCGGTCAGAAAAAGCAGTGGTTTGAGAACGAGGACTTTTGGAAAAACTACGGACCAATTATGTTCGACAGCGCGCACTGGGCAGAGGCTCCCGGCGTGGCTGCGGCAGTACAAAAAATTGCGGGACTTAAAAAAGGTGCGCGCATTCTGGACGCGGGCTGCGGACCGGGACGAATCAGCGTGGAACTTGCGTTGCTCGGCTTGGACGTGACAGGCGTGGACATCATTCAGGCGGAACTGGATGCCGCCGCCGAAACTGCGACCGATGAAGGCGTGGACATTTCTTTGGTCAATGCGGATTTGCGCACCTATACCACCGACCAGAAATTTGACGCGGCGGTGAATCTGTACACGTCGTTCGGCTACTGCGACACGATGGAAGAGGACGTGCAAATCCTCAAGCACATCTGTGACGCAATCAAGGACGGCGGATGGTTTATCATGGAAATGACGAGCCGCGAAATTGCCGTGCAGTATTTTACGCCGGGCGAATGGTTTGAGCGCGCGGGCAAAACCGTCCTCACAGAGTTCACGGTGGAAGGCGCATGGGAAGGCTTGCGTTCTCGCTGGATTCTGATTGACAACAAGACCGGCGGGCGCATTGAGCACGAATTTGTGCAACGCCTGTACTCCGCGATTGAACTGAAACGCCTGCTTTTGGGCATCGGATTCAAAACCGCAGAAGTGTACGGCGACTTTGAATTTGCGCCCTACAACGAGAACGCCAAAACGATGGTGATTGTGGCGCGAAAGTAACGGAGAAAAAATCTACATCCTGTAGTTTTTTTCTCCGACAGAGGCCAAGGGAGCGCGACAAGCGGGCTGACTTCTGTCTTGGCTTTTCAGCCGCCGTCCATGGCGGCTGAAATCAATATTTCTTCACCTTCATCGCCAGCACATTTTCGTTGTTTAAGCCGCGCATAATGCGGTAGTAGGCGATGCCGAGCGGGAGTGTGGCGAATATCCATGCGACGGGGCCGGCAAAACAGATGCCCGCGTACCCGATAAAATGCGGCAGAACAAAAGCCACCAGAATACGCGCAATCAGCTCAAACACACCGCCCATGAGCGGCCAAAATCCCATGCCGATACTCTGGAGAACATTCCGGTAGATGAACAGCAAAAACAGCACAGGAAAAAATGTGCCGCAGACTTGCAGATAAGTGCGGGCGGCTCCAAGCACTTCCGGCTGACTGCCGCTGATAAACATGCCCGCCAGTTGGTCGGAAAGCAACCAGGCTATTGCGAGCGAGATAAAACTGAAAATGAGAGACAGGACGACCGATTTGTTCGTGCCGTTTTTGATGCGGTCGATTCGGTTTGCGCCCCAGTTCTGTCCGCCGTAGTTTGCCATCGTCACGCCAAGCGTCATCGCCACCACGGTAATCAGCTGCTCGACTTTTTGTGCCGCCGTGTATCCCGCGATTTTTGCCGCTCCGAACACGTTGAGCGCGCCTTGCAGAACGATTACACCGATTGCCGTAATGGAAAACTGGAACGCCATGTTCAGTCCGATTTTCAGGTGCTGCACGGCAAAATAAGTTTCCCACACAAAATCTTTTTTCGTTACGCGCAAAAACGGGTAGCGCACCCAAATCCAAATTGCCGAGCCGATACCCGCGACTGCCTGTGAGATGACTGTCGCCAATGCCGCGCCCGCAACTCCCATCTTGCCGTAAATAATCAGCACAAAGTCCAGTACGATGTTCAGTAGCGATGAAAAAATCAAAAAAATCAGCGGAGAGTGGCTGTCTCCAACGGCGCGCAAAATACATGCGGAGGCATTGTACAAAATCATCGCGCCTAAACCGAGGTAGATGATAAAAATGTAGATAAAAGACTGGTCAATAATTTCTGCGGGCGTATTGATTGCGCGAAGAATCGGCATGGTCAGCACGCAGGAAAGCACGGTAATCACAATGCCAATCACGACGTTCAGCATGATGTTCATCGCCACTGACCAGCGCAGACCTTTTTCATCGTGCGCGCCAAATCGTTGCGCCGTAATCACCGCAAAACCGCTTGTCACGCCATAGGCAAATCCCAGCACCAAAAAATTCATCGGTCCGGTGTTTCCCACGGCGGCAAGCGCATTCGTCCCCAGCAGGCGACCCACGATAATTGTGTCCACCATGTTGTACATCTGCTGGAAAATATTTCCCAAGAGCAAGGGAATAGAATAGAAGATAATCAGCGAAAAAGGCTCGCCAACGGTCATATCTTTTCCGTTTTCTTTGAGCCGTCCTCGCAGATGAAAACTGATTCGATTAAAATTGAACATATAGGCGAAAATGATTCCCGACTAAATGCGGTTCATTGAAGAAAAGACTTTTTCCGCCATGATGTTGATTTCTACGCCCATGACTTTGCTGGCTTCTTCCAAAATGGTGCGGAGCTCGTCGATTGAGATATTTGCTTCGTCCATATTGACCATCATCATCATAACGAAATTACCAGAAAGAATAGTCTGGGTGATGTCTGCGATATTGATTTTGTGTTCCGCAAGCAGCGCGCTTACTTTGGCGATGATGCCTACTTTGTCGCTGCCAACTACGGTAATAATTGCGTTCATGGCTCTTATTGTAGCGGATTTAAACTTTATCCGCAATATTCCGACAATCTAACTATGAAAAAACGCTGGCATCTTTCATACAACGCGCCTGTCACACTGACATTTTCTATTTTTTGCGCTCTTATTTTATTCATGGATTCGCTTTTGCAGCAGCATCTGATTCCTGCGCTGTTTACCGCTCCCGGTGCCCCATTCAATTATCATGAGCCGCTTAATTTCCTTCGCTTGTTTACCCATGTGCTTGGTCATGCTGATTGGAACCATCTGTTGGGAAACTTCGCGTTTATTTTGCTTTTGGGACCGCTGATGGAAGAACGCTATGGCTCTCCCATGCTCGCGCTGATGATGGCGGTGACGGCTCTGGTGACGGGTGTAATCAATGCGTGCCTCATTCCAACGCCTTTGCTTGGAGCAAGCGGAATTGTGTTCATGCTGATTGTGCTCGCATCACTTTCTACTATTGAAAAGGGCGAGATTCCAATCTCTTTTATTTTTATCATCGCCATTTATATCGGCCGTGAACTTTTGACCAGCGTAAAAGCGGCGAATGTGGCGACCGTTGCGCATATCGCAGGCGGATTGTGCGGCTCCCTCTTTGGCTTTCTGATTGCGCCTAAAAAACGCGCCGCCAAAAAAGCGGACACTCAAAAAACAGCCTCAGAAAAGAAGCCCGCATATGGTTCCGACGAATACAAAGAGCAGAACAATTACGAGACGCTGCGTGAAAAACTTCGTGCTCGCCAGGAAAAATTGCGTCAGGAACGCATCCGCCAGAACGACGAGTCATCTCTGCGCAATAAAAAGCCTGTCATGCGCACCCCCTACGATGCCGTTCCCACACGCGGCCCCACAGACGACGACAGTACCGTTATCGGCACATTGGAATTGTAAAAACGCGGCGCAGACGCTTGACTTTTGTTTCTTTGCATAGTAACATAATTTCATAAAGGAGATTTTACTATGAAATTGACAAAAGTTGTTTTTGTTTTGGCAGCGGTGGCTCTGACAATGAGTTTTTCCGCTTGTAATAAAAAATCTGCTGACGGCGCAAAAAAAATAGGTATCGCAAAAATCGTACAGCATGTGGCATTGGACGACGTTGAGCGCGGCATTATGGACGTGATTAACGAGTCTGGAATCAAGGTAGAATACGACTTGCAGAATGCCAATGGCGACGTAAACACCGCGGCACAGATTGCAAATAAATACAAAGATGAGCGCGTTGATTTGGCAGTGGGCATCGCAACTCCGGTAGCCCTCGCGCTCGCAAACACGATTAAAGATATTCCTGTGGTATTCGGCACAGTCACAGACCCGCTGGGCGCAGGCTTGGTCACATCGCTGGACAAAGGCGAGGGCAATGTTACGGGCATGAGCGACGCAGTTCCCACCGTACAGCACATCGCTCAGTTCGCAAAAGTCGCCGGCATCAAAACGCTTGGCTACATCTACACAAGCAATGAGGCTAACTCAATCAGCTCTCTCAACTTGGTCAAAGAAGGCTGCGAAAAAGCCGGCTTGCAGTTGGTCACCCAGGCAATCACCAATTCTTCTGAAGTAAAAGCGGCCGCAGACGCAATCGTAAACCGCGTGGACGGCATCTACCTGACTACAGACAACACGGTGTTCAGCGCATTGGCTTCACTCGTGCAGGTATTTGGCGCGGCAAAAAAGCCGATTTTCAGCGCGGACGTAACGGGCGCACAGGAAGGTGGCATTTTGATGGCAAGTGGCTTTAACTACTACAAAGCTGGCCGCGCAACTGGCGAAATGTGTGTGCAGATTTTGAACGGCGCAGACCCCGCTTCGCTTCCAGTCCGCTTTATGACTGAACCGAGCGACAGCGATTTGCTTTTGAATCTGGACGTGGCAAAGAGCTGCGGCATAACATTCAGCAATGAACTGCTCTCACAAGCAAACCTGATTTTTGAAAACGGCGAGTTGAAAAACAAATAATACAGATGGCTGTTCTCTTTTGGGGCAGCCTCTTCTTTAAATAAGACTATCCATTTTTTGTACGCTGTGTTACTATATATAGTATGATTCCCAGTATTCTGACTGAAGGCTTGATTTACGGCATTATGGTGCTCGGCGTGTTCATGACATTCCGCGTGCTGAATTTCTGCGATATGACGGTGGACGGCTCGTTTCCGTTGGGCGCATGTGTGCTCGCGGCTTGTCTGACACATGGCATTGCGCCCGCGATTGCGCTTTTGCTTGCGTTTGTGGCGGGCTGTATCGCAGGTCTTTGTACCACGCTTATCTACACAAAACTGCGCATTCCCGATTTGCTTGCCGGTATTTTGATGATGACCATGATTTATTCGGTAGACTTGCGCATCATGTCAAATCAAGCGAACGTATCCTTTTTGCGAATCCCCACTATTTTTTCAAACATAACCGCATGGGCAAAATCTGCGGGACTTCCTGGTGACTGGGCAATCGTCTGTTTCCTCGTGCTGTTTGTGGGTGTGCTGACATTCCTGCTCAATTTGTTTTTCACTACGGACTTTGGCTTGACAATGGGCGCGCTCGGTGCGAATCCCCAGATGGTGACGAGTCAGGGCGTTGACGTGCGTTTTGTGCGCGGTGTGGGCATCTGCTTTGGCGACGGACTTGCGGCATTAAGCGGCTCTCTCTTTGCCATGTATTCTGGTTTTGCCGATGTGGGAAGTGGCACAGGCGTTGTGGTCTCCGGTTTGGCATCGCTTATGTTGGGCGAATTTATCTTAAAGTCTAACAAAATCGCTTTGCAGACTTTGCGCGTCCTTCTTGGCTCAATCTTGTACCGTGCCCTCATGTTCATCGCCCGTCGCTACGGTTACACGATTGGCATGAACTCAAACGACCTCAAACTGATTACGGGCTTGTTGATTATCATCTGTCTGATTGTGAGCCAGACTGATGTGGTGGGTTGGTTTAAGGAACACTTGAAGCGACCAGAGAAAGCGTGAGTGATGAAAAGGGCGCTGCAGCGTTCGACGTGAAATGCCGAATGAAGCGACAGTGCAAGCGGACACGCCCAAAGGAGATGAAAGAATATGCTAAAACTTGAACATATCGGAATCACGTTTAATCCTCACACGCCGGACGAAAACAACGCGCTCAAAGATATCGACTTGAATATCAACAAGGGCGATTTTATCACGGTGATTGGCTCAAATGGCGCGGGAAAGTCCACGCTGTACAACGTGATTGCGGGAACCTTACAGCCGACAAAAGGCCGCATCTTGCTTGACCGCGAAGAAAATGGAAACGCAAAAGACATCACTAAGGACGCAGAATACAAACGCGCGCGCTACATCGGACGCATTTTCCAGAATCCACTTTTGGGAACGGCGGGCAAGATGAGCCTTGAAGACAACATGATGATTTGCTCAAAAAAAGGCAACAAGGGACTGCGTATCAGCTTGAACAACAAAATGCGCGCGCACTTTCGGGAGCAGCTTGCAATGCTGAACATGGGGTTGGAAGACCGCCTCGGCGACAACGTGGACCAGTTTTCCGGCGGACAGCGGCAGGCTCTTACGCTTTTGATGGCGGTGATGAGCAAACCGGATTTGCTTTTGCTTGATGAGCATACTGCCGCACTTGACCCCACAAATGCCGATATCGTTATGCAATTGACTTTGCGTTTTGCGCAGGAGTATGGGCTTACCGTAATGATGGTTACGCACAATATGCAGCACGCGCTTGATTATGGCAACCGGCTTTTGATGATGGATAAAGGCGACATCATTGTTGATATTGACGCAGAAAAAAAGAAGAACCTTACGATAGAAAATCTCGTTACGCTTTTCCATTCAATAAAAGATGCGAATGACGGGCTTTTGTTGCAATAGACCGACTATCTTGTAGGAGAAATCTCATGCAGTCTCTTTTTTCAGATACACGTATTTTAGACAAGGCGGCGCGAGAGCGTTACGGACTTACCGAAGAGCTGATGATGGAAAATGCCGCCGCCGCATTGGAACGCGCGGTAATCCAGTCTTTGCTTCAGCGGGCGGAACCGTCTGCGCAGGCAGGAAAACCGATGGCAGGGGAGCAGCGTGTAGTGGTGCTTTGCGGAAGCGGAAACAATGGCGCAGACGGCTATGCGCTTTCACGCAGGCTTGCTGGCTTTGGTGCGTCGGGCACGATGCCGATTGTTCCCGTCATTGTGGCGGTATCTGAGCCAAAAAGCGATTTGTGCAAATTGCAGGCGGAGCGGGCAAAAAAATGTGGCGTGGAATGTATTCCTGCCGATGCCGTATGTACGGAGTCGGAAAAAAATAATGCGGTGTTTGAAAGTGCCGCAGTGATTGTGGACTGCATTTTTGGAAGCGGTTTTCATGGCGATTTGGACGAAAAGACCGCCCGCTTATGTGTGCTGGCAAATGACTCTTCTGCGATGCGCATTGCTTGCGATGTGCCCACGGGATTGCGTGAGGACGGAACGATTTCTTCGGGCGCATTTTGTGCTGACTGCACGGTGACGATGGGCGCGCTCAAATGTTCGCTCTACAGCGACGCGGCAAAAGATGTTGTTGGCCCGATAATTTGCGAGAACCTTGGCGTAAGCCGCGCATTGTTTGAGGCAGAACCCGCCGCAGCATTTTTATTAGAAGAAAGCGATTTAGTGCTGCCTCACCGTGAAAAAAATGTGGTGAATAAGGGCAGTTTTGGTCATGCGGCGGTGGCGAGCGGCGAAAAAATCGGCGCGTCATGTATTGCGGGAGAGGCGGCATTGCATTTTGGCGCAGGCTTGGTGAGTCTTGTTCGGCTTGGCACGCCGTTTGAAAAAGCGGAGCTTCCGCAGGTGACACCGGAACTGATGACGGCAAGCGATTTTCCTGCGAACACTACGGCGGTCGCGCTCGGCATGGGATTGGGCAGGGCGGACGAAGTTGTTCAGCCGTATTTGGACTGGCTTTCCGCACACAAAAACATTCCTTGCGTGATAGATGCGGACGCTTGTTTTTGTTCAGGACTTGCGGCATTTTTACACGCGCGTGCGGAAAGAACTGTGCTCACGCCGCATCCAAAAGAGTTTCAGTTTCTTTTACAAAATGTTGGTTTGGGTGATTACACAATCGATGACTGTGTGAACCGTCGCCCCGCATTGGTTGAAAAATTCTGCCGTGCTTTTCCGCAGGCTGTGCTTTTGGTGAAAGGCGCGAATCCAATGATTGGCACATTCGATGGCGAACGCTTTTATTTATTTGTCAATCCGCTGGGAACAAATGCGCTTGCAAAGGCGGGGAGTGGCGATGTGCTTGCGGGGCTTATTTCTGCGCTGCTTGCACAAGGACGCACGGCTCTGGACGCGACAATTCACGGAAGCATTGCCCATGCGCTTGCCTCACGGAAATGCAAGAGTGACTACAGCCTTACGCCGCTCGCATTGATTGCAGCGACAGCGGAATTGTAGCGGACTGACTCTTGTAGCGGACTGACCCGACTTTTCTTCACCATTTCTTTTTGCAAGACTTTTCTTTACGACTCGGTTTTTTCGCACTATACTAGATGTATGTCTCTCAAAGTTCATGTTGATTTCAATTTGGAAACCTTGGCACGTCAGTTGATTCTTTCAATTAGCGAACAGAACTACGCGCCTTTTGAATCACCGGTCATTCTTTTTTCTGACAAAAAAGTGGAGCAATGGTTCCGCCTGTTCTGGCTCAAAGCAAATCCGCAGGGAAACGGTGTCGTGATGAACCTTGCTTGCGAGCGATTTGAGGATTTTCTTTTTTCCGTGTTGGGTGACAGCGACAAGAGCAAAAAAAAGCCGCTCACGGTTGAGCTGTTGCGCGACATGCTGATTGCAAAACTTTCTTCTGACTGTGGCGGAAACTTCTATTATAAGACACTCAATTCTCCCGAAGTGAACGCTTATCTTGATGAAAAAACTGCCCCGGCGGACGAAAAAAGCGGCACGACCGGACTTAATTTGATTCACCTGTATGATTTTGCCGAGCAGATGGCATCGCTGTTTATTGACTATGAGGCACAACGCCCAGAGCATTATGACCAAAAGCATGACGAAGGCATTATCAGCGCATGGCAGAGCGGAAAAGATTTTTTTGCGTCACAGGCATCAGTTTGCGGTATCTCGCCAGAAACTATCCGCACGATGGAGACTTGGCAGCGGAAACTTTATAACGATGTGTTTGCGGACATACAAAATGACTACATCACGTTGCCGCAACTTTATTACGACAATTTGGCGCATGGAAAGCCGTTTACATTCTCGCAAAATAAGCCGGTGTATTTGTTCGGGTTTTCCGGCATGGGTCAGGTGTACCGCACGATTCTGCGTGATTTTTCTGGCAGTTATGATTTGTTCGTGTACTTGCAGGGAGCGGCAACGCCTTCTTCCGATGAGCTTGCAAAAAAATGGAGCGCGTTTGGTGCGGAAAACATCAGTTGGTGGCTTTCCGCCGCGGCACCTCAGCAGACAGCCTCCGACGACAGCAAAACTGATTCCGTGCTTCATCGTATGCAGGCGGCTGTCAGAACGGTCGAGCCGTTCACAAAGACTCCGCTGACGGGTGACGATTCGTTGCGGATAACGGCGGCGGCGACATGTGTGCGCGAAGTTGAATATGTGCATTCAAAAATCTGTGCGCTCATCTCAGAAGAACATGCTTCCCAAAGCGACATTTTGGTGCTCGCCCCCGACATCTCTGCCTACCGCACGGCAATTCTTGAAGTGTTCGACCAAAATCCCGACACGCCGCGCACAGAAGATTCGGTTGCCTATCCTCGGCTTCCGTACAAAATTGTGGACTCTTCGGCAATGGAGTCGCTTGTCTGTAACGCGCTCAATGTGTTGCTTACGGTGGCGGAAAATGGTGCGGTCTCCCGTCCAGATTTTTTCGCGCTCGTCCGAAATCCGTTTGTACAAAAAGTGCGCGGCATAACGACTGAGCAAGTGGAGTCCTGGTCATCTTGGATTTCTACGATGAATGTTTATCGCAAAACTGATGACAGAGACGACTGGCGGAAAGGTCTGCGCCGTCTGTTGCTTGCACGGCTTACGGACACACATATTGCGGTTCAAGACAACAGTTTGTATCCGTTCAGCGATTTGGCCAGTGAAGATGACGCTTCGCTCAATGCGTTTGCGGATTGTGTGGACGCAATTGACGCGCTGATTGCAGATGCTAAGGCTGACACATTTGATAAAGATACGCTTGAAGTTTTTAAGAATCATCTGGACGAATGGCTGGACTACGCCGACACGTATGACACAAGTTTTTCGCATGAGCAGTCAATCTACAAAAATGCGCTGAAGGAAATTGAACGTCACCGCCAGATTTTTGACCAAGGCTACAATTCGATTCTCAAAAAAGATTTTTTCATCGCGCTTTCAAGCAGCACAGAAAATGCCCGATTTGGATTTGGAGCGGTTTTTACCGGCGGAATCACGTTTGCGAATTTCCAGCCGAACCGCATTTTGAGCGCAAAGTATGTGTTCATAATGGGATTGGACTCAAAGCAATTTCCCGGCACGAACAAAAAAAATGTGCTTGATTTGCGCCAGAGCGTTGAGCCGTGGCAGTGCGATGTTTCAGTCGTAAACAGAAACAAGTATGCGTTTTTGTGTCAGCTGATGGCGACCGGCGAAAAACTTTTCCTCAGCTATGTGAACAAAGATTTGAAAAAAGACGAAGAGTTTTACTGCTCGTCTGTCGTGAATGATATCATTTCTTATGTCTATCTGAACGACCAAAAAGACCTTGAAAAAACAATTGAAAAGGTCGTCACAAAAATCACCGTAGATGAGACCCGCGCGTGGAATGAGTTGTTTACAAGCCGTGAATTTCGCAACAAAAAGAATTACGAAAAACTGCAACGCTCTGGTTCAGCTACAGCCGCTGACAGCATATCTGCGCCGCCTTTAACAAACGATGCGCCCGACAGAACGACTGTCTCCAAACTCAAAAAATTCTTGGAAGACCCGTTCCGTTTCCGCGTCGGCGAATTGTTTACGAGCACAGATGACAAGGCGGACGAAGAAATCACAACGTATGAGCCGATAGAACTTAACGCGATTCAGACGAGCGCATTCATCAAGACGATAATCACAGAATTGTTGCGCGCCACGCAAAAACAAGGCGGTACGGTCATCCCGAAAATCACGCAGAATACCATCTGGGACTATCTGAGCACGTACAACGAAACGGAATTGTTCTGTACTGGCGAACTGCCACAAAAAATGCCGTTCGGACAAAAGGCTCTCAAAAACCTCATCGAAACCGTTAAGAAAATCTGCGGCAATCTTTCTGCGGTCGGCATCGATTTTAGCGCGCTTGTTTTTGAAAAAGACATTGCGCTTTTGATTGCCGCTCCTGATGCCCCGGATGAGACAAAATTGCTTACGGGAACGGCAAATGTGCATTGGTTTTCTGTCTCGGACTCTGGCAAAAACAAACTCGATGTGCTTGCAATTGCCCAGAGAGAATTGAAAGCCAACGAAGATAATCCTGGCAGCAATGACAGCCGGTTCCTGATGGCGTATCTGACCGCATTGTGTGTGCTTGCCGAAAAAATTGGTCAGAAATCAGATGACCAGAACAGTCCGTATGACATCACCCTGCATCTGTGCGGCGCGAACGAAAGCAATGGCTGGCTCAAAGAAGAATGTACCCTTACGCCAAAAGAAGCGTATGAAACTCTGTGGAAAATCTATTCGGCCGCATTTGTCGAAAAATATAGCGTTTGTGTTCCGGTCAATCTGCGCAAAAAAGAAATGGCGAGTATTTTTGACTTGAACGACGCGCTGAACGGACAGAAAGGTGAATGGGGCTATTTTGACAAAAAAGATATGTTTGACCCTGTTATCGATGTTGGTTTTACCGAAGAAAATTTTCCGACGGAATGGAGCGAGGCGACGGACAGACAAAATTCTTGGTGTCGTTTTAGTGCGTTGCTAAAAGAGACAGAAGACAGTCAAGAAGCGGGGGAGGACTAATCATGAGTGATGCTGCAGAAATGATTTCAGATTTTAATATAGCTGACTTTGACCCAAAACACGATTTGTGTATTGAAGCTTCCGCTGGAACGGGCAAGACGTTTACCATCAATCTCATTGTAAAAAAATTGGTTGCAGACGGAACACCGCTCGAAAAGATTCTTATCGTCACGTACACGGAAAAAGCGGCTGGCGAGCTGAAAAGCCGAATCCGAAGAACGCTGGCGGAAGCTGAGCAGAATGAAAGATTTAAGGCGGCGCTTGAAGCGGTTGATAATGCGCCGATTTTTACGATTCATTCATTTTGTAAACAGACGCTCGAAGAATTTGCCTTTAACGCGAACACTGCCTACAAACTGGGAATGACTGGCGACGGCGAGATGAGCGATTTTATTGACAAATGGATTCGCGATGATTTGGCAAAAAATGAGGCGTTCCAAAATCTCGTGCTTGGTACAGATAAATTTGCTGGCACGCTCAAAAACAAAATGCAGTCAGCTCTTTTTTCATATTATGAGGGAACTGATGTAAAACAAGATGGAGATGAGCCGAAAAAAGTCATCAGTCTGGACGCGCAGGACATTGTTTTTGCCGATACGCCTATTCCGTTTGAAAAAGCAATGAAAGCATTTGGAAGCGATGATGCGCAGGTTTTTGTTTCTGTGTTCCCTGACTTTGACAAACAGTATGCGGTCATTCAAAAATGTGTCGCTGGTGACGAAATCGAAAAAAAATTGCAGGAAGTGTATGACAGCATAGAGAGCAATCCTAAGCAGACAAAAACGAAAGAAAAAAATCTTCAAGATTGTAAAAAAACTCAGGACGACTGGCACAGACTGAAATCGTTGCTTGCTTCTGAAAACATTCTGAGCCTTGTGAAAAAGCAGTTGTTGCCGCTTGGTTTCAGAAAAAGGTCACTTATTCCCGCATCGCTAAAAGGCATGTGCGCAGACGAAAGCCTTGTCGCTGTTGATGAAGCCATTTCGTATTTCAGAGACCTTCACGCTGCGGTGTTCTGCAAACTGGGAACGGTTTTCTTTACAAACTATCTTCCTGAGCTGTACAAAAAATGGCAGCGGTGCAAAGTCGGACAGAAAGTGCAGAGCTATGACGATATGATTCGGACAGTGCGCGAAGCCGTTCTTGCGGAAAATGCGACGCTCAGAGAACAATTGCGCCAAAAATATACCTACGCGATTATCGATGAGTTTCAGGACACGAATCAGCGTCAGTGGGATATTTTCAGCACATTGTTTTTGGACAAGGCAGACGGCAAAAAAACGCATTCAATTTTTGTTGTTGGCGACCCCAAGCAGTCCATCTATTCGTTCCAAGGCGCAAATATCAATGTCTACAAATCTGCGCTGGAAGAAATTGTGCGAAATGGCGGCTACAAGCGTAAGCTCGCGGTAAACTGGCGTTCATCAGAATCGATGATTAACGCTTGTAATGCGTTGTTCGCCAAGGAATTTTTCTCGGAAAACAATTGTACGTTTATCGGCTCAGGCGCATCGAAAAAGATTCAGCCCGCGCTCTTGTACAACAAGGTCAGCAGAAAGTGGGAAGAAACAAAGCCGTTCCATATTGCGCTTAACGCTGAAGATAAGGAAATGACTGAAGAATTGTTCGCCCAGCTTTCTGTCGCAAAAATTATCGACTGGTGCACATTTGTCGAAGAAATGCCAAATCTTGCCAGTCCGTATGCGAAAAATGAAAAACCAACGCGGCTTTTGATTTGGGACAAGGACAAAAAAATTGAGTCAGCAAACGGTGAGGCAAGAGGTTGTTATCGCCCGGTCAGTTTTAAGGATTTTGCCGTACTTGCCAATACTCGCAGCGAAATGGTGCCGATTGAACGTGAACTTCGTAGGAGCGGCGTTCCATTTTTGCGCTACAAGGACGCCAATTTGTTCAACGGAAGCGAGGCGTTGCAGTGGATTGCCCTGTTCTCCGCAATCGACGCGCCTGACTTTACGGGAAGCAATGTGCGCATTCTCCGCGAATGTCTGTTCAGCGATTTTTTCAAGCAGAACTCGGATATTCCTGCGACAGAGTATTTCCCGGTGGTGGCGGATGAAAAAAACACGAACCCAGAAAACAATCCTGCGTTAGACAAAATCAAAGCGTGGAAACTGCTCGCCGACGCACGAAAATGGGCGCAACTTTTTGAAGACATTTATGCCTACAGTCATATTGAAGAGCATTTTTCTACGCTTGAAGGTCTCAATTATCTGACAAAGCTCCGCCAAATCGGTGACTATGCGCTTGATTATTTGTATTCGCACAGTTCAGACCTTGTCGATGTGACCGACCATTTAAAACGTCTTGTCCAGGCATCGCAGGAAGCGGACGAGGATGACAATTTGATTGCAAAGGGCACTGATTTTAATTCCGTGCAAGTAATGACCATCCATGCGTCAAAAGGTCTTGAATTCCCTGTCGTCATTTCAGCGGCAGGCTTTAAGAGTCCAAGAGGAACGTCTGTGCCGTTCACCTACAACGAAAACGGACTGCATCTGACATTTTCGGATGATAGTGCGAAAAAGGATATTCGTAAAAATGAAGACGGAGAAGAACAGCAGCGAAAATACTATGTCGATTATACGCGCGCCACATCTGTTATGCTGCTTCCTCAATACAGCAAATGGTCAAAATCGGAAAAAGATAAAAAGACGGGCGAGCTAAAAAGAACACCAGTCGAAAATTTTAAGTTTTTGTACAAAAGCTTTGAAGAATTCATTGCCACTCAAAAAGACTTTTTTGACGAATTGACCTTGCCAGACACATCGCCGACAAAAGACGATGTTGCCGCAATTCTTTCCGTGCTCGACACAAAGACAAAAAATGATGGCTCAACCGAAGACGCACAAATAGAATCCTTTGGCGCGGTCAATGCGGCAATCAAAGAAAGCCGGCTCCAGCAACATTCGTACACGTCGCTTTCCAGAGATATTAAACACAGTGTCTCAGACATTCCTGGAGATGAGCCGGATGAGCGTACCGATAGCGATGGTCAGATTGAAGAGGACATGACGCTCTCACGGTTTGACCGCGCACCCAAACGGATATGCACTGCGCAAGACTACGACACCAGCGCATCCGTCACAGACACGGAAAACTATCCCAGAGGAAAGCATCTCGGTGTCGCCTTGCACAAAGTGTTTGAGTTGGCGGATTTTCAGACAATCGGTGCGCTCAAAAGCCAGACCGAAGCAGAAGAAAGCGCGTATTTGTTCGATATCATCAAAACAAGTTTTGCGCCGGAGTCAATCGCAGTCATTGGCAAAGACGGAAAACCAAATGCGGTTGCGCGCACGACGGCACGGATTGTCTGGCACACAATGCATGCGTCTCTTCCGCAGATTCATGGCGCGGACAGATGCAACGCTTCGTTTTCGCTTGCGCAACTTGCGGCAAAAGACTGCAAGGCAGAAATTGAATTTGCCATGCTTCCCGAATCAGGCGCGCTCCGTAATTTCTGCAAGGGCTTTATCGATTTGCTTTTCATGCCGCCGGTCAGCGAAGGCGAGCCACAGACCTATGCCATTCTCGACTGGAAATCGGATATCATGCCGACAGAAGATTTTTCATCGGGGGTTGCCTTGCAGAAAAAGGTTGACGAGGACTATGCCATTCAGCGCACCTTGTATTCGTATTGTCTGGTAAAGTGGCTCAAAGCATTTTATCCCCAAAAGGAATTCGCCCAAATTTTTACTGAGCATTTTGGCGGCATCTACTACGTTTTTGCCCGCGGAACCCAGAAGGAAACCACAAACGGCATTTACGCGCAGACTTGGAATTCGTGGACGGATTTGGAGACAGCGTTTAACGAAATCCGTGACGAAAAAATAACGCACACGGCACAAACAGAAAAGGAGCAGAACTAATGCAAAAAGACATAACTCAGATTGATATCAACCATCTTGAAACGCTCCCGACAGATGATTTTTTTACGCTGCTCTTTAACGCCCGCAGTATTTCCGCGCTTCCGCAAAAAATGCTGGCTATGCTCAAAGAAATGTACGCGCTCCAAGCCGATGCGCCGGAACTCAAAATTTTGTGCCTGTACCTCTCGCTTTTGGAGGACGGCAATATCTGTATCGCGCTTGATAAAACGATACTTGCCGAAAAATGGTCGGAAAAATGGCAGAGCGTTCAGGAACTTGCGCGCGAGCAATATGACGAGCATACTTCTCAGACGCTTTCTGTTTCGGCAGCGGCATTTGATACGGTTATCAGCGCAGGAATCGACGCGCTCAAAAATAATCCGCGTTTGGCACAAGAAGTTGACGCAAATCTCAATGTGCAGGGCTATCAGTTTACGACGCCGTTTGTGTTTACGACGATTGACGGAAAACCATGGCTTTTCGCACAAAAATATTTTGTCGCAAAACGCACGATTGAAGAGCAGGTCGCGCGATTGTTCCCCGCAGAAAACGAGGCGGCGTGCACGCCAGAAGAAATTGCCGCTTGTCAGAATGAAATTCTAGAAGCCACAAAAACTGCGTCCCGTCCTGTAAAACTGAATGAAGAGCAGGCACAGGCGGTTGTCAGAGGGGCAAAAGGCGAAAATCTGTTTATCACCGGCGGACCGGGCAGAGGCAAAACTACGGTCGTTTTCTTTTTGCTGCAAAAATTATTCCAGAGCGGACGGTATGACAACCACAAAATCTATATTGCCGCACCAAGTGGAAAAGCGAGCGACCGCGTAAAGGAAAGCATTTTTGATGAGCTGGTAAAAGTGTCTCCCCAGACCCAAAAGGATAAAGATATCCTCGACAAAATCAAGCGGTATTCTCACGACCCGTACACGATTCACCGCCTGCTCAGTTTTTCGCCGATGACAGGCTCATTTGTTTTCAACAAGGACAATCAGTTTCCGCAAGAATCCATTTTTGTCATTGACGAAGCGAGCATGATTGACG
>JAFSTK010000176.1 GCA_017450535.1 Treponema sp.
ACCCCCTCTCCTAGGAGCTGCGCGCCCCTAAAACCCGCGACTTTTTCGACAGAAAAAATCGTTAAGCAAGCACCGCTTGCGGCTAACGCCCCCCTCATTCTCTGTGTGACCGGGCCAATGGCTTCGGGCAAAAATGCGGTCAGCGCGATTCTGGAAAAACATGGCTTTGTCGCGACAGATGCGGACAAACTTGTGCATCAGGCGTTGGCAGATTCCGCATTTCAGAAAAAAGTCATCGAGACCTTTGCGCCCTACGCCGCAAGAAAAAATATTTCGCTCACCAATGAAGACGGCTCGCTTAACCGGCGCAATCTGGGCGCGCTCATTTTTAAGGACAAAAAATTGCTCGCCATGCAAGAGTCGATGGTTCATCCCGTGGTCAATCAACTCATAGAAGACTTTATCGCCGCGCACCCGAATCAGGACATCGTTCTCAATGCCACGGTTCTGTACAAGATTCCTGCAATCAAACGCTGCAATGCCATTCTGTTCGTTACCGCGCCCATTTTCACCCGATTTTTCCGCGCCAAACACCGAGACAACATGCGCACAACCCAAATTTTTGCAAGATTTTGGCAACAACGCTCACTCTTTGCTAAATACTTTAAATCAGATGCCGATATTTATAGAGTAAATAATACCGGCAATTTAAACGCATTGGAAAGCAAAATCAACGCATTTCTAAAAGTCTGTCGGTAACGAGGTTATCGCTATGGAACAGAAAAGAACTCTTTGGATTATCGCCGCATCTGGTGTATTCCTTTTGGTTGTGGTGGGAGCCGCGCTCATTCTGTATTCGCCGTCACTCCACAATAATCAGGCACAACAAGCAGCATTCAATCCCGCTGACGGATGGACAACCCCTGCATACACAACGACGACGTATCCGTCTGAAATACCGGCAACAGGCACAACGGATGCGTTCGCACAGAACAATATCAATGTTCCGGATTTCTCTGGTGACAGTCCAGCCCCGGCCTCTCCGTTTGACTTGCCCGCAGTCGCACAATCAGAAGTGCCGGCTAACAGCATCAAAACAGACAATCTGACCGTCTACAGCGACAACACCACAGTGTACGGCAGCGGAACGACAACAATTGACCTGAACACACTGAAGTCAACTCCTGCTACAAACGTAGCGACAAAGCCGGCAAACGAGACGACGACAAAACAGATTGCCAGCACAAACACGGCAAAATCCGAGGCAGCACCGCGCTACACCTACGAAGAGCCAAAGAAGGCCCCTGTAGCAAAAGCGGCTCCGGCAAAGACAACTGCAAAATCAACAGCAAGCGCGGCTCCTGCAAAGAAAGCAGTCGCTACGGCAAAAGTTCCCGACCGCTTCTGGGTGCAGGCAGCTTCTTACGCGACCAAGAAAAATGCTGATGACGCGCGCGCGACACTTGAAAACAACAAGATTCCGAGCGAAGTGTTCACTTACACCGACTCAAAAGGCAAAGTGTTCTACCGCGTCAGAATCGGACCGTACACAACTTCAAGCGAAGCTGAATACTGGAAGACTCAGGTTGCAAAAATTGACCAGTTTGCAGACGTACAGAGCTACATCGTCAATTCATCTGCAAAAGCGGTAAGATAGACTTTTTGTTGTGACAAAAATTGTCTGACTATTCAGGGCGCGCCAATGCGCCCTTATTTTTTTGCAAAATTCTTCAATTTTTTTCTGAAAATTTAGCCTAAAATGACATTTTGATGCCTATAAGATAGTATATGAAACTACTGTCTTATTTTTTTGTCCTGATGGTTTTGCCGTCGGTGACAGTGTGCGCCGAGCCGTTTTTTAAGTATGCGGAAGTAAAAGAATCAACCTCGCTCACTATCCCTGCTGACAGTGAGAAGGAAAACAGCTACGGAGGCTCGGCTGGATTTCGGCTTGTGTTCGGAAAGCCCGTGCAGAATCTGGACGCAAGAACTTATGTGACCTTACCCAAAACAAAATCTTCGGTCTTTGGCACGCTTTCGTCACCGGGAGATTTTTTTGCGCTTTTGGACGATATACGCTATGGCGCAGGAATCACATCGGAAACCGTTGTGCCAGTGAGCGTAAAGGCTGGTATGCTGGGACTTTCAAAATCAACGTCTCGGCTCGAAAACCCAACGCCGTCAGGAAGCGCAAATCCGTTGGCAAAGAGTTTTAGTTTTTCTGCGGGAATCGGCGCAAATCTGCCAACGCTGACATCTTCCGTTAAACCGCTTGCATTCTACGCCGATGTAACTGCGCCGAAAAACACATTGCCCTTTTCTCTACAAACGCAATGTGTTCTTACCGAAGAAGGCCGCGCTTTCGCTTCAATTGTCTGCGCCGTGCCGTTCGGAAGGCTCATGACTGCCCAGCAATCGATTACGGTGGGGTGGATGAAAGTTGAGAACAACGTAAAATATCTTGCTGACACCAATGCTGATTTTTCGGCGCAATGGTTGTACGGCGCATTGTGGGAGAGCGCGTTCAGAAGTCCATGGCTCAAGGCGAATCTGTTCATCGGCTTCCAGCAAATGCCGTTCGGCGAGGGGTTCAGTCCGTGGGCTGTGTGGATAAAAGCCGCCGCCCGCACCTCGTACAAAAATGTGCTGATTGATTTTTCGTATTTTTGCATTCCTACGCTTTCCGCCGCGCCAAAAGCGGTACCGCTCATGGGCGGCTCTTCCACCGTTTGCAGAACAATCCGCCAGACAGGAATCGCTCCGCAGGCACAGTTTGAATTGCACAACGCCTACGCCGCGATTCTTCGCATAGGAATACACGCATTATTTGAAAAGAAGATTTTGAACACACGGGAAGCCGAACAATACAGCACGCTCAGACTCAATGCAGGGTTTGCGTACGAGAGTAAACCGTTCACCACAAAAATTACGGCAGGCATAACCAATGCGGTTCTGGACGGACGCTTTCTCACTGACTCCACCACGCCAGACTCGTATTATTCGGCAGACATCTCTTCATCGCTCTCGCTGGAACAAATCAAGGCAAGCGCGTCACTCGGCTACGACCGCTATCCAAAATCTGCAAAAACGGGCAACACAAAAGACAACTTTTCGCTGGACATAAGCGCAAGTCCCGGCAAAAAGCGCATGATTACGCTCACCGGTGGCGCGAACATTTCATATAAGAATGGAGAAAAAACAAGCAGTTCTGCCACATCAAGCGTCACCATCTCATTAAAAAGCACCTTCATCCGCGCCACAATCAAATGCGCCATGACCATGCCCATGTAAAAAAAGCCGCACGGATGCGGCTTGAAAAGCGTAGACTGAAGCGCAATGCTCCTGTAAGCTTCGTTTTGCCAAGGACGGCATAACGAACACTCCTTTCTCCTTACTTTGCGTCGATGCCACCGGAACGGCGCGCGCTTTTGTCATCGGGTACGATAATCGCATCAATCGTAATACCCATAGACTGTGCCTCACGCGCCACACGGTCTTTCGTGTATTTCCCGCTTCCACGTGGCTTCGGATGGGGCTCAGCATCTCCAATCAGGATAATTTTTCGGGTTGCGTCTGTACGCCATTTGTAGAATTCAAGTGAGCCGCACATCGCCTCGTACACCGCTTCAGGAATGTCTCCGCCTTCGTTGCCTCGAATCTTAAAGCCGTTCAGGTTTTTGGTAAACACATCAATCTTTTTGGTGAAGTCAAAAAACTTGACGGGAATGCCCATATATTTGTAGTCATCGCCGTAGTCACGGTAAAGCAAAAGTCCAAGTCGCAAATCACCGTATTCATGCAATGTCTCAAGCAGGCGGGGAACCCATTCTTCACGCAATTTCTGAATGTCGTCCTTCATACTGCCTGTCGCATCAATCGCAAAAACCACATCAACTTTTTTCTTCGGATCAATGCGGGCAAGAGAAGCCATTAAGTCATCCACCAATGTTTCAGGGCCCTTTGAATAAACCATCTGACCACCGCCAAAACCTGCGATTTCAATAAATGTCTCCGCCGCTTTGGGGTTGTAGTCATCGGTCAGCACGGGAGCCGGCTCTGGTTCTGGCTCAGGCTCTTGTTCTTTCACAGGTTCCGGCTTAGGCTCCGGTTCAGGCACTTTTGGAGGAACAGGCTTTCCCAAGTCGAACATAAACGGGTTGTCTTCATATTCACCCGTGTAGTCAGCATATTTTTTTGAAAAACTCCGGATATTGATAAACGTGCCGCGGTCAATTTTTATGCTGCCGTGTCTTGACCACGGATAGCCGAACTGAATTTCCGAAGGGATGTAAATGTGGAACGCCTCGCCAAAATCTGGGTCAGGTTCAGCAGTAGAGTCAATCAAGCTGTATTTTGCGCCCTCTGAGACCAACGGTTTTCCGTCCAGATAGCGAATCTCGTCACCATTTATCGGATTGTATTCCAGCGCGCGATAAGCATAACTGTCGCTTTCCCCCGCAGGGTCTTTTGTAGTTTCTGTCAGAAGGATTGACTCCATTCCGGGTTTCTTTCTGACGTACAAATGATAGCCAGCTGCCGTTCCGAAGGTTGAGCCTTCTTCATAAGACAGACGCACATCTTCCCGCTGAATGACTAAATCAGCGGCAAACAGTGAAAGTGAGGCAAAAGTGAATGCCATACATGCAAAAAACAGCTTTTTCATATTTCAATTATCGGCAAAAGAATTGTTGAAATTAGTCAAACCTGTGCTATAATAAGTATTCAGCAATATATGGAAACAGAAGAGCAGAGCATTACATTTGAAAACGTCTCCATTGATGAATTTTTCGACAAGGACGAAACGCCACAAAATGACATTTCTACGGGCATCGTTGTCCTTACTCCAAAACAAAAGGAAATGGTAGACGACCTGTGCGAGCGGATGGTTGTGGTTGCCCCGGAGCAGCTGAACAATGTGACCGACCGCATGACCCGTCTGGAAGGTCTGGCAAAATCGCTGGCACAATTCCCCTCGCTTTTGGAGCGCGCAAATCTTACGGCAGAAGTCCGCACACCTCAGGCATTGATTGAGTCATTGATTACGCATACTCAAGACGGTGATAACATCCTCCACCTTCCTTCAAAAGCGACGCTGGGCAGAGGCTTCTTGGTGGCAAAAATCCACACGTTCTCTTCGCTGAACAAACTTTCAAAAAGCGTTGGCATGGACAAAAAAATCTCGCAGGCATTTCAAGACGAGACTATTTCTATGATGTTCTTGCTTTTGGCAGAGGACGTCTACCTGAACCTCATCCGCGACACGAATGTTGAATTGGATTTCCGTCGTCAGCTGGCACTTTCTTTGCTTTTGCTTTGGGAACACCGTGCTGACCAAAATATCTCTGACATCTCCCCCGTTTTGCAGAATGTCTGGCAGGCACGTCGCACTATGGCTCCCGCATTCGGTACTATGATGGGCACAAGCGAGCTGATTATGATTTCTTTCCAGATGGATGAGCAATGGAGCGCGTTCATCACGAGCAAGCTTTCTGTTCCAGAAGTGTCTCAGGCAATGGAAGAATTTTTGTTCGGCATCTCTTTTGAACAAATCAACAAGCTCAAGTCAATTCTGCGGGAAAAAGGCATCGCCGCCATCGGTCGTGATGAAGTCTCGCATTATTTGGGCGTACATATCAAAACTGACGTCAGCATGGACTACCGCGATTTCTTCACCCAGTATTCAATCCGTCGTGATAACGCGCGGGCACGCAGACGTATTGGTCTCCCCGGACCACATCGCACACTGGAAGATTTGTTTATCCGCTTTGTTATGGAATCAAACCGCGACAAGCAGAACAACGACGTGTACGCAAAAGAGGAATAATCATGGAATCTGAAGATAAAAAAGTACCCTACCACTTTGGCGAAAAAATCCGTACCGTCAGAGAGCGCAAAGGCTACACGCTCAAAATGGTCGCGCAACGGGCAGGAGTAAGCGAAAGCCTTGTCTCGCAGATTGAACGAAACCGCGTCTCTCCCGCAATCGACACGTTGCTCACACTCGCCGACGTATTGGACATCAATTTGGAATTTTTGTTTGAAGAATACCGCCGCAAGCGACCTGTACAGATAACCCGTGCCACTGAGCGAAAAAAAATCAGCGAAGACGATGTAATATACGAGGAGCTGTCAAAGCCAGTGGAAAGCGACGGACAATACGCCATAGAGTCATTCATGATAGAGATTCCCGTCGGCTCGCACACCCATCGTGGCTCTTACGGACACTTGGGACGCGAAATCGGTTTTATCGCACAAGGAAAGGCTCAGCTCCACTACGAAAACCTCGTGTACAACTTGAGCGAAGGTGACAGCGTTTCTTTTAGCGCAAGCTCTCCGCATACACTCTCAAACACCGGTGATATTCCGCTCAAAGCGTTCTGGACAGTCAGCCCGCCACAACGATTTGTAAAATAATTTGCAAATCCATATTTGCGCCTATTGAACAAAAATACTGTTTCTGTCATAATTGATTCCACTTACGGAACTACCGAAGACGAGGAGGTGAAATTACAAATGGCAAGCATTATCGTTGACGATAACGAAAACCTCGAAAAAGCAATCAAACGCTTTAAGCGCATGGTTGAAAAAGAAGGTATTATCCGTGAATACAAAAAGCGCGAATACTACGAGAAGCCTTCAACAATCTTGAACCGCAAGAACAAGACTTTGCAGCGCAAGTTGATGAAGAAGAACCGCAAAACCCATGATGGACGTTCTGCTTACTAAGCGCGTAAAAACCTCTGGCACTCGTCAGGGGTTTTATTTTGTCCGCGCACTTATTCTGTCAGTTTTTATCCTTCTCTCCTTTTCCTGTGCATCAACACGACGCGCGCCGTACACGTATGTTGCCGAGGAACAGGCTGTTTATCTTCCTGAACAATTTAACTGGAAGCCCGTATATACCGGCGTAGATTATTTCTGCTATGAGAACAAGGCATTTCCCGTGCGCTACCATTGCGTAAAAATTGACCTGCACACGGAAGGTCTGCAAATCATCGCATTCCCCGCAGACGAGTCTGACTACAAGCACAAAAATGGCGAACGCACTCCATTTTTCACCGGCAAACGAACCGGCTCCTTCGCAAGAAAATCGGGAGCAGAAATCGTCATCAACACGTCCCCGTTCGCTGGAAAAAATGGCAAATGGGATACATATGCGCACATCTCCAGCACCCGTAAAATCGTGGGCATACACATCGTGAACGGCGTGGAGCTCTCTCCACCACACGCTTCTTACAGCGCGCTGATTTTCAAAAAAGCAGACGACGGCTGGAAAGCGGAAATCATCGATTCGCAGACTTCGCAAGATGTTGAGGGTGCGGACTTTGCATTTGGCGGCTTTTGGACAACGCTCCGCGACGGAGAAAAAAAAGGAAAATTTGCGCCCATTCACGATTCACGCACCGCTTGCGGCATCACAAAAGACGGCTCCACGCTTTTTCTGCTGATTGTAGAAGGCGAATTTCTCAGTATGAGCGAGGGGCTGTCCTACCCCGAATGCACCGACATCTTTCTTGCGATGGGCGCAGACGATGCCATGCAGTTTGACGGAGGCGGCTCTTCCTCACTTTTCATAGGCGGAAAAAACATGCTCTCCTACCCCAGCGCAAGAATCAACGCTGGCAGCATCGGCTTTTCCCTAAAATCAAGTCCAAATAATCATTGACGATAACAAGATAATGAGATAGAATAAGCGTTATGGGTGTGATAACAAGCCAGCAACTTACGCGATACTACGATCAATTTTGCGACAGAGAAATCGCTTTTTCTAAAGATATAATCCGCGTATTGAACATCGATCCCCGCCAAATCTATATAAAGTGCAATGGAACTCAATGGCCTTGTATCATCAACTCCACATCTTTTAAACTCGCACGCATTATCGTCGGCACAAAAGGTGGCGCATACCAGATGATTTCTCAGAAAGAACCGCCCGCCGTCAGCTTACGTTTTTGTTTTAAAGAAAACGGCAGCCAGGTGATGAGTTTTTTCGTCAATTCAAAAGTAACAAACATTTCCCCCTATATGAATTCGCAGGATTTGGTCATTGTTACGCTCACCTTCACCCAGCGTCCGCCGGACGATTTGATTGAACAAGTGGGCGGACTTTTGGAAGCAAATCAGAACGCAATCCGCCGCCGCGAAGAGTACATCCTAATTAACGAAGAAAACAAACGCAAACTCGGTCTTATGCGGGAAGAAACAATTGTTATGATTGACAATGTCCCACGCCACTGTATTTTGCGTCAGATTTCTTTTGGTGGCGCAAAGTTCATCCTGTTGGGACTCTCACAATTCCTCACCAACAAGGAATCCATTATTCAGATGGATTTTGAAGATCCGCCTGAGCGTATTCAGATAAAAGGCAAAATCGTAGCGTCCGGACTTATTGAAGGCCGTAAAGATATTGTCGCCGTCAACATGCAGTTTGACGAAAAACTTGTTCCGCTGTCATACAAGATGCACGTCAATGGCTTCTTGCAGCAACAGCGAAAAGTAAAAGTCTCTGCGGCAGACCAGTTGGCTCAACAGCGGGCAAAAATGCAGGCATCAAAGAAAGCGGAACCCGCAAACCCCGCACCAAAAGAAGGCGAGGCAGCGGAAGGAAAACCGGAAGAAGCAAAAGCAGAATCCCAGACAGAACAGACCGCAGAAAGCCAGACCGAAGAAACCGCACCCGCACAAGAAGCGGAGACTCCTGCAGCTGAAGCGGCTCCCGCTCCTGCACAGGAAGAAGCAAAATAGCCGGGCGGCAAAAAACCACTCCGTAAGGAACATCACATGAAACCAGTCAATCCTCTTGAATCAATTTATTTTATCACATTACCCGAAGATTATGCGCTCAGCAAATCAGCCATGCATATCGACCCTTCCATTCCGCTCCCCGTGCAAAAAAAAGATGGAGATGCGGCTGGCTCCTTTAACATGTCAGAGCTGACCGAAGAGCAAATTCTTTCTGGCTTGCTCACCGTCATGGCATACGACTCAAAAAATGAGCACATCCAGTATTACCGTTCCGTACTCAAAAATGCGCGCCCGAACATCAAAAAAGAATTGAGCGAGGCTGCGATTCTCAAAGCGAAAAACGAAGACTTTGAGCTTGCCGAAGAAATTTTCACCGCGCTCCACGGTTTTGACCCGGAGGATATGGCGATTGTGCTGAACATGGCGTTGTTCTTTGACCAGCGCGCAGACTCCTATCGCCGCTCAGGTTTGCATGATGACGCAGACGCATACGACGACAGCGCATTGCGTTACTACAAGGATGCCATGAATGCTGAGCCGGAATTGCCAGACGCATTCTTTAACGCCGGTTTTTTCTATCTCAAGCAGCGCAATTACCGCGAGGCAAAAAATTGTTTTGAGACATATCTTGCCCTTACCTGCGACACAAAAGATGAGGACTTGGGCGAAAACGGCATCTACAAAAAGAACCGCGCGCAGGAAATCCTAAACGATATCCAGAACCGAAACATGGACGACGAGCACTTTAAGGCCGCCTACGATTTAATCAATCGTGGTGAAGAAGAAAAAGGTCTGGATGAAATCAGACAATTTTTGCAGAAACAGCCCGATGTCTGGAACGCATGGTTTATGCTCGGCTGGGGCTTGCGCAAAGTCGGTCGATACGATGACGCAAAGCAGGCGTTTGAAAAATCTCTCACCTGCGAAGGCGGCGAAGAAAATGCGGACACATACAACGAGCTCGCAATCTGCGCCATGGAAGCAAATAATCTTGCAGAAGCGAAAAAACAACTGGAAAAAGCGTTGTCAATCACTCCCGAAAGCACAAAAATCATGTCTAACTTGGGCTATCTTGCGCTAAAAGAAGGAAATCCGGCTGTAGCGGCGAGCTATTTCCAGGCCGTGCTGGAATTTGACCCCAACGACAAAATTGCGCAGGCTGAGCTGGCAAAACTGGACATGTAAGCGGCTATCAGGGCAGCCTGACACAAGCAAAAGCGTTAAAAATCCAATGACAATGTATCGCCCACATCCACGCCCACGCGCCTGAACCATCCCTGTGGCACTTCAAGCGCATATCGGACGCTCACCGTGCTGCTCACGTTGGCAAGGCTGAAGGGCGTCATATCGAATATATTCTGAATCACGCCCTTCCGATCGATGTAAGCGATTGAAAGCGAATGCGGCGTATTTTTCATCCAAAAGTGCAGAATCTGGTCATTTTCAAACACAAAAAGCATACCCGTACCGTCGGGAATATTTTTGCGTTCCATAAAGCCGTGCTCGCGCTCTTTCGGAGCAACTGCCATTTCCGCGGCAACCTGAACCGTCTCACCCGAAGCTTTTGTGAGCGTAAGTTTTTTTACGGTAAGTTTTTGCGATTTGCATGTTCCCAGAGCGCACATGTAAAAAATTAGCGCGATGATGCCATATGTTTTTTTCATTGTTACAGTCCTTTTAAGAATTCTTCGCGGTTCTGCTCGCCATAGGTCTTCTCAACTTTTGCCTTGCCTTGGCGGTCAGCAAATGCTTTTGCGTCAATATATTTTAATGAAAGCGGACGCTCCAGGCTCATCATCACATCGTCATTCTGCCACTGCGATTTTTTTGGGCTGAGCTGATTTGGTCCGCCGTATTTATTGCACAAACTGGTAAACACCGAATAGTGGTCAACTTTCTCATCGTTCAAGTTTATAGTGATGATATACAATTTTCCGTCCGTAAACTGAAACCAGCAGCGTCCAAAATATGAGAACGGCGCATAGGCACCATCGGTCTCAATCAACACTTGATTGTCTTTGGGAGAAAATGAGACGTCTCGGTCTCCACGATAGCCAAAAGCATGGTTTTTGAGCAAAGCCGACTTCACTTCGTCCACGCTCATCCCCAGTTGAATATCGCCATACCCCATAGGCAGTTTTTCATACTGTCCGTTCCGCTGAGATGTCTGTTCTGCGGCAAATGCGAAAAAAGAAAAAAACGCTACAATGACACAAAAAATTAAATTCTTCATCATTTGAATGTCGGCACAATGCGAAAAAAACTGAGAAGAAATCAATGCGTAAAGAAAAAATGATTAGCGAACTTTGCTACGAGCGAACGCCGCATGCTTAATCAGCTCCGCACAATCGGTAACGATAAGCTTCTGCGTGTCAGGCTCAATCTTAATGTGAGAATCCTTTCTGAACTCATACACATACTGCAATTTCTCTTTTTCCGGCAGACCACACATATCGGCAAGGTCCTGCGCCGTCAAACCGATTCTGTAGTCGCGCATGAAATTCGGAGGAAGCTTTGCCTTTTCCACCTGCAACGCAAGCATGTCCAGCATCTGCTGAATAGGATCGTTGATTCTTGTGTTCGTCAGCTGGCGAGACATAGACCACAGACGTTCTGCCAAAGTCGTTGTCAGACGGGCAATCATCTGCGGTTGCGTGGTAACCATCTGATTAAAGTTCTGGCTGTTTACCACCATCAAAATGCAGTCTTCATTTGCAATCGCACTGGCTGAGCGCGGTTTGTTTTCCAGCAACGCCATCTCGCCAAACATATCGCCTTTTTTGAGAATAGCGAACGTCACTTCCTTGCCGTCCACAACTTTGCCAATTTTCACCTGCCCGGACTGAATGATAAACATTTCCGCGCCACTCTGATTTTCACAGAAAACCATGGTCTCTTCCGGGTATCTGCGTGTCATATCAGCGGTCGGCTCAAAATACACAGCTTTTGTAGTCTTGCGCAATTCGATAAAACGACGCTTTGCAATTTCCGTATTTTGATTTCGCACGCCTGTCTTTAAGAACTGATAATATGCGAACGCCGCAATATCAGGCTTGTGCTGATGGTCATAAAATGCGCCCACGTTAAAAATTGAATTGGGGTTTGAGTCAGCCGCAGCCGCAGCCGCAGTACGATGCATCAGCATTTCATTCACGCCACGCATACGCGCCGCAAAGGTACGAATCATCTTCATAGCAATAGGCGTATTCTGTTTAATCAACTCAGGATACTGGTCACGACGAACAGCGATAGCCACCACGTCCGACATGGCAAGGGAATTTTCAATCTGAGACATGCCTGCCATGCAAGAAACTACACCGACAAAATCACCCGGACCGAGAATATCAACTCCAGAGCCAGAAACAGCCCCTTGCCTTTCACAGCGCACCTTACCTACTTGAATGATAAAAAAGCGGTCGGCAACCTTGCCTTCAACCGTTAGGTAAGAACCCTGCTTATAGTTTACGAATGACAGTTGTAACATATTACATCCTCATTTTATGCTATTTCATAAGTATAAAATTCACAGGTGCTTTTGTCAATGTAAGAAAAACTTCCCGATGAAAATAATTTCACATTCAAGCGCAATACTTTTCTTCTCCGCCACAATTTTCTTTATCAGCTGCACAAGGTCAAAAATATCCTGCGCCGTCGCATCTCCCGTATTCACGATAAAATTTCCGTGCCATGGCGCCACCTGTGCCCCGCCAATCTGCAAGCCCTTCAACTCACACTCGTCAATCACTTTGCCTGCAATCACACCGTTCGCCACATCGTTTTTAAACACGCTTCCCGCGCTCGGTGCCAAAAAATGCCCTTTTTCTTTTCGCTGAGTAATACACGATTCCGATTTTTGCGCGTCAAAGCTTTTTGAAAGAGAAAACTGTGCGGAAAGAATAAGCCTGTAGGGGGAAGTCTCCCCCTCGCTCGCACTCCGTTGCTCGCTACCCTCTCTCCTGGGGCTCCGCCCCAAGCCCCGTTCCGCTTGTTGAGCCACGGCAAAACGCTTCTGAAATGGCGATTTTTTGTAGCCCCAGTCAATTTTTCGTTTCTCGTCGTCCATCGTGTATGTGCGCACTTCACCGCTTTCCACATCAACATAGCGCACGCTCACCAGACAGTCGCACGCAGAAAGCCCAAAACACGTGGCGTTCATGTACACCGCTCCGCCAACCGTTCCGCTCAAGCCCGTAAAACCTTCCAGCCCGCCCAAATCATGCTCACGACAAAAAGAAATCACGCTTCCCCAAGGCGTTCCCGCGGCTACGGTTATACATGATTCGGCTAAACAGGATTCATCGGATACAGAGGATTCAGGGGGTAAATCAGGATTTTTCTTTTCAGATAATCCTATGGTATCCTTCTCATCCTCATGCATCCTTTTTAATTGCGGACAATTTTCAACTCCGCTCAGCTTCCGCACAGAAATCACAACGCCGTCAAAACCTGAGTCGGAAATAATCACATTGCTTCCGCCGCCGAGCACAAAAAATGGCACACTATTTTCACGCACCAAACCCAGCGCAAACAAAAGCGAGTCCTCGTCAGTCGGCTCCAAAAGCAGCGCGGCATTTCCGCCCACATGCATCGTGGTGCGCGCAAAGAGTGGCTCATCGCACAAGACTTTTCCGCTGAAATCGCTATCTGCATTGCACTTTTCGGCTATTTCTCGTATAGTGTACATGATGGGTTTATTATATCACGAACAATTTTGTTTGTAAGCCCTCAAGGAGCGCGTATGGCATTGCGTATTTTTAACACGATGGGACATGAGATGCAGGATTTTAAGCCGATTACAGACGGACACGTCGGGTTTTATGGCTGTGGTCCCACGGTATACAATTACGCGCACATCGGAAACTTGCGCGCCTACGTCTTTTTGGACATTCTGGACAAGACGCTCACCTACCTCGGCTACGACATCAAACATGTCATGAACATTACCGACGTAGGCCATCTGACAGGCGACGGCGACGAAGGTGACGACAAAATGGTCAAAACCGCGGAAGAACGCCATCAGTCCGTGCTTGAAGTCGCAAAGTATTACACCGATGCGTTCATGAAAGACATCGACGCGCTCAACATCCGCCACCCAGACGTCATCTGTAAAGCGACCGACCACATTCAGGAAATGATTGACCTGATTAAGCAACTGGAAGCAAACGGTCACACTTACATGGCCGGCGGAAACCTCTACTACGACATTTCCACTTACGCCGATTACGGAAAGCTCGCCAACCTTGATTTGGACAAACTGGTCGCAGGAAAAGGACGGCGCAATGTGGTCGTCGTGGACGAAAACAAACGCAACCCCGGCGACTTTGTGCTCTGGTTCACCAAATCAAAATTTGAAAATCAGGCGATGACCTGGGATTCTCCGTGGGGACGCGGCTATCCGGGCTGGCACATCGAATGTTCCGCAATGAGCATGAAATATCTCGGAAAGCATTTTGACATCCACACCGGCGGCATTGACCATGTTCCCGTGCATCACACCAACGAAATCGCACAGAGCGAAGGCAGTTTTGATGAGGCCGAGCGCGCAAAAGGTCCGTGGGTCAAATACTGGATGCACAATGAATTCTTGATTCTGGAAGGCGGCAAAATGTCCAAGTCAGCCGGAAGATTCATCACGCTGCAGACAGACATGCCCGAAGGCAAAGGCTTTTCGCTCTCAAGCAAAGGATTTGCCCCGCTGGACTACCGCTTCTTCCTGCTCGGCGGTCATTACCGTAAGCCGCTCATCTTCTCACTGGACGGAATGGCATCCGCAAAGAACGGACGCGCGGCATTGAACGACCGTGTGGCAAAACTCATCGCTAAAGCCAAGACAGAAGAAAAACTGGAACTGACCAAAGAAAACTACGCTGACACGCTCGCAAAAATTGCGGAAGGACGCGCGGACTCAGAAAATCTCGCCAAATTCAAACAGGGTTTGGAAAACGATTTGGCAACTCCGGTCGCACTTTCCGCGCTGCAAAAGGCTTCCAACGGCAAGAACCAGAAAGCCTCTGACGCGCTCGCAGATATTTTTGTCATGGACAAAGTGCTCTCTCTGAGCGTCATTGAAAACGCACTCGCGCTCGCCACAAAACAGGCACAAGAAGATGCCGCCCATACCGACGACCATGCGGGCGACCCGGAAGCGGCAGAAATCACCGCGCTCGTAGAAGAACGCACCGCCGCAAAAAAGGCAAAAGACTTTGCCAAAGCCGACAAAATCCGCAACGATTTAGCCGCACGCGGCATCACGATAATCGACACGCCGAACGGTGTTATTTGGAAAAGAAACTGAACTTTTTTCGTAACGAAAAGGACTGAACGTGGTTATAGATAATGAAGGAAGTCAGGCGAACAAACCGATAAATGCTGGTGACCCGGCTGACTTTAGACGGCTGTACAACGAAACGATGGCTCTCCTGTACAAAGTCTCCTGGCGAATCGTAAATGACGAAGAAGCTGCGGAAGATTTGGTGCACGATTCGTACATCAAGGCAAATGAAAAAGGACTTGTGTTCCCCAGCCTTGACGATGCGAAATTCTGGCTTATCCGTGTCGTCAAAAATGCGTCGCTCAACTATGCAAAACGAAAGACTCGTGAGCGCAAAGCTTATCAGAAGGCATTGTACGAGGATCATCGTAAAGCGGCTTCTGGCGAAACTGATGCAATTCAGGCAGAGACTAAAAAGCATACGATTGAGGCATTGAGCAAACTGCCGCCGAACTTAAAAGAAGTGCTTATTCTCCGCGAATACGGGGATTTGAACTATAAAGAAATCGGAAAGGTGCTCGGCATTACGGAAGGGAATGTGAAAGTCCGTGTGTTCAGGGCAAGAGAGCAATTGGAAAAACTGCTGGGCGACTACATCGAAGCATAATGTTTGGTGCGGTATCAGCAGGAGGAGCAAAACATGGCAACGAATATTGAAAAAGACCTGCATTCAGTCTACATCGACAATGAACTGCCGCCGGCTTACATCGACAAATATGAGGCTCTGGTACAATCAGATGCCGAAAGCGCCGCCGAACAGAGCAAGATGAAAAAACTCCATGCGCTCATGCAAGAAGATGCAAAAGACATCACCGTAGATGATGCGTTCCTTGAAGCAAGTTTTGCCCGCTTGCAGACCAAAATGAAATACCATCAAACTATGGCGCAGGTCAATGCGGACGAAAACAAACCGAAAATCTATCAGTTTGCGCGCTGGGGCGTTTCCTTTGCGGCGGCAGCGGCTGTATTCGCGCTTATCTTCACCCCCGTGTACCTTCGCTCCACAAACAAATCTCCGGCGGCTGCTGTAAGCGCAATCGCAAACACAAAGTTAAAACCGCTCGCACAAAATGACATCGCTGTGGACGGCAACATTGACCGTGCCGCATTGTCTTCTATCGCGGTAAACAGTTCTGCGATTCAGGGCGCAACCATGACTTCTACCGCCACAAACCAGCGCACCAGAGCCATTGAGCTGAACGACAGCCTCACTTCCATCGATGTGTTCAGACCTGCTTCCGCAAGCTCAGAGAACGGTCTTTCTATCAGAATTCAAATCTCACCAATGCATGACATCCGTGGCGAAGAAGAGATTATCATTCCCCTGCCAAATATTTCGCGCCAGGTGCAGGACAGATAACACCGGCAGATGAGTCTTACAAAAACGATTTCCATTCTGTACCGCAAATATCCTCTGTTACGAATAAGCATTGTACTTTTGTGCATTGCCGCCATTATCGGCATCATTTCTTTGGTGACGTTTGAGACGCGCCGCATTCCAGAAATCACTTCTATCACCCCAGTGGTCGGCTCAGCAGGAGACATTATGACCATTCACGGACTGCACTTTGGGGCTAACCGTGAGACTTCGGACTACGTAGAGGTCGGAGGTTCCCGCATCACTTCAAATGGCTACCTCACATGGAGCGACACGCAGATTCGCATTGTTTTGCCGACGAATGTTCAGGACGGACTTGTTATCGTCGGAACAGAAACTGGACGCTCAAAACCAGTCTTTTTTGCGAACACGGCAGATATTCCCGTCGTCATTCCGCCTGACACACAGACGTCACTTCCCGTTATCACATCTGTCACCCCATCTTCAGGAAGCTACGGCACGTTGATTACGATAAGTGGCACCAATTTTGGCACAATCCGCAGCACCAGTTCAGTCAATTTCAGCGCAAACCGAGACGACACTACACAGTCAACATTTACATCAAGCTCAACAAACGACGCGCAAGATGACTTTGACTTGCAGACCATTCCTGCGAATGAAACCAACTACGATTACGAATATTGGTCAGACAGCGAAATCCGAGTGCGCATTCCCGATGGTGCTGCCAGCGGACCATTTTCAGTCCATACGGAAAAAGGTACCAGCAATGTCTCTCAGTTGGAAGTCACATTGCCAGCCGGAACAAAATCATACACAAACCGGCGCACATATTTGTTGCAGCTTTCCGAAGAAATTGAAAACCTGGACTCAAAAAATCACACCACCGTAACCATGCGTGTGCCGCGCCCTGTGGTGAATGCGTTGCAGCCAATGTCAGAACTTACCGAAAGCAAACCGACACCAGTTATCGAGGACTACAAAAATACCATCATCTATCAGATTGAACTTGCCCGCGCTACCGGTAAAAGAGCGCGTTTCACACAAAATTTTGTCGTTTCGGTATACACGCTGCAGACAGAAATCAACCCGAACAGAGTCAGACCGTTTACGCAAAAGAACAGACTGCTCTATCTTTCTGCCACACAAGCGGACAATCTTATCCATTCAAAAAACGAGGCGATTGTCGCAAAAGCAAAAGAAATTGTTGGAAGAGAGACAAACCCATACAAACAGGCCCGGTTGATTTTTGCGCACCTGTTTGATAACTACGAATTCCAAATGCGCCCGAAAAACGCAAAAAATAATGTAGAAGACATTTTGCAGACAAAACGCGGCGATGCGTATGATTTTGCGATTCTTTACACGACACTCGTACGCGCGCTGGGTATTCCGTGCTTGCCGGTCAGCGGTATTCTGGTAGACGCAGGCTTAAAGGCACAACCCCACTGGTGGTCAGAATTTTATATAGAGAATTTTGGCTGGATTCCCGTTGACCTTGCTTTGGCAAAAGATGCGCTGAACTACAAAGCGTTCAAAAAGCCTGAGAATCCGCGCACATTCTATTTTGGAAATCTTGACGGACAGCACATCGCATTCAGCCGTGGCTGGAACGAAGTAAAACCCGCGCTCATAAACAGCAAAGTGGTTCAGCGTCCAAGAAGTTTCGCATTCCAGTCTATCTGGGAAGAATCATCAGCGGGAAAAGTAAACTACAGCACGCTTTGGAACGACCCGATTGTGCTGGGCATTTATTGATGGATATGACACCGTTGTACACGGTAAAAATAGAGGAGGATTACAAATGAGCACAAAAGTATTGTCAGTAGGCGGTTCAATCGTCGCGCCGGAATATCCCGACACTGATTTTGTAAAACGCTTTGTGGAAATGGCAAAAGCATATTTGAGCGCACATACGGGAGACCGTCTGATTCTGGTTGTCGGAGGTGGCGGACCTGCTCGCATTTATCAGAAAGCATTCAGAGAAGTGACCGCGACAGCAGAGAATGCCGGCACCGATGCCGCAGACTGGATTGGCATTATGGCGACAAGACTGAACGCGCAGTTTGTAAAGGCATGTTTTGGCGATTTGTGCAAAGAGCCTGTCGTCACCGACCCCACCGCCGAACTCACTTTTACTGGAAGCGTACTCGTTGCGGCCGGCTGGAAACCCGGATTCTCCACAGACAACGACGCAGTTCTTTTGGCAGAACGCTTTGATGCGGACACCGTAGTAAACTTAAGCAACATCGAAAAAGTCTACACCGATGACCCGCGCAAAAATCCCGACGCAAAACCGCTCGACGAAATCAGTTGGGCTGACTTCCGCAAAATGGTCGGCGACGAATGGGTGCCCGGCAAAAACTGCCCGTTTGACCCCATTGCCAGCAAAAAAGCTCAGGAAATGGGCTTGGTGGTCGTTTGCGCCGGCGGCAAGAACATTGCCAACACACAGGCAATTCTTGAGGGCAAGTCCTACACCGGCACAACGATAAAATAATTAGTTCATCTGCAACGTGAGGTCCAGCACTTCAACGGCTTCCGAGCCAAAATGCGCTCCCGATGCCGCATAGGTGCTGGATTTTTTTGTCTCCAGATAGCCGCCCAAGTTCACGGTGCCGTCAGCATTGCGGCATTTTGCATCAACAAGCAAATCAACTGCGGGCTGATTTTTTCCCTGCACGTCATTTTCATAGGGGTCGGAAACCGTCTCGCCTACTTTATCGCCGTTGTGAATCTCAGACTCCGTCGTTATGCAATAGAATATCTTTTTATCTTTATCACCGCAGTATACCGAGTCGGATATTCTTGATGCGGCGGTAAAGCCCTTGTCGCTCGTTTTTCCGCCAAATTTATCAACTTGCGTCGGCTTTACGCTACCCAACATGCTCACCATTTTTTTGAACACACCGCCAGCCAATGTCCGGTAAAAGTTAAAGTTTGAATTGACATTTGCATACGATGAACAATTTGAAACTTGCAGCGCACCGCCGTTTCCGTTGTCGGTAAAACCGTCCTTTCCGTTCAAGAATGCCACACAGTTTGAAACCACGTGAGGCGTAGGACACTGGTTTGTTGAGCCGCCCAGCTTAAAACCGTTCATATCGCCATTGTTCGTATGCGCTCCATTTGTTGTCGTTCCGTTTAAGAAAGCGACACAGTTTTTAATCGTTACCACGCCGATTGAGCCTGTCGCAGGTTTTGCATACAAATCCCAGCCGTCATCGCAGTTCGCGTATGCAATACAGCCGTCAAACACGTTGCCCTCGCCACACGTCAGTTTTGCCGCAAATCCGTCCGCATTCTCGCCTGTTTTGTCGTCTTTGTTGTCAAACGAAGTACAGTTAAGAACAAGGTTGTGATGCGGCCAATCGGCAAAATTGCTCAACGATGACTTACGGCGCGCAATCTGAAGTCCCGTGTCCTGATTCGCCTGGAACACACAGCGTTCAACAATATTATAGTTTCCAGTAACAAGCATACCGTTATCGCCAGCGTTATACACTGCAATGCCGTAGATGTGCCAGTAACTTCCGTTCAGCTGAATTCCCCGGTTTGAGTCACCGATTGGCTGTGTAGAAAAATCAAGAACGACAGCCGCACCTTTTTCAGGAAGAATGTATTTATAAGCCGTTTGGGTTCCGTTATTATTTTCATCAATAGTAACAGTTGAAGAAAGCGCATAAGTTCCTGACAAGAGAACGACCGCTCCGCCTGCCTTCACCTTCTGGACTGCAGTTGCAATATCAAACGGAGAAAGTTTTGTTCCATCTCCTGTCAATTTTCCGTTTGGAGACGCATACACCGCATTCGCTATTCTTGAAGTATCAATTTCTGACAGTCTTGAGCGACCGCCAACTTTATACCCGTTGTCATAAGTCGGTCGCACGGCACTGTTATCCAAAGCAGGTGTCGTAGCCGTGCTGGAACATTGTTTTGTAACTTCCCCACTGCCCGGTTCTGGCTCATTTCCTGCACTTGAGTCAACCGTTTTGGTCTTTGTGGAGACGACATTGCCATTTTCATCCGTCACCGTGGTGACAATCGTAACCGTACCGGCATCCTCATCAATCGTGGTCGTAACCGTTGTCGTCAGCATCGCTTCCTTTGAGATGATAATGTCAAACAAGCGGACATATGGAGTTCCATCACCCGACGGAAGTGCTGACCCAATCGCAACATCAACAGAGTCAGTGCCAGTGTATTCTGCTGAAAAACCAGTACCCTTATTATCAATTGATTTTGCGGCTTTTATAGTCTCATCGTCATACGTCGTCCCGCCGATTTTTATATAGCCATAACGGCCATCTGTTTTCGCTTTTGAAGAATTCGCGCCATAGTTTATCTTGATTTTGAACGGTCCCTGCACACCGCTGATGGAAATCGCCTCTTCATAAATCTGCAAGCCACCTGCCGTCGCATCGCTTTGAGTACAATCTTTTGCAGTCGCTTCATATTTATTATACTGAATCGGTTTTTCATTTGCGCCAAGCGATTTAATTTTTGCCACAAGCGTTCCTGTTGAAGCAGGATAATTCACATCCGCCTTAAGCGAATACTTTTTGTCTTTTGCCGCAGAAAATGTCGTATACTTAGTCTGTGCCGCCGCAAGAGAAGCCGCATCTGGAATTGCATTTGTAGCATCCGCCGCCTCAATCGCAACATCACCCAAATCACTAAATGTCCACGCCGCTACGGTCATAAACCCTTTTTCAGTCGTCGTCACCGTTCCTTCAACATAAGCAGGGTCCTGCGGATTAGAAGGATTGTCCGACGGTGAAGAAGGCTCTGGATTATCGGAAGGATTAGGATTATCAGATGGTTCCGGATTGTCGGAGGGGGCTGGATTCTGCGGGTTATCCTGATTACTTGGATTCTGCGGATTTACCGGGGTTCCTGAATTAGCAACCAGTATATCGGAAATCCCGCCAGCATCATCAGAACTGCAACTAACTCCCGTCATCACAAAAAAAGCCATTCCCAAAGCGCACAACACGGATTTCAGCACTGTTTTTTTCATTTTTTTGTCCTCGTTGATAGTTTTCTGCCTGCTCCGCCTAAAAGACGAAAAACAACCCTATCCTCTACTGATTAGTATCAAACTTTGACGGAAAAATGTTCATTGAAAATTTTGGATTATTCCGTCATTTGTCTATGTGGATGTTTTTAATGCTCTTTGTGACAAAGTACATAGACTATTTGATGAATTTGCGGGAACAGATTTTGATGAGCCACAGTTTAAGACCATCGTTCAGTTACGTTTTATGGAGCAAGAAGGTATGGCACTTACTTCACGCTCTCAGGCACGAAGACTTCTGAATCGCCTTGAAAAATTTTCCTGTGTCATATTTGATTTTAACGGCGTCTCCTTTATTGGGCAGGCATTTGCCGACGAAATTTTCCGAGTCTATCGAAACAAGAACACGCGCACCGCCCTGCAATACACAAACACAAACGAACAGATTGAAAACATAATTCGACATGTATTGCGGGAAACAATCTAAGAAGAAAAAAAAAGAGGGGCAACGACACCTTTCCCAAAAGGTTTCTTTGCCCCTCTCGCACCCCATTTCTTCCAAAGAGTAGGGAAGAAACTATTTATTGTCCTACTTTCGTAAGACCATCGTTTTTGTAAGCAACTACAGCAGCCTTCAGTTCTTTAATCACGCCGTAGTTCGCGTCTTCTGTGGCATTGTCGAATGTCCACGCAAAGTCCGGGTTGTGGCGGCCTGATTTTGCAAGAACACTGTTCAATGCTGAATCAGGTGATTCCGGCTCAGCATATTCAAGATTCAGGCTTTCTTTTGTATCGAAGTTGTTGTATGTTGTGCCGCCAGCGACCGTCTTGAGTGACGAAGGAACTTCATCTGTGCG
>JAFSTK010000004.1 GCA_017450535.1 Treponema sp.
CGTTCGGCGAGCAATGCTTGTTTGAACGCGTCAAAGGGCAGAACGAGCATTTTCTTTCCTTTTGATTTTTGCAGTTCAAACTGACTTCCGCCAATTGTGACGATGTTCTCATCCTTGACCTTTTTGACTTTTCCGCCAAAGCGTCCGTCATCGCGTCCGACTTTGCCTTTTTGATTTCTGAATTCTCCGCCGGTGTATTCAAGATTTCCGGTGAGTGAGCGGCCACGTTTTCCGCGGGCAATGTTCAAGCGTTCTTCCAAATCAGGCGAGATTCGTTTTAACAGCGTGCGGGTAAGCGGAGAGACACTCATGGCAAACATACGGCTTGTGCGCACGATTTCTCCCGCCACGATAAAGAGCGGGTCGTTGCGGAACATACTGGAACCAGGGTGAATCGAGATGTGATCAGCGGTAAGGCTGCGGTAGTTTTCGCGTCCTTCTCGCACGCACACAAACTGAATCATGCCCGCCGCGATACAGCAGAGATAGTCGTCCATGGAACCGCCGCCCGTAATCGGAATGCCCAATGCGGCAACTTCTTCTTCCAATTGCTGCTTGATGTTGGCAATGTCCATCATCACTTTTTCATCAAGGTAGTTGTTTTTGCAAAACCGCTCCTGATTTTTCATGCTTTGGTAGGTGCGGAACAATCTCACGTAGGAGACAAAATCGCCTTGAATGTCTCTGAACGCATGATGTGCTTTTCGCGCGTCCATTTCTTCTCCCGGTGGAAGGACAAATGGCGATGTTGTGCTTAAAAATGCCGCCGCAATCAGGGCTTCGTCCAAGACTTCGGGGTAGCGCATAATGCTTTCTACGAGAATGCGGCTTACACGCGGCTCCAGCGGGAATTCAGTCATCATTTTGCCGATGGCGGAAAGCGTGCGGTCTTCATTCAATGCGCCCAAAAGGTTCAGTGTGTCGATTGCGCCCAAAATGCCTTCCTGTCCCGGCGGCGAAATAAAATCAAATGACTCAAAATCGGTGATGCCCAGCTCTGCCATGCGCAAAACGACTTCGCTCAAATCGGTGCGATAGATTTCTTCGGTGGTGTAGAGTTGTCTTGACTCAAAGTCATCGCGGCTGTAGAGACGGTAGCATGTTCCCGCGCAAGTTCGTCCCGCTCGTCCGCGCCGCTGGTTACAACTTGCCTTGCTTACCGGCGTCTCAATGAGGCTCGATGTATAGGTGCGCGGGTTGTAAAAGTTCAGTTTTGCAAGACCGGAGTCAATTACGGTGGTCACGCCGTTGATGGTGATGGATGTTTCTGCGATGTTTGTGGAGATAATCACTTTTTTCTTGCCAAACGGCGGGTCGTCAAAAACACGTTCTTGTTCTTCTTTCGGAAGTCTGCCGTACAGCGGAATGATATGGATTTTACTGTGGAACGGGGCAAAACTGAGCCGCCTCACGCAATCGCGGATGATTTTTTCTCCGGGTAAAAAGACCAGAATATCGCCTTCGTCCTTGTTGTAAAGAACGCGGTCAATTGTCGTTTCGATTTTACGCATAATTACTTCACAGCCGCTTTCTGTCGTTGTGGTCATTCGCGTTCCGCTCAGTGCGGGCGGGTCGTAAATCATTGTGACGGGGAAGGTTACGGTGTCAATTGTTACAATCGGGCAGCCGTCAAAATATGCGCTGAATGCCTCGGCATTCATTGTCGCGCTGGAGACAATCACCTTAAAATCTTTGCGCTCTGCAAGGACACGTTTGAGCAAACCCAACACAAAATCGATGTTCAGGCTTCGTTCATGCGCTTCGTCAACCATGACCACCGAATATTTTGAAAGCCACGGGTCAAGTTTCATCTCCTGCAAGAGAATGCCGTCGGTCATAATTTTGATTTTTGTGCTTGCGTCGGTTTTGTCTTCAAATCGCATTTTGTAACCGACAAGCCCCGGATAATTTGTCTTGAGCTGCTTTGCGATAAATTCACTTACGCTGAGTGCGGCGATGCGTCGTGGCTGGGTGACGGCAATGACGCCGTTTTCAGAATAGCCTGCTTCATGCAGAATGACCGGAATCTGCGTGGTCTTTCCGCTTCCCGTAGGGGATTGCACTACAATTACTTGGTGCGTGGAGAGCGTGTCCAAAATGCGTTGTTTTTGTTCATAGACAGGGAGTTTTTCGTAGTCTATTGCCATGTTGATTTTTCCTGTATTTTTTCCATAATTTTTTTTCGTTCGGTAAGATAATTTGCCCAAGTGGAAAGCCCTGCGCGTCGGAGGGAGCGGGGCAAATCGTCATCCATGAGGCGCACGACAAACTGCCATGCGGGTGTAATATACGTGGTGATAAAATGCGGTGTAAGTTCGTTGAAGAAAATCGCTGAGTTTCCGTCAGCATCCGTTTTTTTTGAGAGCGTGACATGCATCATCAGTCCGTCGCCGGTGTAGTCTCGTTCGGTGTCAGGCTTTTTGAACTGCGGGCTTGTGCGCTGACCGCTGATTGTGTTTCCATTCGCGTACATAATAAGTCCTCCGCGCGAGATGGAGCCGTCTGATTGTGTTGTTTCGGGAATCATTTCCCATTCTTTTACAATATGCGCGTGATTTGACCACACGATGTCGGCATGAGCTTCTTGAATCAGCGCATGATAGAATTGTTTCTGATAATCGTGAACTTTGCGAATGTATTCTGGCTCGTCAGCATGAACGCTCACTACAAATACATCACATGGGTGTTCGTCGCGCAATTTTTTGAGGTCTGCGAGAATCGTGTCGTGTTTTTTTCCTTTAGACGGAATGTAGTCGATGTAGCCTGCGCTGTCCTGAGAGTTCAATAGTTCGGTAAAGGCGACGAACAAAATCTTCCAGTCGTTTTTTTCGATGATTTGATAGGTGAGCGGTGTGTTCGGCTTTTCTTTGATGCCACATGCATGAATGTTCTTTTTGCTCTTAAAATATTTGAGCGTGCCACGCATTCCGTTCAGACTCTGGTCATTGGTGTGGTTGTTGGCGAGCGAGAACACGTCGAATCCTGCGTTGATTGCCGCGTCGATGTAGGATCCATGCATGTTGAACTGAGGAAAAGTGCTCCACGGGAGATTGTCATCAACAGGAGCCTCAACATTGGCAAAGGCGACATCTGCTGCGGAAACAATTGGCGCAATGTCGTTCCAGATTGCATCAAAGTGACCAAAGTTGTAGTTGACATTGTGCGCCATGATGTCGCCGGCAAAGAGCAGGGTGATGTGAGATTCTTGTTCGCTGGGTGGAGATTCTGTGTCTACAGACGGCACGACTTTGGTGCTTCCGCAGGCAACGAAAAATAGTGTCAGAAAAGAGACTATATATCTGCGGAAGGAAAACGACTTCATTTAATCAGTATACCGCAAAATTATTGAAAAGTACACAGCGGAATGCGCGTTATTTGTACAAGCTCTTTACCAGTTGTGTATGCGGTGTACAGATACCTGTCAGTTACCAATGATTTGGGATAATGGTAGCCTTTTCGTTTTGCCTTACCCTCATATTTGATTTCTGGAAGTTCTGATGTTGCGCGGAGCAGGTAGGCTTTGTCAAAATGTTTTCCGTCTGTGCTGAGCGTGAGTGCCAGCGGACTACGGAATGTGTCGCTTACAGGGTTTCCGACAAAAAATGCGGTGCCGTCGGGGAGATTTCCTGCGCTCTGTTTTGTGCGGGCATCCGGCATGGTTGTGGCGACAACTTGAGACCACGTTTCACCTCGGTCGGTGCTGGTTGCGGCGAGTTTTACGAACGAGCTGTTTTGGTCACGGAATACCATCACGAGGGTAGCGTCACTGTTTGTGAACCAGCTAGGTTCCATCTCAACTGATGTGCTGCCCGTATTCCTGCTGACAAACGCGCCTTTCTTCCAGCCGTCGGTACCGGATGGATTGTCAGTGTAGATGGGGCAGACATACAAGCCTTTCTGAAAATGTGCCGCGCCGATTATTCTGCCGTCAGGGAGCGCGTGCGGGTCTTGCTCAAAAATGCCGTTCATAACAGAACCATCCGCCATTTTTACGGGCTTGAGTTTGCTCCATTTTTTCCCGTCTTTAGAGGCGGTGTAATAGGTAAAGCCTCCGCGCGGTGTCAGTCCTTCCGTCCATTCATTGATGTATGCGATAAGACTGTCCTCTGTTACATGCCAGCCGCCAGATGAGCGGTAGCCGCGCTTGGGTGATTTTGCAAGAACCTTTGGCTCAGACCATGTTTTTCCGTCGTCGGTGCTGACAGCGTACACGACTTTAGTGTCAGGCGCGTCCTCATCTTTTGCGGAGCTTTGCCACTGACAGTACAATACTCCCTTAAATGAAGCCAGTACCGCACCGTTACAAAAATGGTCGCCTTTTTCCTGCGCGTCAAAAACGGTGAAAGTCTCGATTCCGTCGGGGTAGGATAGTCCCAGCGTATTTTTGTCAGATTGATTAAAAAGCCCATCTGCTACTGAGAAAGGCTGTGAAAAGGCGAGGGCAGTGCAAAATACCCCCGCCAATAGAAACGCAATTTTTTTCATCAGACTTTGAACTGGTCAATCTGGCTTCCGATGCGGTAAATCGTGCCGTTGATTGACGTTGCGATGTTCATCAGACTGTCGTCATCTTCCTCGATGTGCTTGACTTCTTCAGCCATGCGACCGACCAATCCTTTAACCGCATCTGATGACTGACCAAGCGCAGTAACGTCACCAATGATGCCCTGGCGTGCGGAATCTACGCCGTCAGAAGCGATACGAACTTGTCCCGTAGCGTCGTTCATGTAGCTCAATGCCTCGCCAATCTGCTTTGAGCCTTCGCTCTGTTCTTCCATGGCGAGTTTAATCTGATGCACAAGGTTACTCGTGCCCTGCAATTTTTCTGCCACGGCACTGAACGCGCGGTCGGAAAGGTCTGATGATGTAACGACGTTTGCGATTGAGTTCAAAATCGCCTTCAACTGGTTACCAATGTTCTTTGACTGTGTTGAAGATGTCTCAGAAAGTTTACGGATTTCATCAGCAACGACCGCAAAACCTTTTCCTGCCTCTCCAGCGTGCGCCGCTTCGATTGCCGCGTTCATAGCGAGCAAGTTTGTCTGGTCTGCAATAGATGAGATGACCACGTTTGCTTCGTTCAGCATCTTTGACTGCTGTTCAATCTGCTGAATCTGTTCGTTTACTTCATGCTGACGCTGAATACCATTGCTTACATCGCCCTGAAGCACATCAAATTCGCCCGCCATCTTTTCTACGGAGTGGGAGACGGAATCGATATTGCCAATCATCTCGGTAACTGCGGAAGAAGCCTGCTCAACGCCCTGTTCCTGTTTCTGGAGCATGTCACGCAGCTGTTCGACTGCACCTGAAATGTCCGCCACAGCGTCTTGTGTGCTGCTGACTTTATCGTGCTGATTTTCAATTTCGCCGTTTACTTCTTTGATGTTGTTGAGCATGAGTGAGAGCATAGAAGCGTTGTTCTGAATCATGCTTCCCAGACGCTCGCCGTAGTCATGCAACTCGCCTTTTGAGCCTTTGAGCTCGGTCACAATCTGTTGCAGTTTTCCGGTAAACTCGTTGAATCCTTTTACCAGCTGACCAATCTCATCATTTGTGGAAGATTCAAGACGTTTGGTCAAATCAGCGTCTCCGCTCGCAATGCCTTCAATCGCTGAACTGACACGTGAAAGCGGTTTGAGAGAGATGTTCACGACAACCAGACCGACGACGAATGCGATAATCAATGCCGTCACACCGATAAAAATCATTGCCTTGAGCAACTGACCTACGCCACTGTAAAAGTCGTTGTACGGCGCGAGACAGACTGCGCTCCAATGGCTTCCGGGAATGGGCTGATAAGCGACAGAGAATTTTGCCTTGGCAACTTCATCGTAGAACACTTCGGTGCCAGTTTCGCCCGCTTTGATTTTTGCGACAATCGGCTTGAATCCTTCTGACACAACTTCTTCTACCACGATGCCGTCCGCGACAAGTTTCTGGTCTTCGTGCGCCACATATTTTCCGCTCAACTGGCTGATAACAAACGGGTGTGAATTTTTACCGACGGTAATACCCGCCACTGTCTTACACAACTCTGTCGCATCCACAACAACTGATGCAGAGCCGATGCGCACGCCGTTGTTGTCATAAATCGGCATACCATAGTATGAGCTGAATTTGCCTGTAACCTGACTGAAATCTGGGTCTTGAAGCGCGCGATTTCCTTTCATTGCTTCGGAAACGTAGCGACGGGTATGCAAATCGCTCCATTTTCCTGATGTCGCATATCCAACGCCGTCCGCATTGAAAAAGCCCATGCCAAAGTAGTGGGGACTGCCGCCCGTCGTGGTATTAGCGAGCACCCATTTTTCACGTATGTCCACATCTGGATCGCGTATGATAGAAAGATTAGCCACCGTCTCAAGCATTTTAAATTCGCGTTCGTTAATCGTCTGAATCTCCGCCGCAACGGTATGCACCAAGTCCAGGTTACCTGTGTCTACGGCGGCAGTCAGTTCCGCACTTGACTTTTTGTAGCTGAACACAACGATAACCGTGCTTGCTACCAAAATAAGTGCTACGAGTGCCAAATTGATTTTTGTCTTTATTCCTAGTGTCATTGAAAATACTCCTTATAAAGTCCGATTTTATTTATCTGCTTTCTTAAAAGCCTTTTTTAGTTTTGACAACGTCTCATCCGCTACAACTTGATAAATCTTGCGATTTAATGCTTTACGTAAGTCAGGGGGCAGCTCTGGTTTGTCATCGGGCTGCGTGATGAACATGAAAATGCAGAGATGCACTTCGTTTTTAGTGCGTTTCATCAGTAGGACGGCATCTGAGTTGAATTTCATGCCGTTCAAGCGGAATGATGCGGCGCGCACCTTGTCGTAAATCTTCATGTCATCTAATTCCTGGGGGAAAACGCAGGCAAAATGGCTGATATTTACGTCCATCACACGTGATTTGAATTTTTTGCCTTCATATTCAAAATTGAAGTGACTCTGAGCATCCATGTTTGCGCGCACGAGCTGACGACGACCGAGTGCTCCGTGTTTTTCCAGCACTTTTATCATCACATCAAAATTTTCATGGTGATGAGCCTGCAAGGAAATGAATCCGCAACGGACGCCGATAGTCTCTTCATAGTGCTGCCGCAGAAGTTCATCTGATTTTGGATTTCCTTTCGCATGGAGCACTCCGATGAGCGCATTTTCGGCATGTTTCTTGCAAATTTCAGAAATGTAGACTTTCCAGTTATCAACGCCATCTACCGTGGCGTCAATGTTAAAGAACAAAATTGAGTCGGGAAAATTTTCGATAATTGTCTCGACTTTATTTCTGAGCGGGCAGGTGTAGTCATCATCAATAATGTAGGTCTCATAGCCGTGTGCCAGAAATTCTTCTAC
>JAFSTK010000177.1 GCA_017450535.1 Treponema sp.
GAGACAGATGAAAAAGATTCAAAAAAAATCCCGCGCATCAAATTTCATCCTTTTTATCCTTTTGAATACCGTTTTAATTATCGGATATTTCCGGCTTTGAACCGAGTTAAAAAGTTTGTTCTATACTCTTCAAACCGATTTTCTTGGATTGCGTTACGAATTTCTTTCATCATATTGTGCAAAAAGTACAAATTGTGGTAACTGGCGAGCATTGAGCTCAAAATTTCCTGCTCTTTGAAAAGATGCCGCAAGTACGCACGGGAATAATTTCGGCAGACTTTACAATTGCACTCGCGGTCAATTGGCGAAAAGTCACGTGAAAAACGCTCCTGTTTAATAGAAAGATTTCCATCATGCGTAAAATATGAGCCGTTTCGGGCATTGCGCGTAGGAAGAACGCAGTCAAACATATCAATGCCTGAATGAACCGCGTCCAAAATGTAGTCTGGTGTGCCGATTCCCATGACGTATTTAATTTTTTTCTCCGGGAGCAGGCGAACCGTATAGTCCAGCATGGACGCAAACAATTCCGCAGGCTCACCCACAGAAAGACCGCCAATCGCAATGCCGGGCAAATCCAGATTTGTCACGAATTCAGCAGAACGCGCGCGCAAGTCCTCAAAGAAATTTCCCTGCACAATCGGGAACAACATGCCGAGATATCCTTCATCGCGTTTTTTAAGCCATTCTGTTTTGGCGCGCTCAGCCCAGTTTTCGGTCACTTCAAGCGCACGGAGCGCCTCTTTTTTTTCAATGCCGTAGCCTGAGCACACGTCCAGCTGCATCTGAATGTCAGAGTTAAACTGTGTCTGTACGTCCACCACGCTTTCCGGCGTAAAAAGATGTTTTGAGCCGTCAATATTGCTTCTGAATTCCGCGCCATGCATGGTGATTTTGCGAAGCGGCGACAAACTCCACACCTGAAATCCGCCAGAATCGGTGAGAAAATTGCGTTTCCAGCCGCTAAAGCCATGCAATCCCCCCGCCTGCTCCACGGTGTCGCTGCCCGGACGCAGATAAAGATGATAGGTGTTCGCAAGAATAATCTCAAAGCCGATTTCTTCCAGGTCGTCTTTGGTGAGGGCCTTTACTGTGGCGTTCGTTCCGACTGGCATGAACACAGGAGTCTGCACGTCACCGTGGGGCAAATGCATTATGCCGGTGCGGGCGCGACTTGTGGTGTCGGAATGTGTTATTTCAAAAATATCTAACATACCATTTTCCTTATGTGCGTGCGTACCGCAACAGAACGATACTTATCGCTACGAATAAAAATACGGGGAACCATGCGCCCATAAACGGAGTGATGTACTGGAACTTTGCGAGAAGCATGGTTATCATCTGGCTCACGTAAAAAAGAACCGCCGCGCTGATACATGCGGCAAGGCTGACCAAAAGCACGTTTTTTCGCGTCTTTCCGCTCAATCCAACCGAAAGGAAGACGACAATGAACAAAATGAACGGGAACGAGAATTTTTTATAATACAAGCTCAATTCCTCGCTGAACGGGAGACCTGCTTTTTGCAAATGCTCAATGTATTGTTTTGCCTCACGCGCACTTACGGTCTCCACGCTCACGGTATTGTTCTGGAATGTCGTTGGGTCTTCGGTGAGACGTTCGACTATCTCACGCTCTGGAAGTCTCTGTGCCATCGTGTTGCCTTTGAACGTATATTGTGTACCGCCAGAAAGACTCCAATGGCCGTTTTGGAACACAGCGGAGTCCGCACGGATAATAGCCGCAAGCGTTTTGTCTTCATTGCGCACGATGATGATAACAGTATAGAGGCGTTTTGAAGCGTCATCATAATAATCCGCTTTGTAGACAATATTTCCCTCATCCGAAATGACCACAATTTTATCATTGTTGAGCGTTTTTTCTTTGTTAAGCGATTTTTCTTGCAAAGTCGTTTTGACGGCATACGTCGGCACCACCAGCCTGTCGTCAAACAAAAACAGGCCGAGGCTGAGCAAAAAAGACAGAACCAGAAGCGGCGCAGTAAAACGAATCAGCGGCACGCCAGAGGCAAAAATCGCCACCAGCTCATTATTGGCATAAAAATCGCTCAACGTGTATGAGACAGCGAACAAAATAGCCAGCGGCGTGGCGTACCACACGCATTTTGGCACATACATCAAAAGAATACGTCCTACAGTCGCACCGGGCACTTGGTTTGAAATGTAGTTCCACAAATTCATCAGCAAGTCCACAAGCACAAGCACGAGCGCAAAAAACATGAGCGCGCCTAAAAAGAGAGGAATGAAACGTCTGAAAAGGTACTGCATCAGTTTCATTTTCGCCCCAACACTGTGTAAAAGAATAGAGCGGCCGTAAAAATCACCGAATTGGGAATCCACATCAAAAGCACGCCGTTCATACCGCTACGGCTGCCGAAAATCTGCCCCAAAATCATCATCGCCCAATACGCCACCGAAATGAACAAGCCGATTATCAAGCCGATAGTCTGACCATTGTGCTTTCCGAAAATCAGGGCAAGCGGCAATGCGAGCAAGGCAAAGAAAATGGAGCCGAACGGAACGGAAAATTTCTTATTGTATTCAAGCCGATATTTATTCAAGTCTTTTGGATTGACGCCCGTGTCTTTTTCCATTTCTTTTATTCGCTGCTTTAAATCGTAAGATGTCATCTCGCTCGGAATGACGCGATTATTTCCGTTGAAAAAAGACGATTCAAAAATATTCAGCATGAGATTCTTTGCCTGAAGGACATCATAATTTGACTTACTTGAACTGTCAAAAAAGACGACGGTGGAATCATTCATTTCTATTGACATAAGCACACCGGCCGTCGTTGATTTTTTTACGTCAGATGCGTCCGCTACAATAATTCGCTGGTCACCGTTTGTGTCCGTATCAAAGAAAACCAAGTCGCTCACATTTGTGCCGTTCACCTGACCGATAACCAGCGTTTTGTCATTTGTACGTTTGACCGAATTTGACTCAAGTTCAATCGCAGGATTTGACATCAAAATGGTACGCCTGAGCTGATTGTATTTTATCGTACCGAGCGGCAAAAGATAATCGTTTACAAAAAATGAGATGATTGAGATGACCAGCCCCAAAATAATGACCGGAAGCACCAAGATTTTATAGCCCATACCCGAAGCGCGCAGAATGAGGACTTCGTTTTCCGTTACCAAACGACCGAGGCACATCAAAAAACCTACAAGTGTAGCAAAAGGAGCCGACTGCGCGATAATCATGGGGAGCGAATAAGAAATCAGCCTGAGCACATCCATCAACGGAACGCGCTTTTTTAGGATGTTTTCTGCCAAAAGTAAAATCTGGTTGCAGAAGAACACCATGAAAAAAAACAAAAATGCGATGAAAAAATACAGGAACAATTCTTTTGTCAGATAGCGCACCATGACAAAACGATTTATTCCGCTCTCTTCCTGCACGGTCATGGCAATTATGTTACCAAGCCGCCGGAGCCCCAGTCGATACAAAAGTCTGCCGGTAGAACGAAACACCCAGTTAAGCAAATTGAACGAAGTAAGAGCCTGCCCTATCCGTTCTCTGAGCAATGCCAATGAGTCATCTATTCTTTCTGACAACCGGCGCGTATGCATTTAGTTCTTGCTGACTCCCGTGCTGCCAAATCCGCCCGCACCACGCTCGGTCTCGTCCAAAGATGCGACCGGCTGGAACGCGCCAATTGTCACCGGAGCGACAATCAGCTGAGCAATACGGTCTCCGTTGTTAATCGTAAACGGCTCTTTGCCGAGGTTTATCAAAATCACTTTCACTTCGCCACGATAGTCTGAATCAATTGTGCCGGGCGTGTTCAAAACCGTAACGCCATTTTTTGCCGCCAAACCAGACCGCGGGCGCACCTGCACCTCATAGCCCTGGGGAATCGCAAATGCCAGTCCAGTCGGAATCATCGCCCGCTCCAAGGGGGCAATTGTTACGGGCTCTTTCAAAAATGCGCACACATCTGCGCCTGCCGCACCCGTTGTTTTGTATTCGGGTAAAATCGCACCGCTTTCCACAGTGCAAGGAATTGAAATCGTCATAAAATATATTGTAACAGATTGCGGGTATTATGTCATTAGACAAAAACTCCAGCCCATTGGCTCACACCAAAAGACTGGAGTTCATAACAGCTATTCAAAAGGATTCATAAGATGAATCAAGATACACGCAGATGCTCTTATAAAACATCCACGTGCATTCTTTTTATCTCTTTGCATCCTAATGAATGACAAACTTATTTCTTCTGTTCCTCAATAGCGTCGATGTAGCTCAGGTTCAAGCGGCCCATCTTGTCCACTTCAAGCAACTTGACGGGAATCTGCTGACCTTCTTTGAGCACGTCGGTGACTTTCTCGACACGCTGGCGTGAAAGCTTGGAAATGTGGCACAAGCCCTCTTTTCCCGGCAGGATTTCGACGAATGCGCCGAATTCCATGATACGCTTTACAGTGCCGTTGTAGATAACGCCAACTTCCGGGTCGTCCACAATGCCGTGTACCGCGACTTTTGCCTCTTCCGCTGATTTTCCCGTGCGGGCATAAATCGTAACGGTGCCGTCGTCTTCGGTATTGATTGTAACGCCGTACTGAGCGCACAGAGCCTTGATTGTCTTTCCACCCGGTCCAATGAGGGCACCGATTTTGTCAGTGTCAATCTTCATTGAAAGAATCTTGGGTGCGTAGGGGCTGATGGGCTGCGGCTTGTTGATGCACTTTTCCATAATGGAAAGAATGTGCAGACGACCTTCCTTAGCCTGTGCCAGTGCCTTTTTCATGATTTCTGTGGTAACGCCCGCAATCTTGATGTCCATTTGGAATCCAGTGATACCATCTTTTGTACCTGCGACTTTGAAGTCCATGTCGCCAAGGTGGTCTTCCTCGCCCAGAATATCAGACAGAATCTGATAGCGTCCGTAAGGATTGTCGCCTTCTGCTTCGGTAATCAAACCCATTGCGATACCAGCA
>JAFSTK010000178.1 GCA_017450535.1 Treponema sp.
AGGTCAATCTCTTCAAAACTCATGAGCCGCCTCCTCTTGAAAGAACCATATAGAGCTGCTCAAGATTCTTGAACGCACCTTCAAATGAATGACTGAAAAAACCACACAAGTTGGGCATGAGCACCATGATGATAAAGAATGACACCAAAATCATCGTGGGGAAACCTTCGCTCATCATGTTCATCATCGGAGCGGCTTTTGAGAGAATGCCCATGGCGACGTTAATCAAAAGCAATGTGCCCATAATCGGCAGAGCGATGATAAACGCATCCAAAAAAAGATGCGAAAGCCCGTTGAACAAAAAAGTGACGATTTTTTCTCGTCCCGTCACAATCGACAAGGCTGAAATTGACTCAAAACTGGAGGCTAATGCGCTTCCAAAAAGACGCTGCGCCCAACTATTCTGTAAAAAAATCAGCATTGCAATCAAGTTAAAAAACTGACCCATCAACGGGTTTTCCACCTGACTCACCGCATCGTATACTTCAGACGCAGAAAATCCCATCTGGAACGCAAAAAACTGACCCGCCGTGCTAAATGCAGAAAAGATTATCGTGATATAAAAGCCAGTGATAATTCCCAAAAGCACTTCGCCCGCAAGAAGCAAAATGTACATCAGCGAAGAAGCCCCGTCAGAAAGATATGGCGCATACACTGCTGGATTCACATGCGGCATGACAAGATACGCAAAATAGCCCGTAAACGCAACCTTCGCAAGCCGTGAGACATTGCGAAGCGAAAAAAGAGGAATTGTCATTATCAGGGCAAAGCAACGGCCGCAAACTAAAAGAAACACCGGCGCGTTGGCGACAATCTGCTCAAGCATCTAACAGGCTCATCTCCTTATCATGCGAGTTTGGGAATCATTGCGAACAGATTCAACGTGTAGCCGCGAAGCATAGCAAGCATCCATCCGCCGAGCAATGCAATCAGACCTAAAATGACCAGCATTTTTGGCAAAAATGTGAGCGTCTGCTCCTGAATTGACGTGGTAGCCTGAAAAATTGCCACAATAAGACCAACAATCAGCGCGGCACCAAGAACTGGCGCACATAACATAAAAACCTGCAAAACTGCGCCACGCATTAACGCTACAATATCTCCGACACCCATGGAATCCCCCTATACTACAACGTAACTGAATTAAACAACTGCTGCGTCAAAAGATGCCAGCCGTCCACCAGCACAAACAAAATCAACTTAAACGGCATAGAAATCTGAACCGGCGGCAACATCATCATACCCATACTCATCAATACGCTCGCCACCACCATGTCGATGACAATGAACGGAATATACAAGATAATGCCTATCTTGAATGCGACCGTAAGCTCATGCAGAATATATGCCGGAATCAACGCATACATGGGCACATCGTTTGGATTGTTCGGGCGGTCAAGTTTTGCCATCGACATGAACATCGCAAGCCCCCGCCAGTCGCCCTTAATTTGACCAAGCATAAAAGTCTTTAATGGCGTCTCAGCCTGTACATAGGCTTCTTGAATCGTAATCTGACCATCAGAAAGCGGACGATAAGCATCTGTGTAAATGCGATTGAACACCGGCCACATGATAAAAATTGTCATAAAAAAAGCGATTCCGTTCAAAACCGCTGTCGGCGGAACCTGCTGCAAAGACAATGCGCGCTTAATAAAATCCAAAACGATTGAAAAGCGCAAAAAAGTCGTCATCAGGATAAGAATGCTCGGCGCAAGGGTGAGCACCGTAAGCATGAGCAACAATTGCAACGAGAACGCAATTTGGTTCCCCGTTTGTGGCTGTGTCACGCTGATATCAATATTGGGAATGGTAAGATTTCGTACATCGCGGTTCATTTCCGTGTTGCCGCGCGCCGTTCCCCCAGGAAAGCCCTGATTCTGCTGTGAAGTCGCAGGGAACAGACAGAATACGGTAATCAATGCGATTATCAGAATACGAGGATATTGTTTTGTAAAAAAAACGGAAATAGCGTGTCTCATAGTTGTTCCTCGTTCAAACGGCTACGCTGACGACGCAATTCCTCTGTCGCAGACTCCGCGCTATTTGTAAACACATTGCCCGATTGCGATGCTGACTGCGCAGTTTCTTCAGTCGCTCTGGGACCGTTCGGCATAAAAATGTTCAGAATATCAGCAAAACTGCGCGGTTTGGTGACGTTCGCATGCTGGTCAGCATACAGATTCATAGAATCCACCAGTTCTTGGTCAGTAATCTCGCCGAGCAAATTGATGGCACCGTCTGTCACACCTACCAAATATGCGTGATTAAAAAGCGTCACAATTTGCACAGATTTTCCGGGACTCAGCGTCACCTGTGAGACTTTGCGCAAAAATGGATCATCATCGTTTGTGCCGATTTTCATGCCTTTTCGCAATACAATCATCACACCGTAAATCGCGGCGACTACAAGCGCAAGCACGACCACCATGCGGATAAACAAACCTATTGTTGAAGGAGACTCTTGGCGAACAGGTTCCGCAGTCTGATTCCAGTTTGAAAACAAATCGCCTGAATCAGTTTGCTGAGACGAAACTGCTGTGTTTTGAGGAAGTTGTTCTGTGCTGCTTTCTGTACCCGCCTGCGCATACACAAACGGAGTAAAAAACGAAAGAAAAAGCAACAAACCTATTGCTTTTACAGAGATTTTTGTCATGTTTCCCCACCCACGGCAAAAATGCCGCTCCCATTACCGGAGTCTCACCGGCGACTAATGCAAATCGGAGACACGCTCCATCGGAGAAAGGATTTCTGTTACACGAACACCAAAGTTTTCGTCGATAACAACAACCTCACCCTTTGCAATCGCTTTATGGTTTACGAGAATGTCAACAGGCTCACCAGCGAGCTTATCCAGCTCAATAATGGTGCCTTCGCCCATTCCCAAAATTTCCTTGATTTGTTTCTTTGTACGGCCAAGCTCTACGGTCATCTCCATGTTTACGTCCATGATAAGACCAATATTGCCTTGCTCCTGCGACGTCGGACCGCCAACCAAATTGGGGAACTGAAGATTCTGCACGTTAGGCGTATTCATTCCCATGGGCATACCGCCACCCATCATCGGCTGCTGCATTCCCATGCCACCGCCCATCGGCATACCACCCATCGGCATTCCTCCGCCCATGGGCATACCACCCATTGCCATACCACCGCCCATCGGCTGCTGAGGCGTAGCTCCACCCATAAGACTTCCCAAATCAGCGGCTGAAAGCGTTCCTGTAGAAGAATCCGCGCTGCTGTCTGAGCCACCACCCAATGAAGTAACCATGCCATGAGCAACTTCATCAGAAACAGCTTCCCAGAGTGTATATGTCTGACCATCCAACGTAACGGGATATGTAAAGAGACAGAATGACCCCTGCGGAATGCGCACCATAGCCTTTGGTACATGCACCGCTTCAGCAGGATTGCTTGCGAGTCCCGGCAATTTTCCATCCGCACTCAAATCGGTAATTTCTGAACCGGTATGCTGAGAAACAACTTCCGAAATGACTGAAAGAGCCATATCATCAAGTTCCGCATTTTCCTCTTTATTGATAAGTCCAGTTAATTTTTGTGCGAACTCAGGAGACAACAAGAACAGATGGTCACCTTTAAGTGCCGTGTTAAAATCAGCCATAACAGCAACGACCATCTCCGGCAATTTTGCCAGCAATTGGTCACGTTCTGTAGCCTCGGCAGTAGGTGCTCCAGCCTCAAAATTCGCACCGGTCATGGTGTTGAGATTGTTCACCAGTTTATCTTTCAATCCGTCGGCAAATTTTCCCAGCACTGTCGTGTCAAATTTAACTGAACTGGCAGGTGCAGAGGCAATTCCTCCCATATCCACGCCAGCAAGCAGTGCGTCAATTTCGCTCTGAGATATTGTTCCATCACTCATAAGATTCGTCTCCTTCAACGGATAATTCTTCAAACTCGTTAGTTTCAGCTTCTTCTATTTTGCCGATGACCTGTACAGCCATTTTTTTACCGACAACACCAGGCTGACAGTAGAATTTCTTTTCATTTCCAACGCTCAATGTAAGCGGATCGCCCACGCGAGTATTAGAAAGTTGCACGACATCGCCTACACGCAAGCCCAATACATCACGTATCGGCAAGTTTATCGTGCCAATTTCCGCCACCACATCCATATCGACATCAGCAAGTTTTTCTTTCAAAACGCCGAGATATTGTGTGGTAGAACTTCTGCGAACCGAACTGAACCAGAACTGTGATGACAGTTTTGAGATAATTGGCTCAATCGTCAGGTACGGAATACAGAAGTTCATCATTCCTTCCTCTTCGCCGACCTTTGTTTCCAACGTAACAAGAACGACCATTTCAGTTGGCGGAACAATCTGTGCAAACTGCGGGTTGGTTTCAATCTGACCCAAACGCGGACGCAAGTCGATAACCTGTGTCCATGCCTCGCGCATATTCGCAAGAATACGGACAATAATACCTTCCATAACGGAGGCTTCGATATCTGTCAAATCACGGCTGACCTTTGCGCCCTGTCCTGTACCACCAAACAAACGGTCGATGATACTGAACGTAATCGCAGGGTCAATTTCCAGAACAGCGTTACCTTTAAGAGGATCCATGTTGATGACAGCCAATGTAGTTGGCGTCGGAATAGAACGAATGAATTCCTCGTAGGTAAGCTGGTCAACAGATGCGACGTGAACATGAACAAGAGAACGGAGCTGTGCGGAAAGAGATGTCGTTGTAAGACGCGCAAAGGTCTCATGCATAATTGAAACCGTACGGATTTGTTCCTTAGAGAATTTATCCGGACGCTTAAAGTCGTAAATCTTTATTTTGCGCGTATCGCTGACCGGCTTAAAGTCATCAGTATCGGACTCACCCGAACTGATAGCTTGGAGCAACTGGTCAATCTCGTCTTGTGACAGAACTTCGTTCATGTCCTACATCCACCCTCGTCTTTTTACTAGGCTACTGCTTAATGACATCCAACTGCATAAAGCGGACATCCTTAATCTTTGAGCTGCTTAAGATACTGTCGTTTATCGCATTACGAATCTCAATCTTAAGATTCTCTTCGTTCTGCGGCGCAAGTTCATCAGCAGACTTCTGTGTAAAGTATCGGCGTAAAAAGTCTTTAAGTTCAATAGTTCTCTGCGTAATTTCTGTAGAAGTGGCTTTATCTTCCTTTTTGTAGCCCAAAACAACGTCAACGGTCACCGTAGCCGGATCCTGATCATTCGTTTTGGTGCGGATTGAACCGAGAGAACTATACCAGTCCAAAAGCTCTCGCTTAGTGCTGTACTCTTCCGTCACCGGAACAACAGCCTGCTGCGTAGAGTTTCCGCCCATAATTTTCATTGTAATAATTACGATTGTAACAATAAGAATGACTGCACCGAGTCCAAGCGCAACCCACTTCAGAAGCGAAGGCAAAAATCCGCCGCCGCCACCGCGCTTTTTTGCGGGCGCAGAACCACCTGCGTCATCGCCATCAAGACCCAAATCATCATCATCAGCCATATTATCCCCCTTTTTATCATTCACCCATTTTAAACGATTTTAGCATTAAAAATGCCCTTCGTCTAGAATAATTATATCAACTCTGCGATTATATGCCTGCCCTTCTTTTGTCTCATTGGAAACCAGAGGCCTCGTATCGGCATATCCCGCAATTGAAAACTGATTTTCGTTTACGCCAAAGTCCGCAAGATAATGCAAAGTGTTTGCGGCACGTGATGCGGAAAGCTCCCAGTTTGACGGGAACCGTTCCGTAGAAATCGGATTATTGTCAGTATGTCCTTCAATTCTGAAACGACGGCTTTTGAGCTCATCGCTCTGGAAAAATTTCGCCATTTTCAAAAGGACATCGCGCGTCTCCTCAATGTTCAAATCTGCGCTGCCCTGCTCAAAAAATGCGTCAGAAGCCAGCGTGATGACCAGACCACGCTCGTCACTTGAAATTGTGATTTTTGAAGAATTGATTTCCGGCGCAAAAATACTGACCGCTTTTTTTCGCGCGATACTAAGAGAACGACCTTTATCGACAGATGGCAACGTGGAAATGGAGTTTCCTAAATCAGAAAGACGGCCCGTAGAAAGCGACTGACCACCACGTGGATCGTCCATGGAGTTCGTCTCAAGAGAAATTGAGTTCTGAATCTGCGCCATTGCCGCCGGGTCAACTTCGGACGGGTCATACAACATGACGAAGAAGCAGAGCATCAAGGTAATCATGTCACCATAGGTACCCTGCCAGGCGGTTGATGGTTTCGCAGGCTCTTTACTTTCTTTTTTTGCCATCGTCAGTTCCTATCAGTCTTTGAGGACGTCCGCCTCGATTGCCTTTCGTGTCTTAGGATCAAGATATGTCAGCAGCTTCATCGCAAGAATGCGCGGGTTATCACCAGCTTGAATAGAAAGGACGCCTTCGATAACCATTTCCATTGTGGACATTTCGGCCGCATTCTGAGCGGCGAGTTTGTTCGCAAACGGAGCGACCAACCAGTTTGCCAGCATAGAACCATACAGCGTCGTAATCAAAGCAACAGCCATGTTCGGACCCAAGGAGCTCTTATCCTCCAAGTTGTTCAACATACCAATCAAACCGATAACGGTACCCAACATTCCGAAACCCGGACCATAACCTGCCCACGCGTTGATAACGCCAATCCAGCTCATATGACGGCCTTCCGCCGCGCTCATCTCGTTTTCCATGATTGTACGGATAACATTTCCGTCCGTGCCGTCAACCACCATACGAAGTCCTTCTTTCATAAAGGCACTGTCCAAATCGTCAAGACCTTCTTCCAAAGCAAGAATACCTTCACGTCGGGCTTTTTCAGAGAGAGCGACCATGTTTTGTATCAGAGTTTTCTCACCATAATCATGTGTTTTCAACGCTCTGCCCATAATCTTGAACAAACCGAGCGCCTGTTTGAGCGGCGCAACGATGAACAGAGCGGCATAAGAACCACCGACCGTAACGAATACAGA
>JAFSTK010000179.1 GCA_017450535.1 Treponema sp.
TGGGATAAACTACGGCTGACAAACTTTGAAAAACTTGCCGCTAAAACAGATTTACAAAAGGATGACATTTTCAAATTGTTGGATTTCGCCTGCTATTTTGATTTGCAGAATATCACGCTGCCTTCTAATCAAGATGGAATGTTGCATTATGTTCTTGAAGATGAAATTGTTATTAAGCAGGACAACGGTCTTTATACAATAACCAATCTTGGAGCAATTCTGTTTGCCAAGAAAATTGCAGACTTTCCAACGGTAGCAAGAAAAGCAATTCGTGTTGTTCAATATGAAGATGATACCAAACTAAAAATTCTTAAAGAGTATAACGGAACAAAAGGGTATGCTGTAGGCTTTGAGGGACTTATGGGATTTTTAGAAGCGTTGCTTCCTTCAAAAGAAGTTATTACAGAAACTGTTCGCAAGACAATAACAAAATATCCTATGATTGCTCTTCGTGAGATTATTGCAAATGCTTTGATTCATCAGGACTTTGCGGTTTCTGGTTCAAGTCCGTTGGTTGAGATTTTTCAGTCTAGAATCGAAGTTACAAACCCTGGTATTCCACTTGTTGATATTAACCGATTTATAGATAATCCGCCAAAATCAAGAAATGAAACACTATCTTCTTTGATGAGAAGACTAAAAATGTGCGAGGAACTTGGTTCTGGCTGGGATAGAATTGCATTGGAATGTGAGTTGAAGCAATTGCCTGCCCCAAAAATCGTGCTTTATGAGGAAAACACAAAAGTAATCTTGTATTCAAAGTTACCTTTTGCAAATATTCCGCACGAAGAGAAGCTTTGGTCTTGTTATCTCCATGCTTGTATAAAATACTTGACTCACGAAGGGCTAACAAACAGTTCAATGAGGCTGCGTTTTGGTTTGGAAGATACGGCTTCCGCCCAGATTTCAAGGCTTATAAAAGAAGCTGTTTCATTAGGCCTTATAAAATTGTTTGATGAAAATACAGCTCCTAAACACATGAAATATATTCCTGCATGGGCATAATCTAACTTGCTCGTAACTTGCTTGTCATTTGCTTGCAAGTTGATTGTGTTTTGTAAAAAATGTGTTTCTAGTGTCGTTTGCAGTATTGAATCGTTAAAAACAACACTAGATATAGATAAGAAAAATAAATTTAAGTTGATGGTAAGTTGATTCTTATTTGCTTGTCAGTTGCTCGTAACTTGCTCCTTATTCCCCTCCCACCTCTCCCCCCTGGTTGCAAATTCCCCAAAATCCGTCTATCATAGTACATATAGCAAGAATAAATACGTCTGTGCCTGGCTCGGCGGCTCATACACGGCTGTCGTTCTGGGGAAATAGCGCAGACAAAATTGAATTAGGCTTGAGAGGTAGTACATGAAAGTTGCAATTGTTACAGGGTCATCAAAAGGAATCGGCAAGGCGTGTGCAATTCGTCTGGCGAAAGACGGGTACGCTGTCGTGGTAAATTACAGCCGTTCCGATGATGAGGCTGCTGCCGTTGTGGAATCAATCAAGGCGGACGGCGGCGAGGCGATTGCGTACAAGGCGGATGTTTCCAAGCTGGACGAAGTAAAGAAGATGTTCCGCGACGTGTTCAAGCAGTTTGGCTCAATCGATGTGCTGGTGAACAATGCGGGCATCGTGCGCGACGAGTATCTTCTGATGCTCAATCCGGAGACTCTGGACAAATGCCTTGACCTGAACATCAAGGGCTATCTTTACTGCTCTCAGGCTGCTGTGCTCAAAATGTTCAAGCAGAAGCGTGGCGTTATCATCAACATGTCATCTGTTTCGAGCAAATTTGCGCTTCCCGGTCAGAGCGTGTACAGTGCGACAAAGGGTGCGGTCAATTCCATGACGCAGACGCTCGCAAAGGAACTTGCCGGCTACGGAATCCGCGTGAATGCGGTTGCCCCGGGCTTTATTCAGACCGAAATGATTGATGCGATTCCCCAGGAAAAGCGCGACGAGTACATCAAAAATGTGCCGCTCCAGCGGTTCGGTACGGCGGAAGACGTTGCCAATGTGGTGAGCGCGCTTGCCTCCGATGCGTTCTCGTATGTGACGGGGCAGACCATCGTTCTTGACGGCGGACTCTCTCTGTAGTTTTATCCGGGGGCTACCCGCCCTGCCTGCCGGCAGACAGGGCGGGTAGGGCTTTGCGCACTTCCGCTGACGCTTTATTCTAAACGCGCGGGCTCGGCTACGCTCACCCGCCGCGATTTAGAACGCCTGCGGCGGTGCTCCAATCCCTAGCCCTTGGCTCAGTCGGGCATTATATACCGGCTCATTCCCCGAACTTCGTTCTCCCATCGTTTGACAAAACTTTCCGGTGCAATCGGTCTTGCCCTCACTCCCTGCGAAAGGATCCATTCCATAATCTTCATGGACTGAGAGGAAGAAAACTTTATCGTCGTGATATCCTCCTCGTCCTCGTCATAAAACACCTGGTCGTCCGCCCAGACACAGCTTTTCACGAACTGGCGCGCGTCGTCATAAAATTCAATCTCGTACTGAACTTTTTCCGCGCCCTTAAATGCCCCGAACCTGCCGCCACCGCATCGGGAAGCGAATTCAAAATTTCCGGGAAGCGCAAAAGTCTCCCCCGTGTTCTCAAGGTTTCTCATGCGGGAAAGATTGAAAAGCCGCTCGCCACCATTTCCGCCGTCTGCATTCTCATCAAACCCAAAGACAAAATACATTCCGTCCTCAAGCCATACCGCAAACTGTGGCCCGCGCTTTTCTTTCCAATGCTCGCCAGCCCTCACCGACACCGTAACTTCTTTTGCAAAAGCCACCGAAATCGCCATCAACAGAAAAAAAAACAAAAATCCGCCTCTTCATACAGTGATTATACCATGGAATGCATATTTTTGGCGATTTTTTTAGAAAACTCTTGCGCCGAAATTCCACTCACTTGCCCATCGCTCGCCTTAAGAATTTTCCGCTTTTAGAAACATTGCCAATTGATTCAAATTTTATTAGGTCGAATTTCGAGTTTTAGATAAATTTACAAAAAAGGCATTCTCTGTAAAATTTTGAATAACCACAAACAAAACAACGGAGAAATGCCATGACTGAAAACAGCCTGATTACATTATATTGCATTGTTGACGACTTTATCCATAGGTTTCTTGAAACTTCTGCCGGAAAAAAGAACCTTTTGCTTTACTATGGCAGACGAGGACCAAAACGCAGGATGCAAATTGCGGATGTAGTGTCCCTGAGTCATGAAAGGTCTTGCAAGCAGGGGAAAATCCACGAAAGGCTGGTTCTTCGGCTTCAAATTGCAGGGGATTTGCACGGCCGACGGTACTATTATCAAACTTTGCTTTCGACCAGGCAAGAAACATGACAGCCAGTCGTTTGTTGATATTATTGAAAATGTCTGGTCTGTCATGAAGCTAAACTACAATCTGATTTATCATCGCGCAAGAAGCGCAACTGGAATGTTCAGACATTTCTTTTACAGCATTTCTGCGTTTTTATTTCATCTTGTAGAAGACGCTCAGAAGTGGTTTTTACTGCTTAGCTCGCCTGTTGCAAAACTCGAATTTTGACCTGTTAGATTGACATTCCAACTGGCGCAAAATTTGCGATAGTTCAAGTTCGATACCTCACGATTTGATAGACCAACCGTTTTACAATGCAAAATCATATTTTACAGGGGGCTTCTATGAAGAAGTTTGTTTTTATGCTTTTTGCATGTTGTGTGGTGTCGCTTGGCTTTTCGCAGACAAAGTTGACTCCAAAAAAGAAGGTGGTTTCGCCGCAGTTCGAGAAACTGACGAAATACGGGATAACGAACAACAGCGAGCCGGTTTTTATCTGGGACTATCACGGTTTTGCAATCACGATGCATCTGGAGAACGCAAAGGACGGCATCTTGATTTACGGTAGTAAGGGCGGAATGAGGGGGAACGACGATGATGTTGTCAAAAAAGGAACGATTATTACTGGATATTCCGGGAAAAAAATCGAGATGTCGATGCTGATTTTTGATTATTCACGCAGTGACTTCGGTATTTTCGCGTATGTGTCTCCTTCTGCCAGGGTGTTTTACAATGTCGAGAAGTCTGCAATCACCCTGGACGATTTGATTGACAAGCTGGTTGAGGACAGAACCGATTTGCAATGGATTAAGGACGAAATGTAGCATTGTTCAGGGAGTGGTGTTGATGCGCTGCTCCCTTTTTTCCCAGTTGAAAATCCCTCAAATCCGTTGTATTATTATAGAATGAATATTTACGAAATCAGCCAGAAAATTGCACAGCGTCCGCCGTTTCAGATGATTGAGCGGGTGCTGGAATTGAAGCCCGGTGAATCTGCTACGGGCATTAAAAATGTGAGCGTGAACGAGCCGTATTTTATGGGGCATTTTCCGGGCACTCCGATTATGCCGGGCGTTCTGATTGTGGAAGCCTGCGCGCAGCTTTGTTCACTTGTGATTGAAAAAGATGAGAAGGCGCTGGAAGACAATCTCTATGTGCTTCTCAAAATTGACGGATTCAAATTTGTGAAGCCGGTGATTCCCGGCGACCAGCTGGTGATTACGGTGAACAAGACAAAAGGTGGCGGAGTCCTTGTGGGCTTTGACGCTGTGGTGAAAGTGGGTGACGCAGTATTTGCGAAAGGAAGCCTGACATTCACCACGATTCCCAAAGCTTCGGTTGAGCAGCGGTAAATAAAAAAAGTGTAAGGCGGTATGACAGTGGCAGAAAAAATTCTCGTGCTGAATGGAAGTCCCAAAAAAGAGCGGAGCGGTTCGCTAAAATTGACGCGCGCTTTCGTGGAGGGACTGACTGAACACGGAGGTTATGAGACCGAATATGTGCATATTTCTGCTCTGAACATAAAGCCTTGCCTTGGCTGTCTTACTTGCTGGGCGCGCGAGGACGCGACTTGTGTTATCAAAGATGATGACATTCCTGCCTTGCGCAAAAAGATTGAGGATGCCGATATTGTAATTCTGTGCGCGCCATTGTTCTTCTTCGGCCTTCCAGGTACGGTAAAAGTGATGATGGACAGGCTTTTGGGTATGGTCAATCCATATTATGGAAAACCAATTCCGAAAGATTGTACATCATTGCATGGCTTTACCAAGCCGCATCCAGGACAGCGGTTCATTTTGATTTCATCTTGCGCATGGATAGAAAAAGAGATTGTCTATGCGTCAGTATTCAGTCAGCTGGACATGATTTTGGGGAAAGGAAAATATCTTGCCCTTACCACGCCACAAATGAATGCGATTGTGTATCATGCGGGTGGTCGCAGATTGATAAAAATGCAGTCCAACTATAAGAAGGCGGGTGAAGAATATGCGGCGACTGGTACGGTGAGCAAGGAGACAATTGATCTTCTTGCCCGTCCGATGTTCTCGGATTCTGTTTATCAGATGTTCTATGAGAATATGTGGCGCAAGCCTAACGGAGAATATTTGCTGAATGAAATTAGTAAAAAAAGCGATCAATAATTTTTTGTTTGCAGTTGGAAAAATCTCTATTGTTTTGGTGCGGTTTTATATGTATGTCGTTTACCGTCCCAAAGCTCATTTTGTGGATAAATCTGTGCAGACAAATAAACTAAAAGAACCGTGCATCGTGATTGCGAATCATACGACGATTGTTGATCCGCCGTTCATTCTTTCGATTCTGCGCGGAAAGACCGCTATCGTTATTGCGAAGGACTGGTTTGAGAAGCCGAGTATCAACTGGATTTGTCGTGCGGCTAACGGCGTTCCCTGTGACCGCTTTAATCTTGATACGGAATGGGCGTTGCTCGCCAAAAAAGAGTTGAAAAAAGGTCGCTCCGTGGTGATTTTTCCGGAAGGGAAATGTCGCGAGGACGGCGATTTGAATGAGTTTAAGTCGGGCTTTACGTTCTTGGCGCGCAGTACGGGCTATCCTGTAGTGAGCATCGGTCTGGACGGAAAATATTCGTTCGGGCATCGCATTCATTATGTTGTGGATGTGCCGCGCAAAGTGGAGCGCACAAAAGGCGTTTCTTCCGGCGTAGATTTGGAGAATCAGTCAGCACAGTTCCGTGAGCGCGTAAAATTGCTTAAACGCTGTGCGCTCAGACATGATCTTTCCTCTTTGCCTGCGCCCGACACAGTGTATGAGGTTGTTCCGCCATTGCCAGAGGTGACGGAAGAAACTGTTCAGTCGTCAGCGCAATCTACGGTAGATTCGACGCTTGCATACAAGAGTCCATGTGATCAGGCAGGTGTATGATGAAATACGGACTTGTTTTGGAAGGCGGTTCTCGCAAAGGTTTGTACACGGCTGGAATTCTCGATGTGTTTATGGAGCAAGGCTTCCATTTTGACTATATCATTGGCGTGTCGGCTGGCTCTCATGCCGCGCTCAATTATGTGACGGGTCAAAAAGGGCGGCTCAAGCAGGTGCTTTCTCCTGAGTCTATTCGTCAGAAAACGCATAAAAACGGCGCATTGTGGCGTGACGGCATTCTCAAAGAAATGCACTTTATGATTTACAAATATTCGTTCGACCGCAAAAATCCGTTTGATTTTAAGAAATTTTTTACGTCAGACGTGCAGTGTGAGATTGGCGCGACCTGTGCCGATACGGGTATCCCGGTGTATTGGTGTGACCAAGAAAGCGCGGTGGCAAAGAAAAAACTGCCGATTTCCCGAATCCGGCGCAACAGGCTTTTGCTTGACCATGTGTGCGCGTCTTGTTCGCTTCCGATTTTGTTTCCTCCTGTAAAAATTGGCGACAAGCATTATGCGGACGGCTGTGTGACAGATTCCGTGCCGTTTGAGCGCGCGTTTGAGCAAGGTTGTGATAAATTGGTGGTCATCACGACGCAGGAGCCGTGGGATGGACCGACAGACTTTAAGAAATGGGATTTGCTGCTTTCGCCAATGTACAAGCGAAAATGGCCGAACCTGTACAATGCGCTTATGACCCGCTATGAAAACTATTGCAAACAAGAAAAACGTCTGGCGGAACTGGAGCAGGAAGGTAAGGCTCTGGTGTTCCACCCGGTGGAAGTGCTGTGCGGCTTGTTTGAGAACTCTGCGGAAAAAATCAACGAGTCATACGATTACGGGGTGCGCTCTGCAAACGCTCGCTTAAAAGAAGTTAAGAAATTTTTAGGAATTGACGCATAAACGGATAGACTTTATAGACGATTATAGCGTAAAATAACAGAACTACTATGTTAGAGAGTTACATCTTAAAAGGATTACTTATCGGTCTCATTTTTGGTATTCCCGCCGGTGCAAGCGGGACAATTACCATTCAAAAGACATTGGAACGTGGCTTTTGGAGCGGTTTTTTTACAGGCCTGGGGGCGACCGTTGCCGATATGTTTTATGCCAGCGTGGGTGCATTCGGCATTCATCTGATTGCTGATTTTATGAATGAGCACATGCGGGCGATTCAGTTTATCGGTGGCATAGTGATTATTACTTACGGATTTTACACAATGTTCCGTTCCGCAAAGGTGAACGAAAAGGTTGCCAATGCGACGGGCATCATCAGTTGTTTTTTGACGGCATTGGGAATCGGTCTTTTGAATCCGGCCGCGGTGCTCGCATATCTTATGGGCTTTACCTTGTTCGGCGTGGCAGAGGCGGAGATGCTTTCTATTGCGCAGGCATTGGAATTGGTCATTTCGCTCGGTATGGGTACAGTCATCTGGTGGATTACGGTGTGCGGCTCTATTACCATCTTGCGAAACAGAATTACTGAAGAGACAAATCATAAATTGCATGTGGCGTTCGGCATTATCACGATTACATTGGGCTGTGTGTGCATTATTCGCTCAATTTTCCCCGAATTCCCCGAAAATATCATTCATGCGATTTTTGGATAACCTACTTTTTGTATAATGATAATATTATAGTTGAAAATTCCTCAGATTATAAGTATTATAGAAATGATAATCTTTTTGTCACCTTTTGCTCTTGTCGCGGAAATCTCGGCTTCGTTTGAGATTATCGGGTCGAGATTGATGATGGCATTCATTACTTTATAAGGGTTTTTATGGATACGAATACAAAATTTACGCCGGCGGTAAAGCCGATTCGCATGGGAATTGACGTTGGTTCTACAACGGTCAAGGTCGTGATTCTTGATGACGACGGCAAGATGATTTATGGCGACTACCAGCGTCACCGTGCTGACATCCGCAACACAATTATTACGGTTGTGACCAAAGCATTGGACGAAGTGACGGATAAATTCCCGCTCAAAGAGAAGCAGACTGTTTCTGTGCGCGTTACAGGTTCCGGCGGTCTTTCTGTATCCCAGTGGCTGAACATTCCGTTCATTCAGGAAGTTGTTGCGGCTACGACTGCAGTGCGCAAAATTATCCCGCAGACCGATGTTGTCATTGAGTTGGGCGGTGAGGACGCAAAGATTACATATTTTACCAGTGGCATTGAGCAGCGCATGAACGGTACCTGTGCAGGTGGTACGGGTGCGTTCATTGACCAGATGGCGGCTCTTTTGGAGACAGACGCTCCCGGTTTGAACAAACTTGCGGCTGGTGCTACGACAGTGTACCCGATTGCCGCCCGCTGTGGTGTTTTTGCAAAGACAGACGTGCAGCCGCTGATTAACGAAGGCGCGCGCCGTGAAGATATTGCCGCATCTATTTTTCAGGCGGTGGTAAACCAGACGATTTCCGGTTTGGCTTGTGGTAAACCGATTCGCGGCAATGTGGCGTTCTTAGGCGGTCCGTTGCACTTCCTTGACCAGTTGCGCGCGGCATTTATCAAAACATTGAATCTGACAGACGACGCGGCGATTGTTCCCGATAACAGCCAGTTGTTCGTGGCGGCGGGATGTGCTTATTCAGCAGAGCGTAGTCAGAATCAACTTGCACCGGGTCATGCTCCGCTTTCTTTCCCCACAATTGAAGAATTCAAGACGAACCTGAAGCAGTTGCAGGGCGCGGAAATGCATGAGGTGCAGCGTTTGGAGCCGCTTTTCAAAGATGAGTCTGAGTTGGCTACATTCCGTGAGCGTCATAGTCAGGAAAAAGCAAAGCGCGGCAATTTGAATGAGACAAAAGGCCCTGTGTTCTTGGGATTGGACGCTGGCTCAACGACGACAAAAGCCGTGCTGATTGACCAGGAAGGCAGAATCCTGTGGGACTTCTACGATGTGAATGCGGGTAATCCTGTTGATTTGGCAGTCCGTGTCTTAAAAGATTTGTACAAGATTTTGCCGAAAGATGTATACATCGCCCGTTCAGTTTCTACGGGATATGGCGAGGCATTGTTCCAGGCGGCACTTGGCGTGGATGCGGGTGAAGTTGAGACGATTACGCATTACCGTGCCGCAGATTTCTTTGTGCCGGGCGTAGAGTTCTTGCTGGACATCGGCGGTCAGGACATGAAGTGTCTCCGCATGAAAGACGGCGCAATCAATTCAATTCAGCTGAATGAGGCGTGTTCTGCGGGTTGTGGTTCATTCTTGGAAAACTTTGCGCGCTCAATGGGTATGGACGTGCGCGAATTCAGTAAGATTGCGTTGCTCGCACAAAAGCCTGTTGACTTGGGAAGTCGCTGTACAGTCTTTATGAACAGCCGTGTTAAGCAGGCTCAAAAAGAGGGCGCGACGATTGCCGATATTTCCGCAGGTCTTTCCTATTCAGTTATCAAAAATGCCTTGTTCAAGGTTATAAAATTGCGCCGTGCGAGCGAAATCGGTACAAAGGTTGTCGTTCAGGGCGGAACCTTTAACAATGATGCGGTTTTGCGTGCGTTTGAGAAAGTGGCTGGCGTTCAGGTATTCCGTCCCGATGTGGCGGGCTTGATGGGCGCATACGGTTCCGCATTGATTGCTTACGACCAATGGCGCGATTTGACGGCTCCTAAGCCCGGCATGGAAAAAGACTGGGTTGCGCCAAAGATTCTTTCTAACATCGCCACATTGGAGCAGTTGGAGACGTTCAAAGTTGATTTGAGCCTCACTCGCTGTGGCGGCTGTCAGAACAATTGTTTGCTTACGATTAACACATTCACGACCGATGGCGCAAAGCGTCAATTCATCACAGGAAACCGCTGTGAAAAAGGTCTAGAGCGTCATCAGCTCAAAGATACACAGACGGTGGACGGCTCAAACAAAGAGAATACGGGCATACAGAATGACGAGACAGTGGAACTGCCCAATTTGTTCGACTGGAAATACAAGCGTTTGTTCAATTATGTTCCGCTTAAACTGGAAGATGCGCCGATGGGTCCGGTTGGTATTCCTCGCGTTCTGAATATGTATGAGAACTACCCGCTATGGTTTACGATTTTCACCAAGCTGGGATTCCAGGTGCGCCTGAGTCCGCGTTCAAACCGCATGGTCTACGAACGTGGTATTGACTCCATTCCGTCTGAGTCAGTCTGTTATCCGGGAAAAATTTCTCATGGTCACATTGAGTCTCTTCTGAAGATGGGATGTAAGGTGATTTTCTATCCTTGTGTTCCGTATGAGAAAAAAGAAGACAAGGGCGCGGGTAACCACTTTAACTGTCCGGTCGTTTCCGGCTATCCCGAAGTATTGAAAAACAATATCGATGAGTTACGGGACAATAAGGACATCACATTCTTGAATCCGTTCCTGCCGATTTACGACGAGCCGCGCTTGTGCGAACGCTTTTACGAAGAGATTCACAAAGTGTTCCCCAAACTGAGCATGGAATCCGTGTATGAGGCGGTAAAGGCTGGCTGGGAAGAGCAGGAAAAATTCAAGCGTGAAGTAGAGCGCGCGGCTGAAGATGCGTTGGAGCAGTTGGTCGTGACGGGCAGAAGCGGCATTGTGTTGGCTGGTCGTCCTTATCACCTTGACCCGGAAATCAACCATGGTATTCCGGAAATGATTCACGGTTTGGGATTAGCAGTCTTTACGGAAGACTCTGTGGCTCACCTTGGCTCTGTGGAACGTCCGTTGCGCATTATCGATCAGTGGTCATATCACAACCGTCTGTATCGTGCGGCAAACTTTGTGTCTGGTATGCCTAATTTGGAACTTGTTCAGCTCACATCATTTGGCTGTGGTCTGGATGCGGTTACTGCTGACCAGGTTGACGAAATTATGAAGAGCAAGAGCCGCATGTATACGCTGATTAAGATTGATGAAGGCTCTAACCTTGGTGCAATTCGTATTCGTATCCGTTCGCTCATTGCGGCGGTTAAGGCTCGTCAGCGCAATCCTCGCAAACTGGTCAAAAAGTCTGCGGCATATCAGCGTACAGTCTTTACCGAAGAGATGAAGGGCGAATACACAATTCTTTCTCCGCAGATGAGCCCGATTCACTTCCGCCTGTTGGAAAAAGCGTTCCAGTATTCAGGCTACAATTTTGTGGTTATGGATGCGGTTGACCCCAAGGCGGTTGAGGCTGGCTTGAAATACGTGAACAACGACGCATGCTATCCGTCTATCCTTACAACGGGTCAGATGATTGCGGCATTGGAAAGCGGAAAATACGATGTGAACAAAACGGCTTTGATTATGAGCCAGACTGGTGGTGGTTGTCGTGCGACAAACTACATCGGCTTTATCCGTCGCGCATTGAACGATGCTGGATGGGGTCATGTGCCGGTCATTTCTATGAGCGTGCAGGGCTTTGAGAAGAATCCAGGCTGGACATACTCACCAAAGATGATAAACCGCGGACTTATGGCAATGTTCATCGGTGACGTGTTGATGCGCGTATTGTATCGTGTTCGTCCGTATGAAAAAGAGCCGGGCAGTGCAAATGCGCTTTATGAGAAATGGAATGAAAAAGCGACCCAGATGCTCAAAAAAGCGTCTTTCTTTGAGTATCGCAAAGTGATTCGTGGCATTATCAAAGACTTTGACAATCTGCCGATTCTGCCTGTGAAAAAGCCGCGCGTTGGTGTTGTCGGTGAGATTTTGGTTAAGTTCCATCCGACGGCAAACAATGACATCGTAAACGTAATCGAACGCGAAGGTGCGGAATGTGTTATGCCGGACTTTATGGACTTCTTCTTCTATGCGTTGAGCGATGGCGAATTCTTGTACAAAAAACTTGCGTTCCCCAAGAAAGAGCAGCGCATGTCACGCTTCTTGGTGTGGGCATTGGGATTATATCGCCGCTATATGATTCGTCGTTTGAAGAAGAGCCGCCGTTTTGAAGCTCCTACATCAATTTGGAAAATGATGAAACTGGTGGACGGCATCGTGCAGACGGGAAATATTGCGGGCGAAGGCTGGTTCTTGACGGCAGAAATGGTGGAGTTGATTCACTCTGGCGCGCCTACAGTAGCATGTATTCAGCCGTTCGCATGTCTGCCTAACCACATTACGGGTAAAGGTGTTATCAAGGAACTGCGCAAACGCTATCCTGAGTCAAATATTGCGGCAATCGATTACGACCCCGGTGCATCTGAGGTCAATCAGTTGAACCGCCTGAAGTTGCTGTTGAGCAATGCTCCGATTGGTAAGAATCCGGACGAGCTTAAAAACGGCAAGATTTGGACGCGCAATGGTGCGGTTGAGCCGACAATACAGTACGCTGCTGGTGGTGGCGCATTTATTGATGATGACCCAGTGGACGCGCGGAATGTTCCTGCTGCGACCAGCGAAGTTTCTGCATAAATGCAGTCGGAGTAGGGTGCGCTGATGAAGAGAATTGTTGCGCTTGTTGCGATTTTTTCCGCTCTGTGTGTGGCACCGCTTTTTGCGGACTACAACAGGCTCGGTGTGCCCGATTCTACAATTATTCGCCGTGCGGTGGCAGACAAATGGTTTGATGCGTCGCTCAGCGAGTTGCGTGGGTATCGTTCTGAAATCCGTACCAATGAGATTGGCGAGCGGTTTCAGGTACGTCTTGAAGAGACTGCTTTCCAATATGCGATAATTGTTGCGCCGGAACTTCAGATGAACGTGGATTTCTATACGGAAAAAGGTATGGAAAGCCGTGTTGTGGCGGAGTATCCCGGCGATGCGTGTGGCTCGTGGATTTTGTACTTTGACAGCACGACGGGCAAGGCGACGAAAATCCGCTGGTATTTTACTCAGAACAGCGATGTGTACATTCAGTTCACGCCTGACCGAAACAAAACCTTAGGCGATTTTGTCATTGATAATTGCTATGCGTCGCGCTCCGTGCCGGTGGGTATTGTATTTACGCAGTTGTACACGGCTTCTTTTGCGAATGTGCTGCAAATAACCGAAAATAGTTTTCCGTGGCGGTATGCGGAAGTTCATGCAGGCGCATATCTGCCCAAAATGCAGATGATAAGTGTTATCAGAAAAAATCTGCATCGCATTTCATATGCAGAGGATGCGGCTTACGATGAGAATGGTAATCCGGTACGCATTTCTGACGGAAAGCCTCGCATGGTTGATTCTAGTGAGCGGGAAAATAAAATGCTCTCTCTTTCTTCTGCAGGATTTGTAAAATGGATTGTGGACGGACTGGTTGAGCCGGTGAGCGGAAGTGGCACATACATGGCTCCTCTGGTACAGCCCACGATGATTTACGATCCGCTTAGTTATGCGGGCATGAAAGAAGAAAGTGAAGGTGTCTCATTTATGCTTGACTGGACACGCAATCTCGCTGCCGCACGTTTTTCTGTGCAGACACATCGCAATTACCGCTACGAAGATTCGGGCGTGGATGTGGCGATTGAGCCTTTTAGCAGCGAGATGACCGAAAAAGGAATCATGCAGACGGCAGGTTATATTCGTAACTCTGGCTATGCGATTGCCCGACTGCGCCCGGTGCTGTATGTGCTTGGCGTAACTGAGCCGACCTATTGCTATCTTGCTGCGATTCGTCGTCGTTACGTGAGCGCAAACGGAACTGCCCCTGAATTGTACAAATTTGACCAGACGGCAGTGATATTTCCATATTTCGACAAAAATGGACGCTTTGCCATTACCGTGTTTGAAAATGGAACGGAAGTTCCCTACAATAAATTCGTCAATAAATACAAAAACTCATTTGTACACTTAACACGTGTGCTTGCCTCAGAAAAATTTTTCCCGCTGGGAACCTATAATGATGAAACTGATACGACATCGCGGTAAAACCGCTTTTACAACCACAATTATTCTTTTAGCTCTTGGACAGGCTGTCTTTGCGCAGACTGTTTCTCCGTCCGCAGAATCACTGGCACATCAGGCAATTGAAGCTTATGGCAAGGGTGATTTTTCTACGGCGCAATCATATTTTGCACAAGTGCCAGGTGATGCGGATAGAAGTCTGCTGCATACAGTCGCTTTGTACCGTGCGGAAATAGCATTGAAGAGCGATAAGACAAAAGGTATTGCTGCAGGCGCGCAGATTTTGGCTGATTGTGCCGCGCAGACAAAACTCAATACGGCAGACACTTTTTTTGGAAAGATGCGCGCAAGTCAGGCTCGTTTTGCAGGTTTGGCTCAAGATTGGAAAAATTGCGAGATTTTTGCCGACGCTGTGCTAAACAGCAGCAAAGACGCGGAAGCAAAAAAAACTGCGCTGTACTGGAAGGCTTTGAGTCTGTTCGAGACAGAAAAATATAGCCGCGCATGCAAAACAATTGAATCAGATAAGAGCGTGCTCGCTTCGGACACCACGCTTTCTGTTTTGTATGTGAAATCGCTTATCAAGGCGGACAGGGCGGCAGATGCGGGTGCGGTGTTTGCGGATTTGGCAAAGACGGGCAGATTGGACAATGAAACCCGTTTGGATTATGCGCAATTTCTACTGAACAGCGGACGTTTGCAGGCTTCACGAGAGCAGGCTTCTCAGGCGACGGGTGCGCAGGCATTGTATGTGCAAGGTCTTGCGGCATTTAATCAGCGCAAATGGGAAGATGCGGCTCATTTAATGAACCAAAGTCTAAAAGAAAAGCCTGCGATGGAAGAAAAATACACCGCCTACGCACAGTTTTATGCGGGATATGCTCAGTACCGAACAGGAAACTACAGTGCCGCATATACTTCACTCACGTCATTTGTAGAGAATAATCCGTTGCATTCTTTGCGCTACGATGCGCTTATGACCGCTGCCCGTTCTGCGGTGCAGTCAAATCAGACCCAAAAGGCGTTCCCGCTTGCTGAGCAGGCGATTTATGCAGCGTCCACTGATGAGCAGCAGAATGAGGCGGTGCTTTTGGCGGCAGGCGTGTATGCTGACGCAGGAAAATATGACAAAGCGATTGCAATTCTTTCACCGCGTGCCAGCGGACGCAATCAGTTTGCCTATCAGTGCCGCTATGAGATGGCGCGTATTCAGGCGCAGAAAAAAGATTATGTGGCCGCCGACAAAACCTATGCCGCGCTTGCTTCTGATAAGCTGACCGGTTCCATCGGTGAAGAGGCGGCATACCGTCGGGGTGAATTGCAATACTCACAGGAAAAATACGCACAGGCGGCAACTTTGTTTGACGAATACATAAAACGTTGGAATGGTGGTCAGTTTTACGACGCGGCATTGTATTTTAATGCGGACTCGTTGGCAAAGTCAGGACAGATTGACCGGGCAATTTTGTATTTTATGCAGGTGGACAATCTTCGCACTGAGAGCACGTATAAATATAATGCGGAAAAAAATCTGGTGGATTTGTATCAGAGCCAAGGTGACTACGCCAGCGCGCTTTCTTATGCGAACAAATTGCTCGCTACTTATGGCGATCAGGCGCGGGACGATGGCATTGCAAAGACAGCCGATGAACTGCAAGTATTGAGCAAAGGCGGAAATGCGGCGTTGCTCAAAAAAGAAAAAGAGTATGAGAATGCGGGTAAGACCAGTACTGAAAAAGGGCGCGCCGTTGGAACAGAGCTGGTACAATTGTATGTGGCTTCTGACAGTACCCGCGCAAAAGGCATTTCGCTTGCAGAACAATTGCTTCCCAAGCAGACTGCGCCTCAGGAAAGTCGTTATGCCGCACAAAATGCATTGCTTTTGGCTCAGCAGTATCGCGCAAACAACGAAAATAAAAAATCAGCGCAGATGTATCTGACAGCTGCTCAGTATGCGCGTGCCGCTGGAAATGATGAAAATGCCGCCCGTGCGTTGTATGGTGCGGTGGAAGCCTTTGACGCTGCTGGATTGAGTGGTGATGCGAAGGCTGCCGCAGATTCATTGGAAAATTTGTATCCGACGAGCAATTTTGCTCGGTCAGCGAAACAGATTGTAAATCAATAGGGGAGCGGACAGATGATGGCAAACTTTAAAACAAAACTGACAAAGCTTCTGATTATTCCCTTGGCATTTTTTTGCGTGCCTGCTGCTTTTGCTCAAGAAGAGGCGATTGCGTTACCCGATGTAACAACCGTTGTCTCTGGCGGTGCGATTACGGCGGGAAAAGATTCTGTTCCTGATTATAGTCCGGTGCTCCCTGATGTGGAGACTGCGCGTGTGGAGTTGCCACAAGTTGCCGAAAAAGTTGCTGAAGCGCCAGCCCCTGATCCGGAACCTACGCCAAAGAGCAATACAAAATTTCGTGTAGGTGGCGGTTTGTATACGGGATTTCCTTTTGGCGATAATTTGATGCGCGAAAAAATTGCCGCCGGATTTGCGGGGGAACTGCCATTCACTGTCTTTGACACGAACAAAGAATTTGGTGGAGCCGCTCGTTTGCTTTTGGGCGGTGTTATCGGAAAAGAAGGTGTGAGCGGCGGTTTTGCGGGCGAGCTTTCTCTGGAGTTGTTCTTTCGATTGCCTGTGAACACAGTGTTTATTTTGCAGCCTTCTTTTGGCTATGGACTTGCGCTTACTTGTGTTGATGGATCGACTTTCTTTGACTCAGATTTGCCGCTTTCCTGTTCGATGCGATTTGTTCCGCAGGGAATCTTAGACGGCAGGCTTGAATTTGCTTTTACGCCGGTGTTGCACTGGACGCCCTTTTCTGACAACTCGATTTTTGGTCTTGGCATAAAGCTGGGCGCATTGTATTCATTCAAAAAATAAAACTGACTGAAATCCGCAATTGAATTGCCGAGCATGCGGTATTTCGCTATAATGAAATAGTAGCGAGGTACAGCATGGGCGGAATATTTGGTGTCGTTTCTCAGGACGATTGTTCTTTGGATTTGTTTTTTGGCGTTGACTATCATTCTCATTTAGGAACACGTCGTGGAGGCATGGCGGTCTATCGGGATGATAATAGATTTCAGCGTGCAATCCATAATATTCAGAATTCACCGTTCCGCACAAAATTTGAAAACGATGTGGCAGAGATGAAAGGTCACGTCGGCATTGGCTGTATCAGTGACTACGAGCCGCAGCCGTTGATTGCCCGCTCACATCTTGGACGCTTTGCGGTGACTACCGTTGGTATCGTGACGAACAAAGATGAGCTGGTCAAAGAATTGATGGACAATGGCGGTGCATTCTTGGAGATGAGCGGCGGAGAAATCAACCAGACTGAACTTATTCTGGCGATGATTAACACGCAAAAGTCAATCCTTGAAGGAATTCAATACGTACAGTCAAAAATTAAAGGCTCAATCACGATGCTTGTTTGTACTCCCGACGGCATTTATGGTGCGCGTGACAAAATGGGCCGAACGCCGCTCCAAATCGGCAAGAAAAAAGATACTCACGGAAAAATTCTTGCGCACTGTCTCTCATTTGAAAGTTTTGCCTATTTGAATCTCGGTTATTCTGATGAACATGAGCTTGGCCCTGCAGAAATTGTCTATGTGACTGCTGACCGCTATGAAGTGCTCCAGAAGCCGCAGAAAGAAATGAAAATCTGTACGTTCCTGTGGATTTATTACGGCTATCCCACCGCTTGTTATGAAGGCGTGAACGTAGAAGCCATGCGCTACAACTGCGGAAAATATCTTGCCCGCCGTGACCACGACGACAACATCCATCCAGATTGTGCGGCAGGCGTTCCCGACTCAGGCACGGCACATGCAATCGGTTATGCGAATGAAGCGGGAATTCCGTTTACCCGTCCGTTCATCAAGTACACTCCTACCTGGCCGCGCTCATTCATGCCGACCAATCAGGAGCAGCGTAACCTCATCGCGCACATGAAACTGATTCCCGTGCCGCAGCTGATTAAAGACAAGAGCATTTTGTTGATTGATGATTCTATCGTCCGCGGAACACAATTGCGTGAGACGACCGACTTTTTGTATCAGTCTGGCGCAAAAGAAGTGCATGTGCGCCCCGCTTGTCCGCCGATTATGTTTGGCTGTAAGTATCTCAACTTCAGCCGCTCAAAGAGCGAGTTGGATTTGATTGCCCGCCGTGTGGTGGAACAGTTTGAAGGCAAAGACGTGAGTGCCGAAGTCCTGGCAAAATACTGCGACCCCGACACCCCCGAATACGCCAAAATGCAGGAAGAAATCCGCAAACAGCTCCACTTCACCACGCTCCGCTTCCACCGCCTAGACGACATGCTTGACAGCACCGGCCTAGACCACTGCAAACTCTGCACATACTGCTGGAATGGTAGGGAGCGTTAAGAAAACTCTGCGGTGCAGAGTTTTTAGCGAGTCTCCGAGCGGCTGTGCCGCGAAGGCGGAAGGAATAAATTGCTAACGCAGGCCTGTGGCTTGTGATTCGTCTGCTTTTTTCCAGAACTGACTTCTTCCGACGGGACCAACTTTTCCGCGCATTTCCAGCGTGTCCGTCGGATATTTTTTGCCGTCAGCCTTGTGGAACGTGATTTCGCACTTGTAGCGTTTGCCGTCATTCGGGTCGATGACATAGCCATCTTTCCATGCGCCTTCATTCTTCTTCTGCAAGCCCCAAATCCATGCAGTTCCTACAATTGTGAGCGTGCTTACATCAGCGCCGTTCATAAAATTGTCGTAAGATTTGCCTTTTGCCTTGGTCGGCTTTGCGTCCTGAGGTTCATTCGCAACGGACAAAATTTTCCCGCAGAGTTTTCCGCCGTCCTGAAATACTTGCCAGCCTGCGGTTTCCTTGCCAGATTTTTCATCCACGCTAATCCAAAAACCTTCTGCCGGGTCATCCGCAAAAGCCAATGCGCCTAACATGAGCGCGCACACTATAGCCATTAATTTTTTCATAATGCCTCCATGAAAAGCTATTTTAATATGATGTACACTTAGTATACCGTATTTTGTGAAAATATGCGACGAATAATTTTCCTGTTACCGCAGCAACACTTTTGCCAAATCCATGCGACCGGCTTCGCGCAGGGCTTCTCGCACGAGGTTTGCATTTTCTCTGCGGTTGAATTGGAGAAGGGCGCGTTGCAGACGGCGTTCATGTGCGCCACGGGCTACGTAGACTTTTTCCAGAGAGCCGTCTTCGTTCTGTTTGTGCGGATTTAAGCCGGTGTAGTACATGCAGGTGGAAAGGCTTCCGGGCGTGGGGTAAAAGTCTTGTACTTGGTCGGGAACAAAGCCGGTCTTTTTGAGGTAGAGCGCGACGTCAATCGCTTCTTTTAAGCCTGCGCCGGGGTGAGCGCAAATGTAGTAGGGCACGAGGTATTGTTTTTTTCCGAGTTTGCGGTTCATCTCTGCGTATTCTGCGGCAAATTTTTCGTAGACGGTGTGGGAACTTTTGCGCATCAGGCGGAGCACATTGTCATTTACGTGTTCCGGCGCAACTTTGAGCTGCCCGCTGATGTGATGCTCGCAAAGTTCGCGCAGGAAGGTTTTGTCTTTGTCCATCACAAGGTAGTCAAAGCGAATGCCGCTTCTGATGAACACTTTTTTGACGTTCGGGAGCGCGCGCAATTTTCGCAGCAACTCAATGTATTCGGTGTGGTCTACGCGGACGTTGGGGCAGGGATTGGTTCCCATGCAGTCGCGGTGAGAACATGCGCCGGCTTTTGCCTGTTTTGTACATGCGTCGTGGCGGAAGTTTGCCGTGGGACCGCCGACATCGTGAATATAGCCTTTGAACTCCGGATTTTTTGTCATTTCGGCGGCTTCGCGGAGGAGGCTTTCATGGCTACGGCTCTGGATGCGTCGTCCTTGGTGGAATGTAATCGCACAGAATGAACATGCGCCAAAACAACCGCGTGAGCTGGCGAGCGAGAATTGGACTTCGGCGAGCGCGGGAATGCCTGTCTTGCCGTTTTCTGCGGGCGCATCGTACATCGGGTGCCATCGGCGTGTAAACGGGAGCTCATAAATTGCGTCAAATTCTTCGGTCGTGAGCGGAAGCGCGGCTTTTTCCTGAACGATAAAACGCGCGTCTGTCGGCTCAATCAAAACGTGTCCGTTCAGCGCGTCGGTGTTTTGCTCTTGCACGAGATAGGAGCGTGCGAACAAGTCTTTGCTTTCGGGTGTGTTTTTGCTGATTTCCGCATAGGCGGGGAGCATGAGCGCAAGATTTTCGGGGACGCGCTCTGTTGCGTCAGCATGTGGGGGAAGTTCATCTGCCTTGCTGGTGTACCAGACAGTGCCACGCACACCACGAATCTGTCTGGCGGGAACGCCTTGCGCAAGTAAATCTGCGATTTCCAGAAGAGAATGCTCGCCCATACCGTACATGAGCAAATCCGCCTTGCTGTCGAGCAGAATGGAGCGGCGCACGGTGTTTGACCAATAATCGTAGTGGGTGGTGCGGCGGAGACTTGCTTCTATGCCGCCAATCAGAATTTGCGCGCCTTTGTACGCTTCCCGAATTTTTGTGCAATAGGTAATCAGCGCACGGTCAGGACGATGACCTGCAACGCCGCCATGCGCATAAACATCTTCTGAGCGCGGCTTATTGTTTGCGGTGTAATTGGAAACCATGCTGTCCATCGCGCCTGCGCTCACCAAAAACGCAAGCCGTGGGCGACCGAGCACGGTAAAACTTTCCGCTTTCTTCCAGTCTGGCTGAGGAATGATGCCCACGGTGTACCCGTGCGATTCCAGCAGCCGTCCGAGCAATGCAGCGGCAAACGATGCGTGGTCAACATATGCATCGCCTGAGACAAACACAAAGTCCAGCTGTTCAATGCCGCGGTCGAGAAGGTCTTGTTTGCAAACGGGAAGAAACGAATTTTTCAAGATATTCCATTATATCATAAATGAGGAAAAAAGATTAGTGGGGAGATCCGAGCTTATCTTACTTCCCCTGGCGACATCTGATATTTCTGCTTGAAAAGTCGCTCCAAGTGTGTGGAATCTGCAAAACCGGTCTGCTCGGCGATTCGCTCTACGGGAAGGTCTGTGTCTTTTAAGAGTGAACGAGCAATTCTGAGGCGGAGGTCAATTACATATTTGATTGCGGTCATGCCTGTTTTTTGTTTGAAAAGCTTGTTGAGGTCAGTTCTGTTGGTTCCAAATTCAGCGGAAAGCGTGTCCAGCGTAATTTTTTTGTCGTAGGAGCGGGCGATGTAGTCCAGTATCGGCTTGATTTCGGAGCCTGCTGAAAATGGGGTCACTTCTTTGTTTTCATTCTGTTTAAGCTCAAAAAGTTGGGCATCAAAAAAGAGAATTTCTGTCAAAAAGGAACGGGTTTTGCACGGCCACCATCCGGAATCCTGTTCTGTCAGCTGAAAATAAGCCTTTTCCATTAAGTCGCTGATGTGCTGACTGTCTTCCGGGTTGATATAGCGGAAATAATTCAATTCACGGCTGTTAATGTGTGTTTTGAGAAGCATTCTGTTTTCAATGACTTCACTTTCTGCTTCTGGACCTTTTATCTGAATATTTTCAAAATTCAGTTTTTTGTTCAGGAATCGAGGATTGAAAAGAAATTCCCTGCATTTTACCTGCGTCTTTTCTGCATCGGCAATTTTTATTCTGTCCTTTTCATTCAGACACATTACTGCCGGCGAAATTATCTGCACGTGCTCGTCATTGATTTCAGCAGTAATTTTGCCTTCCGTAAAAAGAATTATCCTGAATCGGTCGCTTACATGCTCATCAAGTTCTTTGCCAGAAATTTTTTCAGAGACAAAAACCGGTTCAATCCGCAATTTTGTAGAATTAATTGCTGTTGTCGAATATTCCATACCCCTCTCCTTATTCGTATTAAAACATAAATCCCGCGGTTAGGAAAGGAGGCCTGCGAAAAACAGCCCTAACCGCAGGAAAATTTTCTCAGAATGTCAGTATGTCAGATGGCAGTTATTTGCTGAATCTTTTAAGGAATGCTTCTACAGCACCCCAGCTTGCTTCGTTTCCGGGAGTTAATTCGTAAAGCGCCTGTGAACCATGCTTGCTTTCGGTTTCCGGCACAAAGTATGTTTTGTCTTTGTTTTCAATGGCATCGAAAATCGGCTGCGTATCTTTCTGCTCTGACGGACGTGATGTAACGAATACAGGAACTTTTACACCTTTTGCTTCAGTTGCAACCCAGTCAGCCGGCTTTCCGAGGTCAGCAAAATATTCGCCCGGAGAGAATGCAAGATATGCCGCAATTTTGTCTGCATTAGATTTTACCAGCATAAAGCCAAGACTTGAAGAATATGAAGACCCCCAGAGAATAATCTTTTTCTTTGAGAGCTTTGACGCATATTCAATTGCTGACTGAATATCCTGAGCCGCATCAAGATAGGTCGTGCCCTTTCCAGCTTCTTCCGCAGCCTTTTTGGTCGCATTGTCTACATCATTTTTAGTTTTTCCGGAACGCTGGTCGATAGCAACGGCATTAAATCCCAGAAGATTAAGCTTCGGAGCGATTTCAAGATATTCACCGCGAGACCAGTTTGCTCTGTGGCAGAGAAGAATAAGCGGCGCATCATTTCCGTAAGCCATATAAAGGTCGGCTGATACCGGAATCCCATCTTTTGAAGCGAATGTTACCGTTACAGGCTTTTCAACCTTTTTTGGCTCAACTTTTCCTGACGACACACAGGAACAGAACACACTTCCCATCAAGCACGCTGCTGCAAAAACATTTAACAATTTCATAATATCTCCTTGCAAGCTCCGTGTTGTTGACTCTGACTACTTGTAGCTCAGGCCGTTTCACCAGCTTACAAAAAGATAATCGCATATTCCCAAGCTAAAAAAAATTGCAGAATTGCAAAACAAATCGGCAAATCTGCAATTTGTGTGGGGGAGGTATGTGGTTTGAAGCGCATGTTAGGTTTTCTTTATTCTTTTGTAAGATTTCTTGTTATTGCTTGAGCTGCAATCTGCATATCATAAGGACCGATTACTTTTCCTTCTTTTTCAAGATAAGCCCTTATTACACCATAAGCTTCTGTGTCTTCAGTTGTAAAATCTATTATATTGTTGAAGTCTGTACAGAAATCTAATAATGCCTGACGATTCTTTTCTTTGTTCTGACTTTTTGAAGCTCCATATTCCATTTCTACTCCAAAGGCGTAAACGTCAATAATTTCCTATAGGCACCCTACGCGAAGCGGAGGATTACAGTCAATTTCCTGCGGAAATTGACAAAGCGGGAACTACGCCGCCGCGCTCACTGAGAACGACGCCGTTGCTATCGGCGTTGCCGACGCTGAGGATGCCGCGCGCGGAGCCACTATCATTGTAGAGGGGCGAGCGAAGCCACCACCAGCCGCCGTAGCCGGCTGTTGTAGACTGATATGCATAGTTTGCCTTTGCAAAGTCAGTGGTCACCCTTATGCGGCTGTTGCCACTGTCAGACTGATCGTATGCTGGAAATCCGTAGTCAGAAGTGGTTCTTCTTTTTCGCTCAGCAAAAAGATTTTGTCGCTTGTGCCATCGCAGGCATAATCGTTTGTTCCGCTGTTCCACAGGTTTGCGTTTGAGGCAGGGTTTGTGCTTGCAGCAGAGTTGTCTACTGCGGTTGTGGCAATAAGGCTCTGTGCCGTGCTTGTAAATGCTGTCTGCAAAAAGCCTTTTCCACTGTAGGTGCTGTCCGTCGTCTGCTCTGCTGAATCACTTGCCTTTACCGCATAGCTTAAGCCGTTGAGGTATGCGCGGATTTTCGAATGTTCGTAGTTGTTTGGATAAACAGTTACATTTCCTATAGTGCGGTTTACACCGTAATAATCATAGTAAACCACATTTGCGGTCAAAATGCTTTCCGCAAGAAGAATTTTGTTTCCGCTTGCGTTCGGGTTCAGGACTCGCCACTTTATCGGCTCCACCTTAAAGTACTTTACGCTGTTCGAGCTGGTCTTTGCAACCGAACTTCCGTCCGAGTATTTGTAGGTGTCATCGTAACCGTTTTGCTTGCATTTTGCATAATAATTGCTGTCGCTGCCCAAATAGTAGGTTACGCTTCCCATTGTCACGCTTTTTGTTTCGTCAACCGTTACGCCTTCTGCCTTGATTGTCTGAGGCCAGTCGCCAAAGTAGCAGTATGTTGCCTCTGTTCCCGCAGTTCCATTAGTGCCTGAGGCAAGGTAAGTTACGGTGCTGTGGAACTGATAGGTAGTTTTCTCGTTTCCGCCACTGTCACCGTCATTTGCATTTGAATCACATGAAGCAAATCCCAAAATCATCGCTGCCGACAAGGTCAGAGCAATTCCAATTCTTGAAATTTTCATTGTTACTCTCCTAATATGTAAAACTTCTATCTCAGGGTATAGCATATTTATAGAAATTTTATATTCGAATTAATGAAAAGTGGCTGATTTTTTTCTAAACCTTGCGCCCCAGTGCGGGCGTCCACATAACAACTGCTTAAACGGTGGCGCGGCTTGACCGCGACATCCGCTTTGAAGCTTTGTTATGTGATTCCTTTATGCAAACAACAATAATTCTTGAGGAGTGTTTTGTAACTTCATTTTTTTGAGGTTCTCTAAACTTACCACAGCACCAA
>JAFSTK010000180.1 GCA_017450535.1 Treponema sp.
AATGCGCTGAATATCTTCTTTTGCTTCTTGAGCCGGACAGTGCAATTCAGCCGCAAGCAAACGCGCCTGATACTCATAAAAATCTGGCAACGGTGCCGTCCGATGCAAAATCTTGCGTACCTTATTGAAACTCAGAAAAAATTTTATGTGCCGAAAAAAATATCCCATCGCACGAAAATTCAATGCCCATGGATGATACAGAGTACCGTCAATATCGAACGCAATCACTGAGATATTTTTAAGCATAATATAAGTATAGATGAGATGAAGGGAAAAGTCTATAAGATTTGCGACACGAGTAATTGTTTCTGCACACTCAGTCGCTATACCGCCGCAGAATGCTTTCCGCCACTTCCATGCGGCTCTGCCTTGAGTCCATGGCGATTTTTTCAATGTGGCGGTGAGCCTGAGCCTCCGTCATCTGGAGCCGCTCTATCAGCACACATTTTGCACGGTCTACGGTGCGCGTCTCTTCCAGTTTACGCTGCAGTCGGCGATTTTCTTCTTCCAGTTTGGCAAGACGGTTGCGGCTCGCAATAAGCAATTTTACCGCCTGATAAAACGATTCGGGACTGAGCGGCTTTGGCAACACGAATACGCCGCTGTCTTCCACGCGCAACGCAATGTCCTCCAACTTTTCCACCTCCACTACCAGAATAATTCCCGATGACGTTGTTTCTGCGGCATGAACGGAAAAATCATCGCCCAATTCGTTTACCAGCGGCGTATCGATAATCACCAAATCAAAGTCTCCGTCAAGCAAATACCTGCGCGCCTCCGAACTGTCCTGGCTGGTCACAATTCGGTCAAACGGCTGAGACTGGAGCATCGCAGAGATGATGCCCATCGTGGTATTTGTGTTGGAAACGATAAGAACGCTCTCCATCAACGCACCTAGATTTCAGTATATTCGGCTTTGCGCGCGCTTTCCTCGGCTTCTTCAAACGCATCGATTAAACGCTGGCTGAGCATCGCTTTTACAAAATCACTCTTAATCGCAAGATTCACCGCTTCTTTTTGCGTGAGCGGAAGACTCTCCAATCCTTTTGTTTCCGCCGCAGAAGCATTGTACAAGTCCACATCCTTTGCCGGAGGAAGCACCGTTTTCTGCGTGATGCCTTCAAAACCAGCGGCAAGCACCAGATAAATTGCCAGATACTGATTGCATGACGGATCTGGAGAACGCAACTCAAGGCTGGCATCCTGTTCCTCAGACGCAGGAATACGAATCAGCTGACCACGATTTTCACGACTCCAGCTGACATAGCGCGGCGCCTCAAATTCACCAAAACGCTCATATGAGTTGGGGTAGGGATTCAAAAATGCAGTAATTTCGCGCATACGGCTCATAATACCCGCCATAAACTGCCGCCCCTCATCGCTCAATTCGCCCGCAAACAGATTTTTCCCGTCCTTCCACAACGAAATGCTCAAATGCAGTCCGCTTCCCGCCTGGTCAGCCAACGGCTTTGCCATAAATGAAGCAAAAAGTCCGTAGCGGTCAGCCACCGTCTTTACCACCGTTTTGAACGTCGCCAAATTATCCGCTGAATTCACCGGGTCGCTGCAACGGAAATCCACTTCATTCTGTCCGGGTCCCGTCTCATGATGACTCGCTTCCGGGTGCACGCCCATCTGCTCCAAAGTCAGGCAAATCTCGCGGCGCACATTTTCGCCTCTGTCGCGCGGTGCCAAATCACAATAGCCAGCATGGTCATGCGGAATCAGCGTCGGCTCTCCCTTCTCGTCCAATTTGAACAAGTAGAACTCGCATTTCGTACCGATTTTAATTTCATACCCTTGCGCAACAGCCTTTTTCACCTGATTTTTCAGCAGCAGGCGCGGGTCTCCCTCAAACGGCGTTCCGTCAAAATAGCGCACATTGCAGAAAAAGCGCACAACTCTTCCCGTCTGCGGTCGCCACGGAAGCACGCACAAAGTCGCAGGGTCAGGCACAATAAACAAATCGCTTTTCGTAATATTCAGAAAACCTTTCACCGCGCTCGCGTCAAAACTAATTCCCGTCTCAAACGCCCGCTCCAATTCCGACGGCTGAATCGAAAGTGACTTTATCACCCCAAAAATATCCGTAAAAAACAACTTGATAAACTTAACGTCGTTCTCCTGAATATATTGCAACGCTTCGTCTTTTGTATACATTTTCTTCTCCTTTTGTGGGGGAAGTCTCCCCCTACGCGCCTACTGCGTCAGTCGCTACCCTCTCGCCTAGGGGCTTACGCAGCCCCTAAAACCCCGCGTGCACCTGGGGGAAGGAGGAACCTCTACTCCGAAGCGTTGTTCCTCTTTCCCCCAGCCCCCCCATCCTCTTCCAGCACGGCTTAGGGCTCTGCCCTAAGAACCCGCTTCGAGCATAGGGCTACGCCATCAACTTTTCGTCTGCTGTATCTTTTTCAAATTCGCTTGCATCCATTCCGCCCGTAATTACAGCGTTCGACAGTGCGGCGTAGTCTGGCCATTGTTTGCCTAGTTTTGCAAGCTCTTGCGCCGCTAGTTTTGCGAATGCGAATGCACCGTCGGGGCGAAGGTGGCTGTTGTCGCTTTTGCCGTCGGGGAAATTGTCGTACTCGCCTGCGTCAAAGTTCATAAAAAAGCGACGGCTTACGAGTTCGCCTGTTTTCTCAACGAACGCAAAAGTCAGCGATGTCATGTCGATTGACGGGATGTTCAGATTTTTTGCTTCAGCAAGAGCGGCGGCGGGATAAGCACCATGCGTGTCTTCCATTTTGTGGTCGGCTACAAATTTGCGGCGAGCCATGGGCGAAAGAATGATTGGTTTAACGCCTTTTGCTTGCAACTCGCGGACAAATAATGCAAGATTTTTGCGGTAGTCGCCGCCTTCATCGGGAGACGTGTAGCGCGCCGGATCCTGCTTTTTCTCATCGTTGTGACCAAACTGAATCAACGCCCAGTCGCCCGCGCGCGCAACGTTTTTCGCTTCGTCAAAGCGACCTTCATCAATAAAACTCTTTGTGCTGCGTCCGTTTTTCGCAAAATTCAAAAACTCGGTTTCCACAGGAAAAAAGCGGGCCAATTCCTGCACCCAACCCGTCTGCGGATACGTGGTGCAGTCATTGTACTGCATGATTGAATCGCCAAGACAAATAATTCGCATATACATATCCTTACGCCAAAAACAGCGTATTTGAAACTGCCTACTCTACTGTTACCGATTTCGCCAAATTGCGCGGCTTGTCAGGGTCGTTGCCTTTTTGGACAGCGCAGTAGTACGCGAACAATTGTGCGGGAACGATTGCCAAAATTGGGGAAAGCGCGTCAGCCACCGGCGGAATCGAAATTACAGTGTCCACGGTTTTGTCAAATGCGCCGGTGGTGTCCTGCGTGATAACCATAGTAGCGGCACCGCGCGCCTTTACTTCCAGAATGTTGGAGGCAATTTTTTCGTACAGTTCAGATTGTGTCGCAATGCCCACAACCAGCGTATTCGTGTCCATCAACGCAATCGGTCCGTGCTTCAGCTCGCCAGCGGCAAACGCCTCACAATGCATGTAACTCACTTCTTTGAGTTTGAGCGCGCTTTCCAAAGAACTTGCGCTGTCAAACAAACGGCCGATGTAGAAAATCTTTCCCTTGTTGAACTGCTGGCTCGCAAATCGCTGGATTTCTTTTTGATTGTCCACAATCTGCTGCACTTTTTCGGGCATAGCCGCCAAATCTTCAAGCGTTTTTGTGTAGTCACTATTCTCAATCGCACCGCGTACTTTTGCCAATTTTAACGCGAGCAAATACAAGCACATGAGCTGCGTGGTATACGCTTTTGTAGATGCCACTGCGATTTCCGGACCTGCCCATGTGTAAATCACTTCGTCCGCTTCACGGCTCACGGTGGAACCCACGCAGTTAGTAATGGCAATCACTTTTGCGCCAGCAGATTTTGCCAGACGCATAGCCGCCAATGTGTCCGCCGTCTCACCGGACTGGCTGATAACAATAAAAATATCGTCTTTGTTCAGAATCGGATTTCGGTAGCGGTATTCACTCGCCACGTCCACCACCACAGGAATGCGCGCAAAATGCTCAAACGCATATTTTGCCACCACGCCTGCATGATACGCTGTTCCACACGCAGTAATCACAATACGCCTTGCATTGTTCCAGTCCTCACCAAACGTGATTTCATCAAACTGAATGTCTACGGGCTTGTCATTTTTGTCCAGAACCAAGCGCGGACGGAGAGTGTCGGTCAATGCTCTAGGCTGCTCGTGAATCTCTTTGAGCATAAAGTGAGCATAGCCACCTTTTTCTGCGGAAGAAATGTCCCAGTCTACGTGATATGGGTCGCGTTTAATCTTTTCGCCGTCCGCCGTAAACAAATCCACGTGGTCGTTGTACAGAACGGCGACTTCTTTTTGGTCAAGGAAATACACATCGCGCGTGTATTCCAAAATTGCAGGAACATCGCTCGCAATAAAATTCTCGCCCTGTCCCAAACCGACAATCAGCGGGCTTTCTTTTCGCGCGGCAATAATGCGGTCAGGGAAATCTTTGCAGACCACGCCAAGCGCATAAGAGCCTTCCAGCTTTTGCAAAGTCATCAGCACAGACTTAAAAATCTCGCCGGTCTGCTCGTAGTAATAATTGATAAGATGCGCCACAACTTCCGTATCAGTCTGGCTACGGAACACAACGCCCTGATTCTGAAGCCATGCTTTGAGCGTCGCATAATTTTCGATGATACCGTTATGAACAACAGCGACAGAACCGCTTTCATTTGTGTGCGGATGAGAGTTCAGCTCACTCGGCTCGCCATGGGTCGCCCAGCGTGTGTGTCCAATACCGATATGACCTTTTACAACGCTTGCGGTCTTTTCGACAGCCTCATTCAAAAAAGCCTCGTTTTCTTTTTGGGCTTCAGCCTCATCCTTTTGCTTGGACTGCTTTATCACTTCGCAAGTGATTTTTTCAACAAGAAATTTAAGCGCGCCCTTTGCTTTACGGATAAGAATCTCGTCGCCAGACTCGGCCAAAACAGCCACGCCAGCAGAATCATATCCACGATACTCCAGTTTTCTGAGTGCGTTAATCAAAATGGGTGTCGCTTGTTTGCACCCTACGTAACCAACTATTCCACACATAAAAAAAATCCCCAGCAAATTTTGCTGGGGTTTATTTTACACGATTGCGTCCAAACACGCAACTACATCAGGGTCATACAAGCCTGGCTTTGATTTCATGTCTTCGATTGCGGATTCCTTATCCATAATCGCGCGATAGCTTCGGCGGCTGATAAGTGCCGTAAAGCTTTCCGCTACGTGAATCAAGCGCGCAATCTGAGGAATATTCTCTCCCTCAAGTCCCTGCGGATAGCCCGTGCCGTCCATATTCTCATGATGAGACTTTGACGCATCAATGAAAATCTGACGATATTTTTCCGGAACAAAGCCAAATTTTTCGTCACAACTGGTCAAATGAGTTCGCAACTGCTGACGCTGCTCATCGCTCAGATTATCCGCATTCAGCAATTCATCCGGCAAATCCAGGAAGCCGATGTCGTACACCATAGCCGCACAGAAATACATCATAGAAGTATTCTGGTTCAAACCAAGGTGCGTCGCCAACTTGAACACCAGTTCGCTCACGTTCTTTGAGTTGTTCTTGCGCTTAGAAATCTGGTCAATCTGAGAGCCAAGTTCCTCGCACTTGATTGCCAAGTCCTTCAACTCAACTTTCTCTTCGTCGTTCATTTCAGGAGCCGGGAGCGCGTCCATACCCCAACGGCTTGAGCCAGCAGAACGCAAGCCGCCCAAATTGTTGTTAATATCCGTCACTCCGCCAAGCAACAACTGCGTATTCTGTTGCTGCATTCCGGCAACCAGTTTAAGTGTCGCATCAAATTGCGCGCGCTGATGAGCCGCCGCACGAGAAGATGTGACAATACTAAACACAACGATAACAAAGACAACCACCAAAATAGCGCAGATAATCAGAATGGCGATCAAAACCGTGTGGTTTCCTTTGCTTACAGCATTTACAATAGTCTCATTATTCTTGCCAACCTGCTCAAAGAGTTTTTCATCTCTTTCTTGCTGATACTCTCGATCCTTCTTTCTTTCTTCTTCTTGCTGCTGACTAAAATCTTTCAAAGACTGAGCAAGTGCCTCTCTGTCTTTTTCGGATTTTAAATCTTGGTGCTTACGGTCTTCCGCACGCTCCTGCGCACGTAAATCTAAAGCCCGCTGATCCTGCAAACGCTTGATCTGCTGATTCAAATCCAAGTCCGCAATGTCAGGGAACTTTTCAAGCTGACCGCTCACGTCATCGAGAATCGAATAATTCTTTGTCTTTGCAACCTCCTGAAGCTGACGGCGGAAAATCTGTTTCGCCAACAAAGCGACATTCGGTGCAACGCCAAACTGTCTGTACTCAGTCTCGTTCATCTTGAGCGCAGCAGTGATATAGCCAAATGCCTTCTGATAATCAGTTGCAGTGTAGGCATCATCCGCGCGTTGCAGCAAAGCCATAGTAGCATTAGAAGTGGATTGGGCAAACGCGCTCAATGCCACAAACAAACACAAGATTGTTACAATCAAACCCTTTTTATTTCTGAACATTTCCGACTCCAATTGCGAAAATTCCTTTTATTCTATTGTCAACCCCGCTCTCTTTTATAAACAATACATCGCTTGCGCCGAGTTCAAGACCGACTTTTGAGCGTTCATGTATGCTCAGCGGGAACAAAATTGCGGCACTAAATTCTGCGGCAGCCTTTATGCCATCGTATGCGACATGACCCAGATAGTAATCCGCATGTACACCAAATTTAGATGCCCCAACATCAACATTCTCAAAACCCAGTCCAACTGCCGGCGTAAAGAATGATTCTGCAGAACCTGTTTTTTCCCGATCGTTTGAAGAAATCGGATATGCCGCAAAACCCGCACGCACAAATAAATGTCTGCTCAATCCTGCAAAAGCAATTTTAGGAATAATTCTGCCAGAATACATCACTTCCTGTTCGCCCGAAAGCGACAAGAAATGGATATCAGCAAGAATATCTGCGCCAAACACAAAATATTCTGTCGGATAAAACAAATCCGCTCCTACAGCCAAGCCATATTTTGTGCTGGAATAACTAGGTTCCGTGACATTCTGAAATAATATGTCCGCGATTCCCAATTTAATTGTCCAAAGCAACGGGGAATATGCCTGTTCCTGCTCGCTCACGTACACTGATTTACCGCCAGAAGTGCTCATCGTCTGATACGCGCCCCTGTTTTCAATCTGCTGTCTTGTCTTTTCATTCAATGCGGCAAGTCTTGCCAACTCGCGCATTTTCTTCTCTTCTTCAGCCTGCTTTTTCTGCTCTTCGCCAAGAATTGCCTTATCAATATAAGAATACAAATCGATGGCATCATAATTTTCAACATTGTTATCAATCAATGCCAAAGATGTCTCGCGAGCAAACTCCAAGTCATTACGAATAATAAGCTGACGTGTTTTCTTGAGCGTATAATTTTCGACAAGTCCATATGACGGAGAGTCTACGTTTGTCTTTAGAACTGACGAGACCGCCTCACCAGAACGTGAAGCAAAAGCTGCGTCAATATCCGCATACACTCTCACCAACCGGCTCATGTCCTGAGCAAAAATATGAGAAGATAAAGTAAAGCATATTAACAGAAAGAACGCTTGTACTACCCGTCGAAAACAATTCTTCGCCACTTCCGCCATCCTATCGTATCAGTTTATCAAACAAACGATATACTGTCAAATAACTTTTCATTCTATTTATCGGAATAAATTGCGAAGAATTCATATTCGTGATAAAATAAGTTTTATGAAAAAAACTCGGAAAAACATTGTTATTGCCGGCGCAACGATTGCGCTCTTAGTTATTTTTGGTACCTTTTGTGCCATAAAAGTCTTCCGTAAGCCGCTGGTTGCTTTTTACCGCATTCCGGAAACGAATGTTCCTGCCATAAAAGAATTGTTAAAAAACGAAGCGTCTTTCATTCAGTACGACAACTCCGTTTCTCTTTACTATCAATTGCGGAACGGAAGAAAACCCGACATCGTGCTGACTACATCGGGGCAGCCGCTCAAAACAGCTGAAACGCTGGCACCAAACACGGTCTCCCTGCCACCCGAATTTTTTGCCAACATCACATCTTCAATCCGGGAAGCCACTACAAAAGCGAGCGGAGAAACTTTCAAGTCACTCCCTTTCCTGTCCAGCCACACAGAAATAGATATCGAAGTAAGAAAGATGCGCAAAACAAGCGTCAAAAACATCAACACGTGGAATGATATCGCCCGATTTATCAAAGAATCAAAAAAGATTTTCGATGACTACGGAATGATTTTTGCGGGAAGAGACGGACAACTTATGCTCGATATGCTCAGCGCCTACACCGAAGCGTTGAACGGAAAGACCGCTTACGACACCGCCATTTCTTTAATTCAAGAATACATCGAAGAGTGCAACAAGAAAGGAAAAAGGCTGAATATGGACGAAATCGCAGAACGTCTTGCAGGTACCCCGGACGCTCCGCTATATCAAGCCGTGCAATTCCTGAGAAAATGGCTGAAGGAAGGATTAATCAGTCCTGAGTCATTTAATATGGACAAAAAAGCGGTCGCTGCTTTTATGAAGAACAATTTGGCAAGCGTCGTCATTATGAGCCTTGACGACCACCGCAGCATTGAGCATGACACCATAGAGCCGTTCACGTCCATTTTCTTCCCGTCAGAACTGACTGCTGACCGCAGACATTTTGTCGCCCCGATTTTTTATGCAGTGCCCTTCACCAAAAACAAAAAAAACACGGTCTTGATTGAAAAACTCATCTCCACCGAAAGCCAGGAGACACTCAGCCGCACCACAGGACTTGCCCCCGTACTCGCCCGCTGCCGTACTCCCGACAAACAAGCTGACGATGCCCGTTACTGGGTCGCCGCCACAAACGCACCGCTTCCCAGTCTCAGCCGCGAAACAACGCTTTCCGACGAACAACTGAATTCGCTCGGTTTTGCGCTCGGCGTGCTTATCAGAAAATAACTTTTTAGGGGCTTACGTAGCCCCTGACCCTGCGTGTATTTTGGGGAGAGAGGAACCTCTACTCCGAAGCGTTGTTCCTCTCTCCCCCACCCCCCCCCCTCTCTCTTCCAGCACGGCTTAGGGCTCTGCCCTAAGAACCCGAATTCATTCTAAAACAAAAAAAGCGAGCCTCTGCCCGCTTAAAAATTCCCGCCGCCAAGGATGGCGGCTGAAAAACTTGGACGAAATATTCTGTTTGCCGAAAGGTGAACAGAATATTTCGTCAAGATAAAAAATTACATGGATGTAATTTTTTATCTTTGGATACGTCCAGAACCGTCGCCGCCTGCGAGCTTGTTCACTTCGTCTTCGCTGACCATGTTGTAGTCACCGATGATTGAGTGCTTCAGACAAGAAGCTGCAACTGCCCAGTTGATTGAATCCTGAGTGTTCATACCCTTGAGCTGTGAGTGAATCAGGCCGCCGCCGAATGAGTCACCGCCACCAACGCGGTCAACAATCCACATCTCGTATTTCTTTGAGAATGCGTAGTCTTTGTCGTCCACGTACAGGAGAGCCTGCCAGTCGTTGCGGTTTGCGTTGATTGAAGAGCGCAATGTGATTGCAACTTTCTTGAAACCGAATTTCTCTTTGAGCTGGCGAGCAACTGAAACGTAACCGTCGTTGTTCAGCGTACCCTTAGTCGTGTCAGTACCTTCTGACTTGATGCCGAATACGTCGTTTGCATCATCCTCGTTAGAGATACAGACATCAACGTACTTACAGATTTCTGTCATAGCCTTGCGAGCTTCATCTTTTGTCCACAGCTTTCCGCGGTAGTTCAAGTCACAAGAAGTGGTTACGCCCAGTTCGCGAGCAACTTTACATGCTTCGATACAAGCGGTCACCATGTTCGGTCCCAGAGCCGGAGTAATGCCCGTGATGTGGAACCATTTTGCATCCTTCAGAATTTCTTTCCAGTTGAATTCTTCCGGTTTTGCCAACTGAATTGATGAACCTGCACGGTCGTATATACATTTTGAACCACGCTGTGAAGCACCTTTTTCGTTGTAGTAGATACCTACGCGCGGACCACCACGAACGATGTATTCAGTGTGAACACCGTACTTGCGCAAGCTGTTTACTGCAGCCTGACCAATTTCATGAGTCGGCAACTTGGTTACGAAATAAGATTCGTTGCCATAGTTTGCGAGAGAAACAGATACGTTTGCTTCACCGCCACCAAATGTTGTCGTCATTGAGTCAACCTGCACGAAACGATAGTAATCAGCCGGCTGGATGCGCAACATCAATTCACCAAAAGTAACTACTTTTGCCATAGTTTTAACTCCTTTTTCCGCGTTTTGCGGTTTGTATACGAAAAAATGATTGTACTATTATAGTACAACTTTCGCTAATAGTCTAGGTGGGGAAAACTCTTTCCCCTAGGGAGCTCTTCCCAAGCCCACGTTTTTTTAGTCACACGGAACGAAACGTCGGGGAAATGACACGCTAACGCTACGCGACTAACGTCGCTAAAAGCCATCACCCCTTATAATTTGACCACGTGAGGGCGTTAGCCCGAACAGCGTTAGCGAATCCCCCGTGTGACACTTACTCGTAGATGAATGTCTCTTTTGGACCTACGATTTTCACGTTCTCAAACTTTGCGTCCGGCGTGTTGCGCACACGGAAGGACTTAACGCTCACTTCCGGCAGGCCAAAGAACATATCGCTGTCCATGGGGCTTTCGGTACTGGTCTCGTCAGTGCTGATGTCGCAGTCCTTAATCGTAAGTCCAGTAATGGGACTTTCGGGAAGGCCGACAATAAAGCCCGCACTCGCCTTGCAGCCCGTTGCCTTTATGTTTGAGATATGCACGTCGTGAATCTTGGGTGTTTCTGACGTAACCGGCTGCTTGTCCAGAGAAAAGAGGGGGCTGGACGGGTCTTTTTCACCGCACTTATAGTACATGTTGATGGCAATGGGGCAGAGCGTGTCGGACATGTCCAGATTTTTAAGCTGAATGTCATAGATGTCGCCACCACGACCGCGACGGCTCTTGATGCGGATGCCACGGTCTGTGCCGCTCAAATCGCAGTTTTCTGCGACGATGTGGCTGATAGGTGCGGCTGTCTCGCTTCCGATAACAATGCCGCCGTGAGACCACTGCACTTTGCAGTCGCAGATTTCTACGTTGCGGGTAGGTTTGTTCACGCGGATGCCATCAGGACCACTTCCGCTCTTGATACAAATGCCATCGTCACCGACCTTTACGTTGCAGCCGATGATTTTTACGTCTTCACAGGAATCAATGTCGATGCCGTCTGTGTTGGGCGCATCTTTTGGGTTCTCAACATACAAATCTTTGAGCGTAAGTCCCTTGGTGTACAGCGGATGGATTGTCCAGAACGGAGAATCTTTTACCGTAATGCCTTCCAGCGTGACTTTCTCGCAGTTGATGAATTCAACAAAACTGGGGCGCAAGAACTGCACTTCGCGTCCGCCACCGCCGCCCGGCTGATTCTTGTAGTCAGGATTCAGTTTTGCCAGAGCAAGTTCATACGGCTCTTTTGGCTCAAACTGTTTGTTGCGCTTTGCGTTGCGCATTTCCCACCACGGCTTTCCGTTTCCGTTTACAACGCCTTTGCCGGTGATTTTGATATTTTTCTGTTTGTCTGCATAGATGAGCGGATGCATTGCGTAACATTCCACGCCTTCCCAGCGAGTGTACACGGGCGGATAGCGTTCCGGCTCAGGAATAAATGAAAGTTCTGCGCCCTCTTCCAACACCAAAGTTGTGTCGCTGAACAAAGTAATTGCGCCGGTTCGCCACACGCCTTTTCCTACCGTAAGCGTTCCGCCGCCGTTCGCCTGCAAATCGGCAAACGCTCTGCTGAAGGCATTTGTGTTGTCAAATGTGCCGTCGTTTTTGCCGCCAAAATCTTCAATTTTTATACTTTTCATATTTTCTCCTGTTGTAAACACTTTTAATTTTCGTATTTACTTGCATACGCACCAAGAATCAAAGAAGAGCTGGCATAGTGCGCAAAATATTCTTTGTTATTCATTACATAGCCGTAGGGGAAGCGTTTTGAAATGTCCGCCGCAATAGTATGGCCGTTCTCGCCAACAGTTTTTGTGCCGTACTCGCGCCAACCTGTCGCCGCGCTTCCTTTTGGATACACCACACGTTTTCCGCCCTCATCCGTCCACAATGCGGGATCGTATTCAGGGCTAATCGTGCAGTTGATGAGCGCGATGCTGTCCCAGCGGTCAGGACTGTCCGGCTTTCCAGTGCCAGCTGAGCGACCGATGTAGATATGCGAATTTCCTTCACGCTTGTCGGCAGTGAATTCACAGTCAGTAAAGACAAAACCAGGCTTTCCGTTAAGCGCACGGCTCTGCAACACGTATGCGTCTCTCTCGCCGCCACGGTTATCTTCCCGCGTATGAATGTGGCAATTTTCCCACAAGCTCAAATCGCAGTACCCCCAGATAAAATCGATATCGCCTGTCACATAGCAATTCTTAAAGCGCGAGACACCTTTTACATGCACTGTGTCCTGACGGCTGATAAACCGCATATTTTCTGCGAGCAAGAATCCATCGTAGTTGTGCCAGCACAGGGCTTCCGCCTGGTTTCCCAAAGCAACGCCATCATTGGTCTTTACGTGTGTATTTTCAATTGTAAAGCCGCGCAAGGTCACTTTTGTGGCACCCAAACCAATTACAAACACCGCGCGATTCTCCGTGTCTTTGTGGAACGCCTCGCAATTTTCCGCGCTGATAACGCAATCCTCCGGTTTTGTACCAGGAACGCTTTCCATAATCAACGGATTTTCCAGATTGTATGACAATATCTCGTGGTACTGTCCCGGAGCGAGCGTAAGATGCACTGGGGCATCAGCGTCCAGCGTTCCTGTACGTACCATGTCATGTATTTTCTTAAATGCCGCCGCAATAGCCAGTGGCGACTTTGCATTTACACTAAGTTCAAGCATAATATCTTATTATAAACCGAAATTCTCGTGGACGCAAGAAAAATAGATTAGGACAGCCAAAAGGATGCGTCAAACTGTCTGCTCACATCAAACACGGTCAATTCCACTTGCATTTATCCGTAAACGGTTTAAAATAAAATCACTATGGAAAAGCGTATTGTCCGAAAAATCGGTTATGGTGCGGCGATTGTTGCCGGCGTGGTCGTCTCGTATTTTGTGGCGATTTATTTTTTTATGTTCGTGCCGAGTTTTGGTCGCTCCAAGCCAGCAGTCGAAAAGAACTTAGTAAAGCATTTTAACAGCATTGAGAATTACGAGCGCAACAAAGAAGATACCGAATGGTTTTTAGCGAGCGCACCAATCCGTCTGGAGATGAACAGTTTTGACGGCCTGAAACTGGTCGCATTTTTTCTTCCTGCCCCGGCGGCAAAAGGCACTGTGCTGATGATGCACGGCTACCATTCTGCGCCGCTCCGTGAATATGCGACACTTGCCCGCTACTACAACAGCCTGGGCTATCACGTGTGTATGCCGTATCAGCGGGCACATGGCGAGAGCGAGGGAAAATATCTCACCTTTGGCGTAAAAGAGCGATATGACTGCCGCGACTGGATTCTGAAACTGGACGACATGTTTGACGGCGCGCTTCCCATTTTTGTGGAGGGCATTTCCATGGGCTGCGCTACGGTGGTGATGGCAAGCGGCTGCGACAATCTTCCGCCGAACCTGCGTGGCTTTATCGCTGACTGCGGATTTACTGAGCCAAAAGCGATGGTTTACTACGAGCTGACTGAATTGCGCCATATCCCCGTTCCTCTTTCCAAACTGATTCTCGCGACTGGCGGACTGTACACCAAATGGTTCGCAGATTTTTCTCTGGACGAGTACAGCACATTTGATGCGCTCAAAGTGAATCGTCGTCCCATGCTCTTTATCCACGGAAGCGAAGACAAGCGCGTACCAATCAGCATGACTTTGGCAAATTACGAATATTGTTCTTTCCCCAAAGAACTGTTCCTTGCAGAAGGCGCGATTCACGCAATTTCTTATTTTCAGCAAGAAGAACGCTACAACACACGTGTCCGCGAATTTATGGAATTATACGGAGAAAAATAGTCTATGGAAATCAAAACTGTCACAATGATTGGAATGGGTGCCGTTGGTGCCGTAGTGGGAATCCGGTTGCAAAAACTGCTCGGAAAAAA
>JAFSTK010000181.1 GCA_017450535.1 Treponema sp.
AAAAATCAATGGGCGAACTGTACGGCTGTTCTTCAGATAATATATCCTTACATTTGAAGAATATTTTCAAAGAAGGGGAATTGGACAGCGATTCAGTTACCGAGGAATCCTCGGCAACTGCTTCTGATGGAAAGAACTATAAAATGACCTTTTACAACCTCGATGCCATCATCTCTGTTGGTTATAGAGTGAATTCTGCAAAAGCTACAAAGTTCCGTATCTGGACCACAAATGTATTAAAGGAATACATCAAGAAAGGTTTTGTGCTGGATGATGAGCGATTAAAGCAGGGCGAAACTGTATTTGGAAAAGATTATTTTCGCGAACTTTTGGAAAGAGTTCGCTCTATTCGTGCAAGTGAACGCAGAATCTGGCAGCAGATTACAGATATTTTTGCTGAGTGTTCCATTGATTATGACCGAAATTCTGAGACTACAAAACAGTTTTATGCAACAGTTCAGAATAAGTTTCATTATGCAATTACAGGTCAGACTGCGGCAGAAATTGTCTATGACAAGGCTGACCATACAAAAGAACACATGGGACTAACAACTTGGAAAAATTCTCCAGATGGCCGTGTCCTTAAAAGTGATGTAAATATTGCAAAAAACTATCTTTCAGAAAAACAAATCCGCCAGCTGGAACGGGCTGTGAGCGGTTATTTTGATTATATTGAAGATTTGATTGAACGTGAAATCCCATTTAATATGAAGCAGTTTGCAGCCAGCGTAAATGAATTTCTTGAGTTTCGCAAATACGACATTCTTGAAGGAAATGGAAAAATTTCCAGAAATGATGCAGATAACAAGGCTTTTGCTGAATATGAGATTTTTAACAAAACGCAGAAAATAGATTCTGATTTTGATAAGATGATAAGGAAAATAGAGAAGAAATAGGAGAACAAACAGAATGCCGAACATAAACGGAATCATAAAGACATTGCAGAACATTATGCGGAAGGACGCTGGTGTTTCGGGTGACGCGCAGAGAATTGAGCAGCTGGGGTGGCTGATTACGCTCAAAATTCTGGACGACAAGGATGCGGAGATGGAGTTGATTGAGGACGATTATGTTTCGGTCATTCCTTCTGATTTGCAGTGGCGGGCCTGGGCTGGAGACAGTGAGGGCATTACCGGTGACGCGATGAAGGAGTTTGTGGACTCTAAGCTTTTTCCGGGCTTGCAGAATCTTGATGTTACGGACTCGGACGGCGGGGTGAACGCGCGGGCGGTGCTGGTGCGTGATATTTTTGCGGGCACGAACAACTATATGAAAAACGGCACGATTATCCGTCAGGTTGTGAACAAGCTTAATGAGATTGATTTTAATGCAAGCGAAGACCGTCATGTTTTCGGCGATATTTACGAGAGTCTTCTGCGTGATTTGCAGAGCGCGGGAAATTATGGAGAGTTCTATACTCCGCGTGCGGTTACGGAGATTATGACCGAGATTGTAAATCCGCGCTTGGGTGAGGTGGTATTTGACCCTGCCTGCGGAACGGGCGGATTCTTGACCAGCGCCATTGAGAACATCAGAAAGCAGGATGTTCATTCGGTCGAGGACGCGCGGCTGCTTGAAAAGACGATTCGAGGTCAGGAGCTTAAGCCGCTTCCGTTTATGCTCTGCGTTACCAATCTGATTCTGCATGATATTGAAGTTCCGAATGTGGTGAACGGCGACAGCTTGAACCGCGAATATACGGCTATCAGTGCAAAAGACCGCGTTGATGTTATTCTTGCAAATCCGCCGTTTGGCGCGAGTGTTTCTGACGGCGTTGAGACTAACTATCCTGCTCAATTCAGAACTACTGAGAGTGCCGACCTGTTCCTTCTTTTGATGATGAGATATCTGAAGGATGGTGGTCGCGCTGCTATTGTTTTGCCGGATGGTTCTTTGACTGGCGACGGCGTTAAGCAGAGAATCCGCGAGGAGTTTTTGAAGCAGTGCAATGTTCACACGATTGTGCGTCTTCCTAACTCGGTGTTCCAGCCTTACGCTTCGGTTGCAACGAATCTTCTGTTCTTTACAAAAGGCGAGCCGACCCGCGAAATCTGGTACTGGGAACACAAGCTGCCCGAAGGTCAGAAGTCGTATTCAAAGACGAAGCCAATTCAGAAAGCAGAGTTTGCTTCGCTTAAAGCGTGGTGGAACAAGCGCACTGAAAACGAACAGGCGTGGCGTGTGAGTGCGGAAACTATTGCTTCAAACGGCTGGAATCTTGATGTAAAAAATCCTTTCGTAAAGGAAGAGGAAAAGACTCATACTACTGCGGAACTGATTGCGATGCTGCATGAGTCTTTTGCCAAAAGTGATGCGCTGCTGAAGGAATTGAGTTTTAAATAATCCGCTGCTCGTTGTCCTTTTTTTATCCCAGCACCGTGCGCTCAATCTCAAACATCTGTGAGCGGTACAGGCTTGAGATGTTGTGACCATAGTCAGCGAGCAGTTGGATGATGTTGCGCGGATGCTCTTTTTTATCCATGCCATTCAAACGGTCTCCCGCATCACCCAAGCCCGGCATGATGTACGCTTTTTCGTTCATCACGGGGTCAACCCAGAGCGTGTAGCATGTGCAGTTTTCCAGCGCGCGGGTCACACGGATTGAGCCTTTGAGTGTAGATATCGTGTTGAAGAATGCGATGGATTTTGGTTTTACGCCCTGATTCTGCAAATATTTTACGACAGTCACAAGTGAGCCGCCGGTCGCGTTCATCGGGTCAGCAAAAATCAAGTCTTTGCCGTTCAGCTGTTCAAGATTGAAGAACGATTTGTCCAAATCCAGAATGTATTCCATGTTATTTTCATTTTTTGTGTCGTTTCTGCTGATTTTGAACAGGGCGAACGGAGTCAGATAGCCCGTGGAAGAGTATTCCTGAATTTCTTTTGACAGAATCATGCTCGGAAGTAATGCGCCGCGGAGCATTACGCACATTACGGTGTTGTTGATTTTGTAGTCGATGTCAGGAATTTTGTGCACGGCATAGTTCTGCACGGGGAAGGTGACGGGCGTTTTTACGATGATATGTCCTTTTTTGTCCGTCTTTTGATTCACATAGGCCATTCTGAAAAGCATCTCGTATGCCCGCTGGCTGTAGTACATGAATTCCTGGTGGTCGGTGCGCTCGTCACGAAGGCGGGAGATAACGCAACTTGCTTCTGCCTGTGCCTGCTGGTCGGTCTCAAAGGAATAGACTTTAATGGCAGGGTGTTTTTTGCAGATTTCCTGCATCACTTTTCCCATCTTGTCGTAGCCTTCGATGATTTTTTCTTTGTTTACGGGGTCAAAGTATTGCATAGTCTCTTTGAACAAATCATCTAGTTGCTGCAGTTCCTCATTGTCTTCTTTTGTCAGATAACCGTCCAAGTCTTCTGCTTTTAAAATAATTTTGTTGCTCATGGTTTCTCCTTATTTAACTCCGCATTAGCGTCGTGACTCTTTTTTCTCTCATTTCTATTATATACCACAAACCTTGATTTCTGCTATACTTTTTTTGATGATAAAGGGAAGATTCGCGCCGTCTCCAAGCGGACGGATGCATTTAGGAA
>JAFSTK010000182.1 GCA_017450535.1 Treponema sp.
ACAAAAACGCAGAAAGCAGAAGGAACAGAATCTGAAGGTATTAGATTCACTCTTTTAAAAGCAACCTCTCTTGGACTATCACGCTCAGGCTATGTATTTAGCGGCTGGGCAGAATCTTCTGACAGTAACTATGTGCGATTCTCTGATGGTGATGATGTACATGCAGATTTTTCTGGCAGCAAAACACTATATGCCGTATGGTCATTACCAATCTATCAAATTTCATACCACAAGACCGATGACTATGGTGTGACCGCAGGTAGCACGGCGTTTAGAACAGTGACAGGAAAAACGACAATAACACTTCCTACTGCAAGTTCACTGGGGTTAAGCAGAAGCGGTTATACATTTTTAGGATGGAAAACAGAACGAAATGCAAGTACCTATTACAAAGTTGGAAGTTCGTATACAGTTACGGGCAGCATAACACTGTATGGCGTATGGCAAAAGAACTGTATCTATGTGTATTTATACCATCCAGGATATGCAACATCCGCAAAAACAAAATTTGGAACAATGGCGGCTTCAATTGGCAACACAACAAAATCTTTCTCGGTGACGATGCGAAATGGCTCTTATCCAACAGGAGTCGCAGAATTCTCAATCTCTTCGTCTGGAAAATATGCATGGGCAACATCCGTGCTCGTACAGAAAACCGGCTACAAGGCAAGTAACCTCGTGCAATCAGGAACATATAATTTTGTACTTGGTGGTACATATCAGATAAATGTACTGACAGGTGTTGTTACAAAAACAAAATAACTCGCCCTAGAAAGGCGGGATAATATAAACAACTGGAATTGGAGGTTCCTTATGAAAAAGATTATCACAAAGTTGTCATTGTTTTTTTGCATGTTCATGTTTTTGAGCTGCGCTTCTTCAAGTTACAAAGATTTTTATACAAGTTCTGCGCCCATGGAATTTGAAGCGACTGAAAATGTCTATATTTTCGATTATGGCACAGCGAACATAGATGAAGTATATCAGCTACTTTTTTCCGATTTTTTTATTATTGGAAAATCCGGATTTCTCGGTCCGATGGAAGATCCTGCAGATGCTGAAGATTTTGCGAAAGAATTGGGAGCGGATGTGTTTATTTCCTGTCAAAAATTTTACGAAACATATAATTATACCTACACCACCTCAACACCCACCACATCAACAACGTCAGTGTATGACAGCAAAGGCAAATACATAGGCTCAACAACAACTCGCGGCTATGAAGAAACATTAAACACGGCTTCTGTAAATAGATACAACCAAGACGGTTATTTCTTAAAAAACGTTAACCACGTTAAGCCAATCTTTGAAAAAACAAAAGCAGATTTTGACTGTAGCACTGCTCCAAAAACATATGCAGGAATTTGGAAAGACGATACATATACTGTAGAAATTTTAAAAAGTGGCGATAATATCGTCGGCTTTGTAACAACATCTAAAAATGACAACTGGAATGATGGTGATTTAAAATTCATATTTTCCGAAGTAACGGGCGAGGGGCTTTATATGATGGGAAACAGAACTCCGATTATATCAAAATTTGAAATCAACAAATTTGGTTTTCTGGAAGTAAAATTGGGGCTTGGATATAAATATAACAAGAGTTTTACATTTATGAAACAATAATCTGTGGGTCTTAGGGGCTGAAAAACAACAAGTCGCCCCTAGGAGAGTAGGGTATGGCGAAAACACAGTTTGAGCCTAGGGGAGAGACTTCTCCCCTCCACTTTATGAAAGCCACCAGTCCACGCTGTAATTCGGCAAATGCGGGGCAAGTTCTTCGTCCCAAAAGCGGTCGGCAATTTTCTTTCCGCCGCTGGTTTTACCCAGATGTCTGTCCGCACGGACTCCTTCTCCATGGAAATCGCTGCCGCCCGTCACAAAGCATCCCAGCTTGCGCGCAAGTTCTTCCAGACGCATTGCCTCGCCAACTCTCGCGCCAGGATGCCATGCCTCCAAGCCTTGAATGCCATGCGCAACAATATCGGTGAGAACGCCTTCAATTTTTCCCCAAGAGACGTAGAGCGAAAGCGGATGCGCCAGAACGGGAACGCCGCCGCTAGACGTAATCGCACTGATTGCCTCATCCAAATCTGCTCCATTGTGATGAATGAACCACGGCCGACCTTGCGCCAAATACTTGTCAAACGCAGCCTGCCGATTTTTTACCACACCGATATGCACCAAGTAGTCGGCAAAATGGGGGCGGCCCAACTGCTCCACCCCGCAGAATGACTTTAATTCCTCAACCGTCGTAACAATTCCGTCTTCTGCCATTTTTTCGACGATATGATTATTTCGCTCGTCCCGACCCGCCTTTAATTTTGCAATCACATTTTTAAGCTCGTCCGAGCAGTGAGTGAGCCCGTGCCCTAAAAGATGAAACTCTCCTGTCGGCCAATTTACCGTAATCTCAATTCCGGGAACAAACACAACCCCCGTCTCTTTGCAGACAACAGCGGCATCGTGCAGTCCCGCAATCGTGTCGTGGTCAGTTAAAGCCCATACCGTCAGATTTTTTTCCGCCGCATACCGGGCTGAATCAGCAGGCGACGCTCTTCCATCGGAAGCAGTTGAATGAGAATGCAAATCTATCATATGAAAATACTAGCATATTTTTCATACTTTGTGTTATACTTATGATGAGGATAGGTTTATGCCAAAATTAATGCAATATTCAAAAGGTTCTATAGTTTACTTCGAAGGTGACAAGGATGAACGAATATTCATCTTGCAGAAGGGTCTTGCCGTCAGCACAACCACTGACATTGAAAGCAAAGAGCCTCTCACCGAACAGATTAAAAACGGCGAGTTCTTCGGCGTTAAGTCTTCGCTCGGACATTTCCCCAGAGAGGAAACAGTCACCGTTCTATCAGACTCCACTTGTGTTGCATTGACCGTCCCCGAATTTGAATCCATGTTCGGAAGTAACAAGGGAGTTATAATGAAGATGCTCCGCGTCTTTTCAGGACAACTCCGACAGGTGCATAAAAAAATCGAATCCATCCTCAATCAAGATTTGACCATAAACCCGATGTCCGCAATGATTTCTGTAGCGCAGGCTTTCTACAACGATGAAAAATTCCGTTCCTGCTGCGATGTCTGCATTGCATTCCTCAAACGCTATCCAAACTATTACGACAAGAATGAAGTGGTCAAAATGTATACCATGTCAAAAGCGCAGGCTGACAGACATGCGAACAATTATGAAGAAGAAGCTGCGGATGAAGTCTCATCAGGCGGTACACTCCATCAGTTTGATTTACCTGCGTTCCAGCGTTTCGCAAAAAATTATGAGCCGGGACAAGTAATCATCTGTGAATTTGAGCCGGGCGACACATTCTACCTCATTCAGCATGGCAAAGTGCAACTGGTAAAATGCGTAAACGGCACCAATAAAAACTTGGACATTCTTAAGCCGGGCGAACTTTTTGGAGAGATGGCAATTTTGGACAACTCCCCCCGCTCAGCCACTTGTATGGCAGCCGGTCACGTGCAGTGTCTTGAATTCAGCAAAGCAAACTTTGAGCTTCTCGTCGCAGGAAATCCGCAGATTGCGCTCATGTTGCTTAAATTGTTCTGTAAGCGCATCTACGACCAGAAGCGTCGCCTCAAGATTTTGGTCATCAACGATTTGCAGGCACGTATCGCCGACGTATTCTGTATGCTGGACGAAATGAATCCCGTTTCCATGACGAACAAAACGCTGCGCCGCTTTGACGTAACCATTCAGGACATCGCACGCTGGGCAGGACTTTCTATGGATTTGACAAGAACAGAAATCGACAAATACATCGCGCGCAACAAAATAGAAGTCTATGAAAACTACATGATTGTTCACAGCATCGGCGACATGGAGCGCATGGCGAACAACGGTCAAATCTCCCGAAACTAACCAAGGCGTGATTGTTTTATAAAACGCTCTGCCAAAGCGCACAAAAAAGGGTTCCGCATGTTGACGGAACCCTTTTATTTTGCTAATATACATTCACTCGCCAACTTAGCTCATCCGGTAGAGCAGCGCACTCGTAACGCGCAGGTGGTTGGTTCAAGTCCGACAGTTGGCTAGAAAAAAATCTCTCGTGAAAAGCGAGAGATTTTTGTTTTTAAAGAACTATATATCGGGCTTGAACCAACCACCAAACGAGCGCGGAAAAATCGCGAGCAGGTGCGAGCAATTTTTCCGAAAAGGGCGCAGGACGCGCCCGGCAGCGAGTGCAGGCGGCTCGAAGGGAGCGCACAGGACGTGCGCGACCGAAGAGTTGGTTCAAGTCCGACAGTTGGCTTTAGATTTATCTTTGTAAAAAGTCGTGTTTTTCAGGCACGACTTTTTTTTATTTTTCAGAAATATTTTTCGGGCTTGAACCAACCACCAAACGAGCGCATAAAAATGCAAGCAGGCGCGCGCATTTTTATGAAAAGGGCGCAGGACGCGCCCGACAGCGAGTGCTGGCGGCTCGAAGGGAGCGCACAGGACGTGCGCGACCGAAGAGTTGGTTCAAGTCCGACAGTTGGCTAGAAAAAAATCTCTCGTGAAAAGCGAGAGATTTTTGTTTTTAGTCGTGGCCCTTCGTCGTCATCTGGTATACGCCATCCCAGTCGTCCGGCAAGTTCGCGCTCATGTACTCGCGGCAACGCTCCGCAAACATAATCGATGTCTCATCCGGCATGACCTTATTCGCCTCCATGAAAATCTGCTCCGCTTTCTTAAAGTCGCGCTTGAGATACGCATCGATTGCGCCTTTGAACACTTCGGTCATTTCCAGCTCAACTGACGAAAGCTCAGACTTAAAGCCAAGGATGTTGTACAGCTGAACGGGCTGTTCCTTACCCACAACGCGCACACGGTCAAACGGACGCGCTATGAGCTCACCAGCATGCGAGCCCGAATCGACCATATTCCATGTGGTCTCTGATGCCAAAATCCATGAATGATAGACTTTGTTTACACCTTCCAGACGCGCGGCAAGGTTTACGTTATCGCCCATCATCGTGTAGTTCATTTTATTCGACGTACCCATGTTGCCCACGACCATGCTTCCTGTATTCAAACCAATACGAGTCTGCAAAAGCATTGGAATGTCACCGCTGGCAAAATGTTCGTCATTATAGCGTTTTTCCGCCTGCTTCATTCTGATTGCGGCGACGGACGCGGCATATGCGTGGTCAGGCAAATCCAACGGAGCACCAAAGAACGAAACGATTGCGTCACCGATGTATTTGTCGATTGTTCCGTCCTGAGCCAAAATACAGTCGCTCATCGCACCAAGATATTCGTTCAAGACACGGACAAGTTTGGTCGGCGTCACTTTTTCACTGAACGTAGAGAATGAGCGGATATCGGTGAACAAAGCGGTCATCTCTTTTTCCTCACCGCCGAGGCGCAGTTTGTCCGGAGACTTTACCAATTGGTCAACAACCGTGGGAGAAAGATATGTGCTGAACGCATTGCGCAAGAAGCTCTTGTCTTTTTCACTGGTAATAAATCGCAGGATAGTGACCGCAAGGAATGAAGAAATAGCAATCAGCGCAGGAGTGACCACCGGCGTGTAAATGCCGAAAAACATCATCAGCAGTACCGGAATCAGCAGAAGCATTGCGACCAAAAGCGCGCCGATAGTATTCTGCTGCCACGCTTTTTTGTTCTCGCTCATAAAGACGTACAAAAGCGCAAGCACAATCGCAAATACCGTGCCAAAAATTCCGCTCACAGGAACGATAAAATCCTGCGTAACAATCGTATTGTACACGTTTGCGTGAGTTCCGACATTCGGATATGCGCGGTTAAACGGCGTACTTCCCAAATCGGTGGTACTGCTCGCCGTGTTTCCGATGATACAGAAGGAATCCTTGTAGTCTTTGCCCATTTCTTCCATATACGATGTATACAAGGCACCTTCGCTCTTTATCGTATCAAAAACACCTGTTACGCCTTCAACATTATCTGTATACCTCGCCTCGCCAATTTCATCCTGTAATTCCACAAGGCGATTCATGATTTCTTCTTCAAAAGAGCCGGTTCCAAACGAATTGACGTTATCAAAGAACGCCTCGCGAAGACCAAAGTATTCGGCATACTCTTCGTCAGAAATACCACCCTCCACTGCGTTTCCGTCATCATCATAACCTAAACAATGGGAAAGCAGATATTCTTTATACTCTTTGATATCGTTGTAATCACGTAAAAGAGACTCAACCGCATCCGTAAAAGAAAGGTTTCCGCCGTCTGCCGCAGGAAGATGATAGACATACAAAGCTTTCAGGGCGTTTACAATATTGCGCTCCATATCATCAAGCTGTGCAAGCCACAAAATACTTGAATGGCGGAACGAATTGACAAACTCTTTGTGCTGCCAGTTGATATACATTCGTCCGTGCTCATCCACTGGGATACGGATATTTTTGCGCCCAGAACTTCCGGGAAGTTTCATTCCCACCAACTCGATGCTGTTTCTGTGGCGTATAACCTGCTGTACATCAAATTTTTTCAACAGCGGCGCAAACACCAGCTGACCCGCATACTCTCCGTCCTTATATTTGCTCAGAAGAATAACGCGGCGGCGAGTTCCGTCTTTGTCCAGAACGATGTTGGTAAAGCCCGCACCCTGTGCGCTGCTCAAAAAACGATGCATGGCAGGCGCAAATCCAGCGGCGTTTCCTTGATCGACACAATAAAACGAATCATCCTTAGCGGTCAAATCATTTTTATCCGTCACATTTTTTAGAAGGATGCGTTTAGATGCATATGCCACTTCTTCTTCAGAAGGATTGATGCCGATATCACTGATGTTTATGGTAAGCCATGAGTTCCCGAAAAACTGAAGCGAACGTGCGAGCATATCATCATAATCACGGTATACGTTCGCCTGCACGATGTCATACAATGTGTCAAAACCAGGATTCACATAGTCGGCAATCATCTCCTGGCTCAGCGAAGGCAGGTCTTTCGCCTTTTTGCGACCAGAGTTTACCGCAGAGGCCAGCTCACTGATAACACCGGAAACTTCCTCCTTCTGTTCCTCAAATGCCTTGTCCAGCGTTTCTGCCGCATCCGGGTTCACACCGAGATTTGAAGGCGAAAGATACTCAATATCGAAGACAGCCTCTTTTGCCCCAAGCTCTTTTATGCGGAGCAATGCGTTCGCCATGATGTCGCGCGTCCACGGCCATGGTCCCAACGCCTCCAACGAATCATTGTCTGCCTCGACAAAAAGCAATTCTTTCTGTTCTGCAGGCGATTTACGAAGCCCCAACAATAGGTCATACAGACGATAATCAAATTTCTGCAACAGACCAGTAACCGACAAGCCTGTCCAAAAAATGATAATCAATATGACAACTATTCTTGCCAAACTCTTTCCAGAAAATGCATTTTTTTTCTTCTTTTCCATGACAAGAATTATATCATATGTTATAATTTTAGTGGAATATTTTTTTAAGAAAGGAGAAGGAGCTTATGAAAAAAAGTTGTATTTTATTGTTCTTACTTATATCTGCAACCGCACTATATGCACAAAGCGCAGACAATCTTTCCGACATCATCAAAACAAAAAATGCAACATATGGGCAAGTCGCTTATCTGACTGGCGTATACCAAGGGACCGTGCAAGAGGACGCCTCTTTTGGACAAGCGTTTGACCTTTATAAAGCCAACGGTCTTATTTCGCAGTCTGCAAAACAAAGCGACGTAATCCCACTTCAAGAGGTGGCTTTTCTTTGCGCACGTGCAACAGGCTTAAAAGGCGGTCTGTTCTATTCTATTTTCCACAACTCGCGCTATGCTTATAAAGAACTTAAAGCAAAGAAAATTCTACCGTTCTCCGTTGACCCAGGCATGACAATCAGCGGACGTGACGCAATTGCTTTGCTGAACGGCTGTATCGGGCTCACGGGAGGTAATGAAGAATGAAAAAGTCTTTCAAATTTACACTGCTTTCACTTTTACTCGCAGGCTCCATGGCAACAGCCTCCGCAATTGACTTTGGCGGAATGTTTACTAATGACTCAAGATTTTCAGGGAACTCTTTTGGCAAGCTGATTCTTGAACAAAAAGACACCATCTCCGCATGGCTCCGTATTCCATTCAATAAGCAAGGCACATCCTACTTCATTACAGAAGGTATGTATCAGGCCTTTTGGAAAAACATTGAAATCAACGGAGATGCTACAGGCGAAAAAAACAAGTATACCGGCATTGTCGATTTAAATCTGTTTAAGTTTTACGGATTATGGAAGACTTCAAGCGGACAGATTTCTCTTTCTGCAGGACGCTTCTTCTCCGCAGATTTGAGCGGACTTGTGTTCAGCCAGACCGCAGACAGCGCCCTTTTGTCATTCGATTTCTCAAAATTTACGTTTTCTGTATACGGTGCATACACAGGTCTCTTGAACGCGCGCACAGTCTCCATGATAAACAATATTTTCACCGTTTCGAATGGAGAATCATCTAGCACAAACGAGTTCTTTAAAGAAGACGATTCAAAGCATTACCAACGCGCAGAAGACTACGTTATCGCTGCGATGACCGTCTCTTTCCCAAGCTTGTTTGAAACGCAGACGCTTGCCGCACAATTCTTAGGGGCATACAAAGCAAAGGACGACAGTTATAACCGTATGTATGCGGAATTTTCAGCCGGCGGTCCGTTGGTCTCAACATTGTATTACAATGCAAACACCACGTTCAGTTTTGTAAACTTCAACAGCGGCGACTGGGAGATTGGAAATTTCAGCAAGTTGTTCCTCACCTATTACGCATCGTTCAAAAACATGGCGTTTTCAGTTGGCGGAATATATGCTTCTGGCGAAAACGGCGGCTTGAAATCTTTCACTGGTTTTACAAGCCAAACCGCGACAAATGCGCTCAAAGGACGCACTGAATACACAAGTCTGATTAAAGCTTCCGCAGCATTCTCAATCAAACCTGTAACAAACCTGCTTTTGGGACTCAACAGCGATATTATCTTCAACGCTGCAGAATCTCCAAAATATGAAGGTTTCCAGTACGGCGCAAACGCAAACTGGCAAGTTGTAAGTGATGTTGGACTGGGACTTTCTATGTACCAGTACTTTGACAAAAATGATGACGACCGCAACAAAAGCTGCGTACAGCTCAGAGCGGCCATTTCATTCTAAACGATTTCTATAATAGGAGGTTCCTATGAAAAAAATGATGATAACAGCCTTCCTTGCGACGGCACTGCTTTCTGTGGCAACCGCATTTGAAGCAGAAGTTTTGTTCACAAAGGGAAAAGTTGAGGTTCAGAAAAACGGTGCATGGGTCGCGTTGGAAAAAGGCAACGCATTGTCTAAAGGCGATGTCATTCAGACCGGTTTCCGTTCAGAACTGGAACTGAAGATAAAAGAGACTCGTGTAAAGGTGGAGCCGCTCTCTCGCCTGACCATTGAGCAGCTGGCGGAAAAAGCGACAAAAGACGACACCCGCTTGTATCTGGACACAGGCTCATTAAAAGCGAATGTCAAAAAGACAGAAAATCGCCGCGTCGGATTCACAGTAAAAAGTCCGGTCGCAACGGCTTCTGTCCGTGGTACCATAATTAGCGTGACGAACACATTCCAGTCTACCGCGGTTGGAACTTCAGTTGGTTCCGCAGCCGCATGGCCTTCAAACAACGAAGAGGCAGAAGTCGCAACCGAAGAAGAGGACAATGCACCTGAGTCTCCGGTAATGGAAGGCAACACACCGAAAGATGTTTCTGGAGGACAAGCTGGAGCGGGCTCAATGCTCGTAAGAGAAGGCCAGTCAGCAGACTTTTCAAAAGATGCCCATTCAACAACACCGGGAGAAAAAGCGGCGCAAGGCTCACGTGAATTGGGCGGTGGCACAACAACAGCGGCAACAAACGAAGCTGTCGTTATGGGTGGTCCCGCAGACAAAGGCCCCGCTGCAGGCGCTCCGGAAATCGGCGTTTCAGGTCCGGCTTCACAGACAGGACGTGTAATTATCAATGTCATATTTGAAAACTAGTCAGACGTTTTTCTAAGCACAACGCAATAGCAAAAAAAATCCAGTCGCAAGGCTGGATTTTTTTTGCGGTTTTCAAAGAAACTATATTTTGCTATAATAATTGTATGAAAAGAATATTACTTCTGATATTATGCATGGCACTTTCCTTTACATTCGCCTCCTGCAAAAAAGAAAAAGAAGTGCCTGTTACTGAAACAGAAACACAACAGACTCCAAATAAATTGCGGTATATCGACGCAAACACCCAGCAATATCTCGAAGGCAGACATGTTTTTTTGCTTTTGGGTTACGGCTACAACGACGAATCATTTGTAGAAAAAACAAAAGCTGAAATTACCGAAAAATTTGGCTTAAAAACAGAAGAAGATGATGGGTTGGTAGAAATCGCAGTCTTTCCCAATGATTTCCTAAAAGGCTCCTCGGCGAGAATCAGTCTTTTGTACAGCATGCTTGAAGAAGAGAACCTTGCGGGTATCGTCATACTTGGCGCACCAGAGGCGACAAACGCATCTTTGGCACGCCTACAGGACAAAAACGACGGCTCGTACCCCTACCCCGTGTTCAGTCTTTTCCCACAAGATGATATGCTCGGCACCGAAGCGACCGCAACATTTGTGCTTGACTATGCGCAAAAAGCGGGTCTGTTGGCAGATGAAGAAGTTGAGAATCAGCCCGATTTTGACGCTGACACATTAATTGCAAATTCAATCCAAACGATGCTGAACCCGCGCGAGCCGATTCCCGCCACCGAGGACTTGCTTGCGTTCGTGCAAAAAATCGTCGGTCCGAACCGCACTATCACCCGCTACATCGACACCGAATCGGGTTTGCAGTCTCAAAACCACTTTATTTTTGAGTAGCGCATGTTTGAACTTGTCCAACAACAGTCTTTGCTTCTTGGAAGCAGCGCGGCAATAAGCGACTTGGCGCACAAAGAACAGGCACGCATTCTCGTTATTTCCGACTCTCATGGCGGCGCGAACATTGTGCGCGCCATCATTCAGCGATTTGGTATGGCTGTAGACGCGCTCTGTTTTTGCGGAGACGGCAGCCGCGACATTCTCTCCGTGCTCGCCCGATCATTGAGCGACGCAGACTTTGCAAAATGCCTGCCACCTGTAGCCGCGCTTGTACAAGGAAACGGCGACGACTATTCCTGCACAATTCGCACCGCAAATGACATACAGAGTTTTTCCGTTCCGCATTCAAAACTGATGGTCGTCGCAGGAAAAATCATTTTCCTTACGCACGGACATCTGCATGATGTGTATTACGGAACCAAAGAATTGTATCACACCGCAAAACGGGAAAAAGCCAACGTCGTCCTGTTCGGGCACACGCACATTCCTTACGCAAAAATCGAAGATAATATTCTGATGCTCAATCCAGGAAGCTGCGCCCGTCCGCGCCGCGGCACCCCAAATTCATTCGCGCTGATTACAGTTTCTCCCAATGGCGCGGACTACCAGTTTTTTGCCGTTACGGACACACTGCAGTTTGAGCCGTACACACCGCCTCAGGAAGAGATTTCACTTTTGTGGTCTTAAGATTTTTAACGATTAATAATTTTCCGCGAAAAGAAATCCGATATCATCGTGTCCAGGATAGACGCGCGTATCGTCTGTCACCGTTTTTGCAAGGTAGCGTAAACTCTGACGAATCTGAGACTCGCTTCCGCCATACAAATCGGTGCGTCCCCATGACTGAAAGAAAAGCGTGTCGCCGCTGATAAGCAGTTTTTCAGTCTCATTGTAGAGGCAACAAGAGCCCCTCGTATGCCCCGGCGTATGCAAGACTTCCCACAAAGAGAGCGCGACTTTTACCCCTTCGTCATCAGTTTTTATGCAGTCGGCGAGCGTTTTGTTCGCTTCCAAAAAAGATGTCGGCTCAGGCAACAGGGAGACGCTTTTGGTAAAGTCGTAAAAGCCCATCTGCGCCAGAGACTGACCTTGCAAACGTCCGCTGTCTGCGCCAATCATTTCGGCATCATCTTTGTGAATAACAATCTGAATGTCCGGGTAGGTTTTAGAAAGGAATGGGAGCCCCGCCACGTGATCAAAATGACCATGAGTGAGCACTATGGCTAAGGGCTCCAATTTCTCTTGCGCCAAGTAACGGGAGACAATACGCTCATCGCCACTATAGGCGCAGGAAGCGGGGTCTACGACAAAAACCTTATCTTTCGCCAAGGGAACAATAAAAGTGTTTACGCCGAGAGGCCCCGTCTGAAGAAGTTTGATTTCCATCAATACTCCGTATCTCGTCTTGAACGACTAGTTCAAGTCCTCTGAAGAACTTGAGCGAGGCGCGCGGGCAGCGAGAATCTCTTCATCGCTCATTTCTGCCTGTGCAGCCTGTGCTTTTGCGAATGCAGCCTGTTCAGCAACAGTATCGTTGTTTGTTGTGGTGAAGCTGTCTGCAATCGGTGCAGATGTATTCTCAACATCGCTGGGAACGCGCTCTTCTGCGACATTCTCCTGTGACTCTTCTGCCTCGCCATCTTCCTTCTGGCGTGAGAGATTTACGGCAAGTTTGCGTCCGCGGTAGTCATAGCCATTGAGCGCGTTGATGATTTTTTCTGCGTCCTCGCTGTAAACCTGAACGAAAGAATAATTTGCCAGCACTTTGATGTCGCCAATGCGCTCGCGGTCAATATTTGCTACGCTGCAGAACAGTCCCACCAAGTCACGGGGGAATACGCGGCGATTGCGTCCGATTGAAACAAACACGCTTGTTGCCACTGCCGGGTCAATCTGTACACGCGGCGCGCGCTCTCTGGGCTCATCTGTGTGCTCGCCAGATGCATGTTCGGCATGATTTTCATAACGATTTCTGCGCTCTTCAGCACGGTTGTGGAATTCCTCACGCGCATTCTCAAAACGATTGCGTGCGTTGAAACGCATAATTGAGCCTGAGCACTGTTTGAGCAAATACGCTGCAACATATGAGCGACGTGTCAGGGGAACATTCTTTTTAAATACTTTTTTCAGTTCTTCCAGAGTCTCTGGGTCTGATTCAACTTTTGCAACTGCATCCTTCAAAAAAGCTGCGACCTTATCCATATCAAGGTCAAAATTGCGTCTAAATGCCATTTTCATAGCTCCTTTTTTAGTTTTTCAAATCTGCCACAAATCCAAAGTCGGTTTTCTCAAAACCAAAACGAACCAACATCGGTTCCAGAATTTGGGGTATTCGTGTAATAATAAACCAGCGAATTCCGCGTTCTCGTACATGAGTCATGCAGAACGAAACTAAAGTTCTGGCGATTCCTAGTCCACGGTAATTCTGTTTCACAAAGAGAGATGTCAACTGAACAGTCTCTTTTGCGCAGGACGGAACGGGAGAAATCAAAAGACACCCGGCAAAATCATCGGTTAAAGTACGGCATACAAAGCCTTCCTCGCTTTCGTCTTCATGTGCATAACGGAGGTTCCACAACGCCGCGAACGCTTTTCCCAACTCGCCTTCCGTCGATTTCTCAAACTCTCTTGAAATTGCGTCTACGCCTTGAACAACACAATCCTTGTCCTGAGCGGGATTGTACAACCGGAAATCAAAATCTTCTTCAACAAGATCCTCATACTCTTCCGGTTCCTCAGGAAGCGTCTCCAGCCCCCATGATTCGCGCAACGCATTGTACCAGTCCATAAGCCGCAAGTGCATCTGCCTTTCTTTATAAAAATGCCACTTTCGCTCCACTTCCGGGTACAGCTTGATTACATTCTTAAAATTCCTGAACACCCCCCTGCCGGCAATC
>JAFSTK010000183.1 GCA_017450535.1 Treponema sp.
AACGATGATGACCTTATGCATTCTCGGCATCTGGTGCAGATATTCAATAGAATCGCGTTCAAAGTAAATCTTTGACGGTAATTTAAACCACTGCATATTATTGCGTCTCCTTCCCAATTTCTTCACGTTCAAAAGATTTACTGCGCTTACGTTGTCGTCAGTTGAGTTGTGACCGTAAGAACCGCATCCAAGTGTGAGAGACGGGATGAATGAGTTGTACACGTTTCCGATACCGCCGAATGTTGACGGGCTGTTCCAGATTACGCGGATAGCCGGAACGATGTCGCCGAATCTTTCTGCAAGAGCCTTGTCGCTCGTGTGGATGGCAGCTGAGTGACCCAGACCACCGAATTCCAAGAACTGCTTTGCTTTTTTGAGACCGTCTTCGGTGCTGCTTGCTTTGAGAACAGCCAGAACCGGAGAAAGTTTTTCGCGGGTGAGCGGCTCGTTTACGCCAACTTCCTTACATTCAGCAAGGATGATGCTTGTGCGCTCAGGAATATCAAATCCAGCGTTCTTTGCGAGGACGACCGGATTCATACCCGGAACGACTGCGTTCAGTTTTGCGACAGTAGGATCACCGTCTACGCCGAACATGTATTTTTCGAGCATCTTCTTTTCTTTTTCGTTACAAAGATATGCGCGATACTCTTTGAATGTCTTGATTGCTTCGCTGTAGATTTCTTTATCGACAATTGCGCCCTGTTCAGAAGCACAAATCATACCGTTGTCGAACGCCTTTGACATAACGATGTCGTTGATTGCCTGCTTGAGGTTGCAAGTCTTTTCAACGTATGCCGGGACGTTACCTGCGCCAACACCGAGAGCCGGTTTACCACAAGAATATGCGGCGCGAACCATCGCGTTACCACCGGTTGCCAGAATTGTCGCAACGCCGTCGTTTTTCATCAACAAATCAGTTTTTTCCAGAGACGGCTCTTCGATCCACTGAATACAGTTTTTCGGTGCACCTGCCGCAACTGCCGCATCATATACGATTTTTGCCGCTGCGATAGAACACTTAATTGCGCTCGGATGGAAAGAGAAGATAATCGGGTTACGGGTCTTTAAACAAATGAGCGACTTAAAGATAGCCGTAGAAGTGGGGTTTGTAACTGGAGTAAGACCTGCTACAACACCGACCGGTTCTGCAATCTTGATGATACCTGTAACATCATCGTCTTCAACAACGCCAACAGTCTTCAGATGACGCATGTTGTTCACAACGTATTCACAAGCAAACAAGTTCTTTGTTGCTTTGTCTTCAAGAACACCGCGCTTTGTCTCTTCAACAGCAAGCTTTGCAAGATAACCATGCTGGTCAAGAGCCGCAATACTTGCCTTAGCTACGATGTAATCGATTTTTTCCTGGTCATAATTGGCATACTCGTCCAAAGCCTTGAGAGCCTTGCTTACCAATCCATTGATTTCTTTCTGAGGTTCGGTCAATTCTTCACTCATCGAAAATGCTCCTCTTTGTGAGATATACCTAGATTATACCAGCAAATTTCTGAAATGTCTTTAACAATTGAAAAATTTAAGAAAAATTTTAATATTAAAAAAATAAATTTGACAAAAATAAGACGCGCTTCCGCTGATAAAAATGATTGCTTTCTCTGCAACTGATAGGTTATACTAGTTTATAGAGAAGCAATTAATGTGGACTTCACGAGAGAATTGCTATCAAGAAGACAAATGAATTTAAAGTCTATATCGTAAGTGATTCAGTCAGATTTGCGATAAAGGAGAGTCAAAAAAATGATATTGTCATTGTAGAAGCAATTTCGACAGGCTACAACTTGGTAGAGGATGCTAGACAAAGAGGGTACAATCCGATTGTTTTTGAAAGCGCGGGAGAAGAGTCTGAGGATGTAAAAAATGCCCGTAAACTTTCCTACAGCCTGTTTTATAAACGTCCGGAAATAATAAAGGCTTCTGAAAATTACGAAGAAACGCTTGCCATGGTAAAGGCATACAACCCGATTCTTGTTGTTCCCGGTTCGGAGCAGGGCGTTGGGCTTGCCACACAGTTATCACATGACCTTGGGCTTTTAGGTAATCCGGTAGAAAACATTCCCGCGATGACGCTGAAACATGCTATGCATGAGGCGTTAAAAAATGCGGGCATCAGATACATTAGGGGAAAACTTGTAGACAGTGCTGAACAGGCGGTGGAATTCTGCAAAGAAAATGCCATCACGCAGGCGGTCGTAAAGCCCATCCAGAGCCGCGGGAAGCCAGGGATTGTTTTTGTGCGACAATTTGGACGACGTAAAAAATGCTGTCGAAAAACTGCTCACCTATCACGACGTTTATGGAAAACCGATAACAAGTGCGCTGGTTCAAGAACGCATAGTCGGAACGGAATACATTGTAAACACGTCATCATGCAATGGTAAACATGCGTTAAATTCTTTTTCACGCTGTATCAAGGAACGGACGGCGGAAGGCGGATATATCTATGATTATATGGAAACAATTTCCCGCCTGGAACAAGGACATGCAGAGCTTATTGAATATGCGTTTAAGGTTGCTGATGCGATAGGCTTTAAATATGGTGTCATTCACGGCGAATACATGATAGACAAAAAAGGACCTGTTTTAATTGAGGTGAACTGTCGTCCGATGGGCTGTACTATGCCTGCAGAATTTTATGATAAGATATTTGAACAGCATGAATCAGATTCGCTGCTTGATGCGTATCTTGACCCAGCAGGCTTTAGTCTTAAAGCAAAAAAGCCGTATCATCCGCTTAGAAAAGGTCTCTTCAAATTGATTATGATTCCTCACGATATTGAGGCGGAAGACCATCCGAACTTATATGCCGGCGTTGGGCTGTCCAAAAACGGGCATGTTTCTGAATATTATCGCAAACGTCGTAAATCTTTTTATGGACTTTGTGTATATCAATTTACTGTCTGTTGGACTTTGCGGGGCTGCCTATGCCACTTTGACGGGGTATGTCGTTGCGCTTGTCATCATTCTTGTGCTCTGCCTGCAGAAGAAGATGCGGCTTCCGTTTACGAGAACATGTTTGCGCGATGTCGGTAAACTGGTTGAAGCGACATCAGTCGGGCTTTCATCCGCCAGCAATCAGGTTGGCTATTGTATAAAAATTTCGTTTTCAAATGCACTTGCATTCTCTCTTGCGGGCATGGCGGCTACCAAAGTGTTTTCCGTTTGTATGCAGGCGGTTTCCATAGCCTCTATTTTTATCGCCGGTGTAGTACAAGCAGTCATTCCGATTCTTTCTTCACTTTACGGACAGAGAGATTTTTCTGGCGTAAAAATACTTATGAAAACGGCTGTTCTTGTGCAGTTCGTTGCAAATCTTTTCCTTATACTTCTTTTTGAATTCTGGCCACAGGGATTAATTGCCATGTACAATGTGACAGGTGAAATTGTTCCTCTTGTAATTACCGGACTTCGCATTTTCTCAATCATGTTTTTGTTCCGCGGGTTTACTTGTGTTTACATGTTCTACTTTCCGGTTATCAATCGAAAAAGATATGCGTTTACTATCAGTCTTGTAGATGGCTGTCTCGGCATCATTCCTCTTGCGCTGATTCTTACGAAGATTAACGGAGTAAATGGATTGTGGCAGGCGTATGCCCTTCTTTCAGCTTTACTTCTGACTTCAATACTCGCCATAAACTATGTGATTTCGATGCGTTCTTACAAAAAATTCAGCTGGCTGCTTTTGCTTGAACATGAGGATGAAAACATACCAGTTTATGAGTGCTCACTCAAAATGAAGCCAGAGGCAATTTCCCAGCTTGCGGAAAACATACAGCATTTTTGTCTCAACGCAGGCGTAGATGAAAAACTTTCCGCACTTACGGCAATATCTGTTGAGGAAATGAGTGTTTATTCAGTTACCCAAAGCAATGCTACGCAGATAAACGATATGGACATCCTTCTGAAAATCTACCCTGAAAACATAATGATAGACTTTAGGAGCATAGGCAAACCATTTGATACTTCAACAGCAACAGAAGAATATTCCAACGTCGCGATATTAAGAAAAATTGTTTCTGACATAAAATATACCTATGTTTTGGGCATGAACCAAACCAGACTCATCTGTAGCTCAAAAAATAGTTAAAATATACTTAAAAATTGAACAGTTTGATATTAAAAAGTTGTGAAAGATATAATAGTGTGTATAGTTTAAAGAGTGTTTCAAAGAGGTGCGATTGCAGGGGGTGCACATGGCATCAAGCAAAGAATATTTGAATTTCATTTTAGACCAGCTTTCAGATTTGCAAGATATCACTTATCGGGCAATGATGGGCGAGTATATCATCTACTACAAGGGAAAAATTGTCGGTGGAATTTATGACGACAGACTGCTTGTGAAACCGGTCAAAGCGGCTTGCGAATATATGCCGGACGCTGAAAAGGAACTTCCTTACGAGGGGGCGAAAGAAATGCTTTTGGTGGATAATGTGGATGACCGCAATTTTCTTGCAGGACTATTCAAGGTGATGTACGATGAATTGCCTACAAAAAAACGCTAGTCCTGCTCACGCATTTTGAAGTCTTTGTCTGCGTCAATCATTTCAAGCATGATTTTGGCAAAGGTCGGGTCAAATTGTGTGCCTATTCCGCCTTCTATTTCTTTGCGTGCGGTTTCTTGCGGAAGTATTCCTCGGTAACTGCGATTGCTTGTCATGGCATCGTAAGCGTCCGCGACGGCGATAATGCGTCCTATTTCGGGAATGTCGTTGCCAGAAAGCCCTGTCGGGTAGCCTTTTCCGTTGTATCGCTCATGGTGATAATATGCGCCGTCAGAAATGTGCGGAATCTGCGTGATGTTCGCAAGAATCTGATGACCGATGACCGGATGTGTTTTGATGACATTGTATTCTTCATCAGTCAGTTTGCCTTCTTTGTTGATGATGCTGTTTGGAATGCCGATTTTTCCAACATCGTGCAGAAGCGCGGACAAATAAATGTCCATACACTCGGATTCGCTTTTTCCGGCATGACGTGCAATTTTTCGTGAATACTCGGCGACACGTGTTGAGTGTCCGTGCGTGTATGTGTCTTTTGCATCGATTGCGCTTGCAAGGGATTCCGCGGTTTCTGTGGTCATTCGGGTAAGCGCTTCGATATTGTCAAAAACAACGCTTTCCATTTTGTGAACAGAATTGGCGAGCGTTCCAAGTTCATCTTTGTTTTTAATTGCAAGAAGCGCATCGCTCGGCTTTCCGCTGGAAGGGTCAAAACGGTTTGTCTCATTGGTAATCGTCAGAATTGGTTTGATAAAGCGGAAGTTAAAATAGAATGTGAACAGTATGACAGAACATGCGCCAAAAATGAAAACCATAATGATGACGAATTTGACAAAATTGCGTCTGGCATCAACGAATTCCTGAATGTTCTTTTGTGCGCCCAAAAGCGCGACAATTTTTCCGTTGGAGTCATACACAGGAATCTGCGCCGTGATATGCGAGTCGCTGCGTGATTTTATCGTGTGGCGCACAAGCTCTGCGCCTTCTTCATACACACGTCTTGTCGTTTTGTTGTAGCCGGGCTCATAGTAATCTTCTTCATAGCCAAGCGGATAGGGTGACCATTTTCCGTATTTGTTTACAGGGTCATAAAAATAGAAAATGTGGGTGTAATCAGGTGCTTGGACTGCAGAAACATAAATGACATTCAAATCAAAATAGTCTACAAGTCTCTGCAAATCTTTTAAGACTTCTTTATGAGCATCATCGCTTACTGGATTGGCAAGATATTTCTTAAAATCATTGGGATTCAGACAGGCGCGGGCAGTACAAGCGATTTCACGAATACTTGAATCATACTGTTCGCGAAACTGTCGGTTAAATGATACGTAACTTGTGGCAAATACGAGCGCGCAAAGCACAAAATGGGCAACAATGATGTAAAGAGTGACTCTTCTAGTGATAACAGGGAAATGCTTCTTGTCCATAACATTTAGTATATCATCGGGCAGGCTGCCTTGCAATCGCCACAACGGATACAATCGACACTGTTCGGATTTTTGTACACGGGAATGTCGAGTTTGCAGATTTTTTGGCAGGCTCCGCATTTTGTGCATTTATCAGTGTCGATTTTGATGCGGAAAAACGAGATTTTATTGAACACGCCATAAATCGCGCCGAGCGGACAGACATAGCGGCAGAACGGACGGTAGATAATTATAGAAGAAAGAAGCGTGACAATTAAAATCGCAAGTTTCCAGCGGAAGATAAAACCCGCCGCCCCACGCATCGCAGAATTCAACAGCACAAGCGGAATGCCGCCTTCAAGCGTTCCCACTGGGCAAATCCATTTGCAGAACCAAGGCTCGCCCAAGCCAGTAAAATCAGCCACGAATGCCGGAAGCAAAATCACGAATACGCCGAGAAAAACAAAGCGCAAGGCTCGCAAGCCCTTCTCTCCCGGAAGCCGGCGGATTTTTTTTACGAACGGAATTTTATACAGCAAATCCTGCACAAGCCCGAACGGACACAAAAACCCGCAGACGACACGGCCAAGAAGCGTTCCAAAGATGACGAGTAATCCCACCACATAAAGCGAGATTTTGTATTCGCGGGAATTGAGTGTGGCTTGGAGAGAACCAATCGGACACGCGCCCAATGCACCGGGACAGGAATAGCAGTTCATGCCGGGAACACAGAAATATTTTGTACCGCCGGTAAAAATCTCACCACGGGCAAAGCCTTTGATGTAGCCGTTTGAGAGCGCGGCAAAACAAGCCTGCACGATGAGACGGATTTTTCTGTGGCGGGAAAGCATGTTTTTCATCAGCCGATTCCTATGCATTCCAGGCAGATGCGCGTCGCTTTGTTAAAGACAGTTTCCGCCTCGCCCCGAAAAACGCCCGCAATCACAAGCGCAATTCCGATGAGGAGGAAGAGAATCGAAATAATACGAAATTTTTTTGATGTTGTCATTTTTCTATTGTCACACGGAGCATTCGCTAACGCTGTTCGGGCTAACGCCCTCACTTGTGGTAGTTTCCTTTGTTAGCTTAAACGCTGTTATTCGTTCCCATTTTAGCTTTTCTGCGCCAAAATTGACAAGCAGTCCAATTTCTTGATTTACAGCTTTCAGATAATTAATTGTTTGTGCCTTATGCTCTTTTGAAAGTGTTGCAACTGCCTTTAATTCGACAATGATTTTATCATAGCAGAAAAAATCTGCAAAATATTCTTTTTCAAGTTTTATTCCTTTATAATGGATTGGAAGTTTCTTTTCTCGTTCATACGGAATATTTCTCATTTGAAATTCTTTTTCTAATGCTTCCTGATATACAGGTTCAAGGAATCCTTTGCCCAATTCGTTATATACATCTTTACAGGCGTTTAAAATCTGTGCGGTCAGGACCTCATCTTTTATCATGTACAACTCCTTTTTTTAGACACAAAAAGACTTACCTCATAGCGGCGTTAGCCGCGTTACGTTAGCAAAACTTCCCCTGCAAATATATCCGTGTGACTATTTATTTTTGTTTCGCAAGCAGGCTGTCGATAATTTTCTGCCAGTCTTTTTGGCTTCGGGCGCCGAGGTACATTTGACCGATAATTTTGCCGTCTTTGTCTACGAAAAATGTTGCGGGGACGGCTTGAATGTTGCGTAGGAGTCCGGTCATTAAGTCTTTGCTGGGGAGGATGTGCGTGTAATTTGCGCCGGTCTGTTTGATGATTTTGTCGCCGTCGGCTTTTGTGCTTGGGATGATGTTTCCGGCGCGGTCTACGATATCAATTGGAATTCCAACGACTTCAACGCCTTTGCTTTTGTTTGCGGCATTGAGTTTGGCGAGGTCGGGCATTTCGCGGATGCAGGGCGGGCAAAATGTGCCCCAGACGTTAATCATGGTGATTTTGTTGTTTGAGAAAATCTCGTTTGTAACAGTTGCACCGTTCAGGTCTTTTGAAGAAAAAGTCACTTTTTCGCCTGATTTTTGGGCAAATGTGAGGCTTGCAGCGCAAAGAAGCGCGAGAACTGTCAGTATTTTTTTCATTGGTGGTCTCCTTATGATAATATTGTAGCATAGAATTTGGAGTTTTTCTGTGATTTTGTCACAATTTAAAGTGATTAATAAGAAACATTTCCTAGATGAGAAATTATTTATTTCTGAACCCACACATAACTTGTAGCAGAACTTGCCCCAACCTTTTCAACAAGGCCCTGCTTTACTAAATCTGCAAGACTGCGCTCTACGGTTTTTGTGCTGATATCCGGGCATTTTTCGAGAATTTGTTTTTTGTTTATTTTGCCGACGGTATTCTGAATCACGCGTTTTACACGCTCCGGCTTGGAAATCTTTTCTGATGAAAGATATTCAACGCGACTTTCAAACTCATTTGAAGCCTTTATCAAAAGACCGAGATAGTATTTTACGAACGGCATATACAGATTCTTGCTTTCATGCCATTCGGCAGAACAATCCTGCAGGGCTTCGTAATACGTTTCTTTTGACTGTTCGATAAGCATTTCAATACTAATATATTTTCCAACGATAAAGCCAGCCCGATAAAACAAAAGAAGTGACAGAAGTCTGCTCATTCTTCCGTTTCCGTCTTCAAAAGGATGAATGCAGAGAAAATCAAGAATGAACATTGGAATCAAAAGGAGTTTGTCTGTTTTATTTTCATTCCAAGCATTCAGAAAATTTTCGCACATAAGGCGCATTGCTTCCTTTGTTTCAAAAGCAGGAACAGGAGAAAATCGAACTTTTTGAATTCCGTTTCTGTCTGTTTCAGCGATAATGTTATCTCCGCTTTTGTATTTACCGCCAAGGCCAGACTTATTATAAGAATACAAATCACGATGAAGCTGCAGAATAATATTTACTGTTGGGGAGATATAGTCATAACTTTCGTGAATTATATTAAGAACATCGCGATAACCGGAAATTTCTTCTTCATTGCGATTCTTAGGCTCAGACTTTAGACTCATCAATTCTTCCAGGCGTTTGTCGGTAGTAAAAATGCCTTCAATTCTATTTGAAAATTTTGTGCTCTGGATTTTTGCAATTTCCAGCAGAGTATTCAGTTCATCTTTTTTAGCTTCCACAAAGAGCTGCTGACGGCCTTTGTGTTCATAAATCGTGCTTAAAAGCTGAACGATTTCTGGTGTGAGCAGCTGCCTTGCGTTTTCCTTGTATTCAAAAATGTGCATTCTCTACCCCTTAACAGATTTCTCTATGTCATTTTACACTAACTTGGGGTAGAGAACAAGGGTATGGGGGAGAAATATATTCAGATATTGAGAGTTTTACTTCCACTAGACTAGTTGTAACCTTCCTTTGGTGCTGTACTTGGGGGTTATACTGTATCCGATTCAGATTATAAAGCAGGTACACCAGTCTTCGCTTGCACGACCGTGCGTCCGTATGCGTTCGGTGGGTGTGACACTTTGACAAGTGCATCTGTCGGAATCACAAGCACTACGGCTACATCAGCATACTTATTCTATAAGTGCGCAGGACTGACCTATGTTGAGCTTAACATTCCTGCAACAAATATCGTCGCCTATACATTCACAGATTGTACAAAGCTTTCAGAAGTGAAGTTCACTAACGCGACGACAACAAAAGTTCTTGCAAATTCATAGCAGCCTCCCAAACAAGAATTTCAGCCTTGCGACTGGTCGAGTTCGGGGTATACATGGCAACAACCCACAATTTTTTCACAAAAATCCAAAAAATCGTGGTAAAATATACCTTTACGTAACATTTTTGGTGAGAGTATCAATTTCAGAGGGTAAAATATGTCTGAAACAAAACGCGATGAAATGAAGCAGGATTTGTCTGCGCTTGATGCATATCTAAACCGCGTATTCAAGATTGCCATACTTGCGCCATCGATAGCGACGCTGACTGCGGCAATTTATTTTACTATCCTCAAAATTGCTGGCTGGTATCCGAACATTCCGGTTCCGTTGCTTGTCGGCTTTGACATCATGGATATTTCTTTTATGACGATATCTGTGTGGTTTATGAAGACGAGTTTTGGCGAAGACGGTGTGCTGAAGCGTGAAAAGCTCAAATGGGGCAAGGTCTTCTCCGTTATCGTAATCATTGTGCAGTGGAATGCCATTTCGTATATGTCTCCGATGCGGGAATGGTGGGCGTTCATGTTCTTTTTTGCGGCGTTCGGGATGCTCTTTTTTGACATGAAGATGATGTTGACGACGGTTATCGGGGTTTCTGTTTCGACTTTTATTTCTTGGGCTGTTATGGGCGAGCTTTTTGTCGGACCATCTGATGACCCCACAAAAGAAGCGGTTGTCCGTGTTATCTGTGTAATCTGGACGATGTCAGTTCTTTTGCTCATCACTTATTTTGGAAGCAAATTCCTCGTTGAAGAGCTGGAAAAATATGCGAATTATAACACGCTGACTCATCTTTTGACCCGTCGCAGCATGAATAATTATTTGCAGGAAGCATATCGTCAGGCAAACACGGGCAAATCTTCATTTTGTCTGCTTATGGCGGATATTAATGACTTCAAAAAAGTAAACGATACGTATGGGCATGACTGTGGCGATGAAGTGTTGAAATATGTAACGCAGACGATTTCAACAGGCGTAAAGAAAACTGATACGGTTTTCCGATGGGGCGGCGAAGAAATCTGCATTCTTTTAAAGGCCGATGAAGAACATGCTTTAGAAGCGGCTGAACGGATTAGAAACGATATTGCACAGGATTCGGTAAACTATCGGAATGAGGCGCAGGTCTCGGTCACAGTGACAATGGGTATCTCACCGTATCGCGACGGCATGACAGTCCAAGCGATGATGGACGATGCGGACGCAAAACTGTACTGGGGCAAAAAGCATGGTAAGAATCAGGTTGTGAGCAAAATTTGACAGAATAAAAAACTAAGACTAAACTGATACTACCAATTTTGGGTATTTTCATAGAGGAGAATTAGGAATACTACCCATGTACAACGTTTTGCTTGGAATTCAGTATGCGAGTATTGCGCTCATGCTGTTTATGTGCGCATACATCACCAAACGATGGAAAAAGCCACTGCACGGTTGGCTCTTCTTCTATTGTACAATGACGCTAATCAACAACGCGGGATATCTTGCGTTTATGCTTGCACATTCAGAAGAAGCCTCGTTGTTTGCCTTGCAAATTTGTTATTTAGGGCGTACATGGATTTCGTTCTCACTTTTTCAGTTCATTCTGGTTTTGTGCAATAAAAAGAGACCCATATGGCTGATGAATATTCTTGCGCTCTTTCATGCGACGACATATTTCCTCATGCTGTTTGTTAAGCACAATACGTTGTACTACAAATCGTATGCATTTGTTGAAGACGGACTTTTCCCGCATATCACGCATACAAACGGCATCTGGCATTATTTGTATGATGTGGTGATTCTTTCGTATATCGTTATCGCATTTGTAATTTTGTTCCGCTCAATACACGCACAGAAAAATCCGCGCAAGAAACGACAGCTTAATTTTATCATCGCCGCATTTTTTACAGACAGCATTTTCTTTGTGCTGCAGTTTTTCCGGCTGATTCCCGGCTACGACCTGACGGTGCTCGGCTACACATTTGCTACCGTTTTCCTTTACGTTGCGATTTTCTGCTACGACATGCTTGGCACAAAAGAACTTGCCCGTGATTTTGCGCTTAATCGGGTTGCGGAAGGCATTATCGTTGTTGATGAAGAAGGAACAATTGGCGACTTCAACAATATGGCGAAAGAACTGATTCCTTCTATTGATAAGGACCCAAATTCTGCGCTTTCAGAATTGCATTCGTTGATTGCCGAAAACAAGACGATTGATGTTGACGGAAGAAAATTTACGCCAAAAGAAAATATTTTGACCGACAATGACCATGAAATTGGAAAGGTCTACATTCTGAGTGATGACACGGCGCATTATCGTCATGCTGAGCAGCTTACCCGCGAGATGATGTTTGCGCTCTCAAAAACAGTCGATGCCAAAGACCATTACACCAACGGTCATTCCGAGCGCGTGGCAAAGTATGCAAAAGAAATTGCGCGTCGCATGGGTAAGAGTGAAGAAGAGCAGGAAAAAATCTACGAGATGGGTTTGCTTCACGACATCGGAAAAATTGGTGTGAGCGAGGAAATCATCAACAAGACAAGCCGCCTCACTGACGTAGAATTTGCACAGATTAAAAAGCACACGGAAATTGGAAGCGCGATTTTGAGCCAGATTACTGCAATGCCGGAACTCGGAAAAGGCGCGCGCAATCACCATGAACGCTACGACGGACGCGGCTATCCCGACGGCTTGGCAGGCGAGGCTATCCCCGAAGCGGCGCGCATCATTTGTGTTGCCGACTGTTACGATGCGATGACTTCAACCCGTACTTATTCCACACCCAAACCGCAGGAAGTTGTGCGCGCAGAAATTGTCCGCTGTAAAGGAAGCCAGTTTGACCCGATGATTGCGGATGTGATGCTCACGATGATTGACGACGATAAAGAGTACAAGATGCACGAGTAAACGAGTCAAAGATTTATGACTCAAAGAATGCGCTGGCGTTTTCGCCTTTTTCCTTGCAGGCATACATCAAGGAATCCGCTTTTTCATACATTGAGGAGAAAGACTCATCACCTGAAATGAACACGGCTCCGAGGCTCACGGAGATTTTATGGCCTTTCAGCTCTTCCAAATCAGTATTTTCTATGTTTGACATAAAACGCTCTATCACTTTTATACCGTCATTTTTATCTTGAACGCCGATAGCAAAGACAGCGAATTCATCTCCGCCAAGGCGAATTAAGATGTCAAAGCTGCGGAAACATTTTTTCATAAGTTGTGAAATCGTCACAAGAACTTTGTCACCAACTGCATGTCCAAAATTGTCGTTTATAAATTTGAATTTGTTCACGTCAAAAAGACAGAACATGCCGGTAAGCCCTTCTTTTAGCGCATTCTCAATCTTACATTCTCCGCTACGCCTGTTGCAAAGTGAAGTGAGATAATCTGTTTCTGAAAGAATCTGAAGATTCAGTTCAAGCTGTTTTTGTGCGGTAATATCGACCACCGAATAAATCACAACGCAGTCATCGTTAGAAAGTGTTACTCTCTTGGCGTGTGTCAGCAAGTAGCCGGTTTTTCCATTGTCATAATGAATCGGCGATTCAAAAACAATCTCATCACCTTTCTTTGATTTGATTGCCAAAGCAAGTTGCTTATCAATGCTCGCTAATTCTTCTTTGCTGAATTTGTCTCTTACATCTTGGATGGACAGTTTTTCTTTTGTTTTGTCGGGATTAAAGCCATAAAGTTCCAGTGCTTGCCGATTGATAAGTTTGATTTCGCTGTTTGCAGCGCTTGTTACGATAGTTCCGACCGTTTGCACTTCAAACATTTCTTTAAAAAGCTTGTTTTGATTTTGCAGGACTTCTTGAAGTTCTTTTACCGCATTTGCTATCGTTCCAAATTCATCATTACGTGAGCAGTAGCGCGATATGGAATCTTCTTGTGAAAAATCATTTTTCTTAAAGCGTTCAATCGCATTGTTTATTGCTGAAATTGGCATCATCAGGCGTTCAACACAAAGAATGCAAAGTGCGAGCGTTATCGTGGCGATGATTACACAAATGGAAAAAAACTCTGTGCGGACAGTTTTGGTTGTTTTAAAAACATCAGCCTTTTTATCGGCGATGATGAAAAACCAATTTCTGTCGGCGATGTAGTGGCAGGAAGCAACAATTTCGTCTCCCGAATAGATATATTTTCCGTCTGCGCTGACATCAGATTTGTAATTGTTCATAATGGCAAGGATTTCAGGATCCGAACATTCAGTTCCAACCAATTCTTTCTGGCTGTGAAAAATAAAGACATTATTGGATGCGTTTATCAAAAGATAACTGCTTTCGGGCGTATTTTTGTTTTTGAGGTTCATGAGTTTTTCTGCAAGCTCATCGGTATAAAATGCGGCTCCGGAAAAACCTATTGGCTCTCCATTGCTTCCGAGAACTTGGGAATAAACAGGGATAACCATTTTTTTTGTAACAGGAGCCATGACGATTCCAGTACAAAACGCTTTGTTGTTTTTTCGTATCTGATTTTCAAGGGCTTTTGCCGAATTTTTGTCTCTGAATGTTTTGTTGACTGAATCGGGGTTTATGTGCGCCAAAGTATAGGTGTCCCATTTTGCCACATACAGACCTTCTATGCGGCTCTTTTCTTCAGCACATTTGTTCGTGTATTCTTGCGCTTTTTTGATTGTATATGGAGTTTGATTTTCCAGGACATTTGTTATTTCAAAAGTTTTACTGTAGTTGTCCAAGAAGTTGCAGCAACCGGCGATGTACGTTTCAATAAGTTCTGCCCGGTCTTTTGCCATTACGCTCATGTCATCAGTCGCTTTGTCTTGAAGAACGTGCGTAATATTTCTGCTCATGATAAAATAGAGAAGAAACATGGAGGCGATTTCAACTGCCGACACGAATAGAGCGATTTTTGCGCTGATTTTTCTCCCTTGCATAAATTTTATTATAAGCCCGAAAGTACCAAAACGCAATAATAGAATTTAGCATAGGTCGAATTTTGAGAAAAAAGTCAGTCTCCTACGTATTCCGCAACAATGCTCTGTACTGCGCTCAAATAACCTTGCCCGAACATATTCAGATGATTCAAAAGCTGGTACAAATTGTACAAATCGCGGCGATCTTCATAGCCGTTCTGCAAGGGACGAGCCTCACGGTAAGCATCGTAAAATGCGGGAGGAAAGCCACCAAATAGTTCTGTCATGGCAAGGTCTGCCTCTGCGTGTCCCACATATGTTGCCGGGTCAATCAACAAGGCGTTTCCATCTGCGCCGCAAAGAACATTTCCGCCCCACAAGTCGCCATGAACAAGGCTCGGTTTTTCTGGCTCAACAAGATATTCGTCCAAATGGTCAAGCAGCCGGGTGATGCGTTTGCGGTCAGCGGAAGAAAAATTCTTGTCCGCCGCTTTGAATTGTGGCGCAAGTCTGCTTTCCCTAAAAAATGAAATCCAGCTGTCTGCGGGATGATTTTCTTGCGCTCGTGCGCCAATAAAATTGTCCTGAAAAAAGCCGAATGTTCCATCGCTCACAAATGGTGATGTGTCTGCGTTGTGCATGGCGGCAAGATTGTACGCAAGAGTTTCGTAGTAGTCCGCGCGTTTTTTCCCGCTCGCAATAAAATCCAAAAGCAAAAAACTGTAGCCTACTTCTTCGCCATCGTCTGTTCCTGTGCAGAGAATGCGCGGTGAGGCGATTGCTTTGGTGGCGGCGATTGCAGAAAGTCCTGCTGCCTCAGCGGTAAAAAATGCCGCGTTCTCTTTGGCGTTTGCTTTCATAAAAATGCGGTCGCCCGTGTTCAGCGTGAGCGCATACGATTTGTTGATGTCGCCGCCAGAAACGCGGTCAGTGTGCGCGATGGCAACCGATGTGCCGAACAGCGAGACAAGTGCGCTTGCAAGCGAAGTGTAATGCGGTGGAAGAGGGAATGCCATGCAGACAGTATCGCACGATTTATGCGGGGTGTCGAGTGGGGAAAAGTTTCTCCTGCATCCGTGCCAGCAATTCGTCAAAACCAGAGTGAGTCTTTGCGCTCACTTCCACCGCCTCAGGAAACAATGCGCGGAGATGAGCAAGTTGTGGCGCATCGTCAGAAAGCGTGTCAATTTTATTCAGCACGATAATGCGCGGAGTCTGTTCAGCCCCGATTTCTTCCAGAACTTTTACGACAGTCGCATACTGGGATTCGGCATGTTCATCACTTGCGTCAAGCACGAGCAGAATCAGATTTGCGTGTTGCGCCTCTTCCAGCGTGGACTTGAATGCATTGACGAGCGAGTGCGGAAGATTGGAGATAAATCCTACCGTGTCCGTGAGCAGCACAGTCGTTGGCGGAACATACTGACTGTAATCAGCCGCCGAGCCTTCATCTGGTGAAGCTGAATTTTCAGGTGGCGTAAGGCGGAGCTTGCGTGTGGTGGGGTCAAGTGTGGCGAACAATTTGTTTTCCACAAAAACATCCGCACCCGTGAGCGCATTTAAAAGCGATGATTTTCCTGCGTTCGTGTAACCGGCAAGCGCACAAGTTGGAAGTGAAAAGCGTTCACGTTTTTTGCGCTGTGTCTGACGATTTCTGACGACCTGTGCCAATTCCCGTTTTACCTGCGCAATTCTTTCCCGAACCTTGCGCGTGTCCAATTCCAGCTGCGTCTCGCCCGAACCCTTTGCACCAAAATTTCCGCCACGTTGCCGGGCCATATCTCCATACGAATGCGCCAACCGAGGAAGCGAATATTCCAGACGAGCCAACTGCACTTGCAAAACCGCCTCTTTCGTCTGCGCACGGTCAGCAAAAATCCGCAAGATAACTTCCTGCCTGTCTATCACCGGAATCTTCGCCAGTTTTTCCCAGTTACGCTGCTTGCGAGGAGAAAGTTCAAAGTCAAAAATGATGATGTCTGCATCCAGCTCAGTCGCCAGCGCTGCAATTTCCGCCGCCTTACCTTTGCCCAGACCATACACCGGGTTTTCTTCCAGCCGGGCTAACATCATCGTCCGCACGACCTCATACCCAAGCGTGTCCGTCAGCCCTTCCAACTCAGCGACATCACTTTTTGGCGCACCCACCAACACCGCGCGAATTCTTTTGTTCTCTTCCTCTGCGACCTCAAACACCACCATGTGGGTATCGTAGCACAAAGAAGATGTGAAAAAAAGAGGGGGAATTTAGGGAGAAGAAATGATTCTTTCAAAAGTAGAATTTAGCACATCTGGACTTCCGAATTCATCAAACAACACCGACGCACGAATATTCAGCGCATCCGCAATTTTATCGATGGTCTCTGGCGAGGGAAATCGACCGCAGGCTTCCATAGTGCCAATATAAGTCTGCTCGTTTCAATGGCTTCCAGAAAGAAAGTGAATGGGTAATGTATACGAATAATCGAATTATGAATATTTTTCAGCAGTTAGAGTGGGAGAATGGAATACTTGTTTCAGAAATTTGAAAAAAGTGAAAATGACATTTTGTTTTTAAGAAAAGTTTGGATTTTTCTAGTCGAAAAACACCTTTGAAAACCTCTACACTACAGGGCAAACGCATTATACATATCGTACTTGAACATCGGCTGGACAAATGAAATGTATGTGCAGCAAAAAGGCTACCGTTGCAGCGTGTCAAGCAA
>JAFSTK010000001.1 GCA_017450535.1 Treponema sp.
AACAGAGTTTGGAACTATGCCTGCTAATCCTGCAATCATCCGTTCTATCGTAACTTCTCCATTCGGCGACTACATCTGTAAGAAATATGGCGTTACAGTGCTGGACTGTCTTACAGGCTTTAAGTGGATTGCTGCCGTAGAAGATGAATTCGAAAAGAACAAGAGCGAAACTTATGTTTACGGTCTTGAAGAGAGCTACGGTTACAAGGTTGAAAAAGAAGTGATGGACAAAGACGGTGTTTCAGCTGCCGCAATGTGTGCTGAAATGACCCTCTACTGGGCTTCAAAAGGAAAGTCAATCCTTGAGCACTTGGACGACATGTACAAGGAATACGGTTTCTTTGAAGACCGCGCAATTTCTCAGAACTTCCCTGGCTCAGCAGGAAAAGAGACGATGGCTGGTATCATGACAAAACTCCGCACCGAAGGACTTAAAACTCTCGGCGGAAAGAAAGTCATTGAAATCAAAGACATCGGAAATTCTGTTTCTTACGACCCCGCAAATCCGGGCGCAAAGAAAGAAATCAAACTTCCCAAGTCAAATGTTCTTCAGTTTGTGCTTGAAGGCGGTACAATCGTTTCTGCCCGCCCGTCAGGAACTGAGCCAAAAATCAAGTTCTACATCAACGCAAGAACAGAAGTTGGTGGCGCAAAGTGTGACGGTTGCCTTGCTGAAGCGAAAAAGGCTTCTGCCGCAGTATGTGACGCAATCACCGCCGACATTAAGGCGATGCTTGAAAAAGCGTAAGGTCACATGCCGCGAACAAAAATGTTGACGGATTACAAAAGATTGCATCGCCTTGTGCAAAGCGGTGCGGTCTTTTGTGCGTTCGATACCGAAACGACCGGACTGTTCCCCAAGCAAGACAGAATTATCGAGCTGGGGGCAGTCAAATTCAATAAGACAGGCGTGCTGGACACATTCAACACGCTGGTCAATCCTGAAATTCCCCTGCCACCTGTGTGTCAGCAGGTCTCTCATATCACCGATGACATGGTGCGTGACGCGCCAAAAATTGCCTCAGTTCTTCTTGATTTTTTGCGTTTTTCGGAAGGGTGCATTTTGGTCGCTCACAACGCGCTTTTTGACATCAAATTTACCGACGAAGAGTTAAAACGCTGTGGCTTACTCACGCTGACCAATCAGGCAATCGACACGCTCAATCTGAGCCGCTGGGCATATCCCGCAAATGGTCACTGGAAGCTGCAAATTCTCGCCGCTCAGTTTGACATAAAAGTTAAGGCTGCGCATCGAGCCTGTGACGACGCCCGCGTCTGCATGGAAGTGTTTTTGAGATGCATTCGCGACACCATGGACAAGCAAAAGCCCGTTCTGGCAGAAGACTCATTGTTCTAATCTCTGGTTGTAAAAACCCTAGTATTTTGCTATACTTTTTCCGTGAATTATACAGAAGTTGAACAGCCCAAGGCGGGCGATACAGTTGTTGTAGGAATGAGCGGTGGCGTGGACTCAACGCTGACGGCGGTGTTGCTGCAGGAGCGCGGATGCAAGGTTATCGGCGTTACGATGTCGCTGTGGAAAGGTGATTTGCCGCCGCTTCCTGATGGCAAGACGCTTAAAAGTTCATGTTATGGTCCCGATGAAACCGAAGATATTGAGGCGTGCAAAAAGTTCTGCGAGGAACGGGGCATTGAGTATCACGTCATCGACGTAAAAGACGAATATCAAAAACAAGTGCTGGATTATTTTAAGGCGGAATACCGTGCGGGTCGTACCCCAAATCCCTGTATTCGCTGCAACAGTTTTATCAAATTCGGCGCGCTTTTGCGTGGCGTGCAAAATATGTGCATTCAGTATGACTATTTTTGCACGGGTCATTATGCGCGCACAGTGCGTTCTGCAGACGGTGTGTGGGGAAGTGACAAACATCCAGTGATGATTGCCTGCGCATCCGATGTGACAAAAGACCAGGCGTATTTTTTGTATCGCATTTCAAGTGAGACTTTGGAGAAGGTTCGCTTTCCGTTAGGGCTTACGGCAAAAAAAGACGTGTTTGCTATGGCAAAAGAGCGCGGTCTGGTTGCGGCGGAACGTGAAGAAAGCCAAGATTTTATTCCCCCTGAATATTTTGAATATCTTTTTAGCGATAAGCCCGGCGTTCCCGGTGACATCATCGACCTGGATGGTCATGTGTTAGGACATCATAAGGGAATTGAGCATTATACGATTGGGC
>JAFSTK010000184.1 GCA_017450535.1 Treponema sp.
GTAAACTTTTTGAGCCATTCGTTCATCTGACCCCTCCCGTGAACGAAACCCACTATTTATATCAGAGAAATTTTACCATAGAATTTTTAATACGTCAATTAGAGAGTTGTGAAATATCAGCGAGTTGTAGAAAGTTCGTTCCAACCGGTCGTAATGCGGTCAATAACAGTCTGTGCAAGAGAGAGAGACTGCTGAGCCTTAGCCATCGCAACGGTAACATCCTCTATGTTGACGGAATCAGGATTGGTGACATATTGCTGGGCGAGACGGTCAACATCAAGCTGCTGTGAATTGACGGTATCGACCGCGCCCAAAAGATAGGATTCAAAAAGCCCCTGCTTGCGCTCAGTTTTTTCTACAGGAGCCTTTCCAAAAGAATTGACATCGCGAATCGGTGAAGTTCCCGCATGAGCAGGATTAGTGCGCACCATCTGCAAAGTGCCCATTGTCGGTTCAATTTTCATACGTTTCCCCTCACCTGTATTCTATACTTATGCTCGTCCAATTTCAAGGGCTGCGCTAAACATGTCCTTTGCGCCCTGCACTACCGTTCCGTTCGCCTCATACGCGCGGCTGGCAGAAATCAGGTTCACCATTTCATTGACGATATTTACGTTCGGCATCTCAACATAGCCTTTGTTCGGGCCGCTTTTGATTGCGTCCGGATTATCGGGATCCCAGCGAAGCGGTCCCTGTGAAGTATCTTTGACAATCTGCTTTACGCGCACGCCTTTTCCCGGTCCATTGTCCTGGTCAGCAGACACAAACGGACTGCGCCACTGAGGATTTTCTGAGGCAATCGGCTCCAGCACTACCAGCGATTTTTTGAACGCGCCGCCTTCGGGAGTACGTGTAGTAGACGCATTCGCAATATTATTTGAGATAACATCAGTACGCAGCCGCTCAACACTCATGCCAGTGGCCGCAATATTCATACTCGTAAACATTCCCATAGCAAAATCTCCTTCAAGCGCCATGGATGGCGCGCATCGTTGACAGCTTGCTTGCAAACTGTCGGGTTAAAAACAGTCATGGACGACCGTTTTTATACCCGCCTATTTCCTCATAGCAGTTTTCAGCTGACTGAACTCAAAACTCTGGAGCTGGGTCAGCAAACGATAGCTCATCTGCAATTTCAAAACATTCATAGCTTCATATTCGGCGTCCACATTGTTTCCGTTCGCGTTGGCAGTGGTAGCCCAATCGGTTACGCGGCGTGGCTCAACGTCATGCCAGTCATATGGCTCATTCAAAGCGATGTGACGGCTGTTGGTGCGAGTCAGCTGAAACTGATGCTCCGTATCCGCCGCGCTGTCGAATGCGCGCTTGAGCTCGCTCTCAAAATTTACTACCTGACGCTTATAGTTTGGAACCTCAGCGTTGGCAATGTTGTTCGCACTCACCTGATAGCGCAACTGGTGCACATTCATGGCGCGATGTAATAAATCTACCGATTGTGTAAAGCTATTCATACCTCTATCTTCGGAATATTTACGAGGCAAGTTAAGCAAAAAAAATCCCGCACCAAACGATGCGGGAAAATCATCACGCCCAATCGGGTAAACCGGGGCAATCAGTCAATATTTCAGTGTGGTCTTTGAACACAGCCACGGTATGTTCTTCGTGACAGCTCCAAGAATTGTCCGCCGTCAAAACCGTCCAGCCGTCTTCCGCAGTCACCACATCAGCAGTGCCAAGATTAATCATCGGCTCAATCGCCAGCACCATGCCCGCCTGAATCCGCGGATTTGCACCACCCGTCCACACATTCGGAACAGACGGATCCTCATGCACATCAAGACCCACACCATGGCCACAATATTCGTACACAACGCCGTAACCGTATTTTCCAAAGGCAACGTCATTTACCGCGTTCGCAATGTCTTTAATCCTGTTTCCAGCCTTGCACGCCTCAATTCCTGCGACAAGACTCTCACGCGTCGCCTGCACCAATTTTTTGTATGCGGGCTTTACGTTTCCGAGCATGACCGTGTGCGTAGAGTCGCTGATATAGCCGTCCAAATCGATGCCGATGTCAAGCGAGACCAAATCGCCGTCGTGCACAATGCGGTGTTTTGAAGGAATGCCGTGAATCACTTCGTTGTTTACGCTGATACATGCCGCGCCCGGAAAATCTTCCTGATACCAAGCCGGTTTTCCGCCGATTTTTTTGATAAATTTCACCACCAAGTCGTCAATATCCTTAGTGCTCATTCCCGGCTCAACCTTAGGAATCACCTCACGGAACAAATCCGCAAGCGCATGACAAGATTTTCTGATGCCATCAATTTCTTTCTCATTCTTCAATCGAATCATATATTACTCCTAACTGTTTCCATTTTTATCCTGCAAGCCGCGCAGCTTCCTCGTCACAAATGCGCGCAGTGTGCTCGTCCCCAACCCGACGATATGCGCCCGCCATTTTTCGCAAAAAATACGCGTCGTCTTTGTTTCCAAACCCCAGTTCAAGAGCGCGCTCCCAAGTGTCCAACGCAAGCTCGTCGTTGATTTTGCCGTCAATGCGATACTTCAAGACTGTGCGCGCCAAGTCCATCACTTCGGGGAAGAAAAGGCGGAAGTATTCGTATGTGCGCTCCATGCGGATAATCTGCTCCAAAAGCACAAAGGCATCGTAATACTCGTCGCGCAAAATCAACTCTTCGGCAAGAATAAAGCCGTAGTCCATAAAATCTTCGCGGGTAAACCATTTGGCAAGGCGGAAGCCAGCGTGATTCATGCTCATCCGCTTAAACTCTGCCACCGCGTCGTCTTCGTGACCGTGCATCAAGTCAAAAAAAATGAGTTTGGAACGGCTTTCTTCATCAGTTCGCGCAAGAAGCCAAGTGCGATAGTCAAAAGAATTGGTAGACCGGAACGCTTTTGCATGGTGACGCATAAAAAACGCCTCGTCAAAAAGCGAACGCTGTTTTGCATCAGAAAGCGTTTCATACGCCTTTACCAGACGCTGAAATTGTTTGGTAGTCTCCATCTTTCCCGATGCGTCAGGATGCAACAACTTTGCTTTTTCACGATAAGCACGACGGATTTCCGCAACGGTAGCGTTTGGCCGCACGCCTAAAATTTTATAACAGTCTTCCAAAGTATTTTTATTGTAGGATATTTCTCCGTTTTGTACAATGCGAAATTTTCATAAAAATTCCGTTAAATTCGTTAAATTCCATTGACTAAAAGGGCTATTGTCATCTAAAGTTTAAATATACGCTTTATATACACGAGAGGTTATATGAACCGCATTTCTGATGATTCATCAATTTTTATGTCCGCTGCCGCAATGAGCTTTTCTTATGATGACGAATATGACGACGACATTTCCGATTCTGAGAAAGAGGATGACTTATACGAAGAAAATGAGTACAGCGATTACGACGATTTTGACGACGAGACGTTGTACGACGATGAATTTGACGAAGACTTTGAAGACGACTTCGAGAATTACAGCGATTCAGAGGACGGATTCAACGATGAAGTTGACGAGGACTTTGAAGACGATTCCGACGAAGAATTCTAATAATCCAGACTGTCGGTTTTAATCCGCGCTAATGCACAAAAAAAACGGGGCATGAACGCCCCATTTTTTTTACCTCAGCACCTTTCCTGCGTGCCACAGTTTTTCCAGCTCATAAAAATCGCGTGCTTCCTGCGACATCAAATGCACCACAACAGGCCCAATGTCAATCAGATTCCATTCGTCGCCGTCCGGCTGCTTGCGGTTGGTCAAATGAATCTGCATGTCGTTTTCTTTCACGTAATCTTTCACCTGCTTCTGCAAACCTTGAATCTGCATGGAACTGCGAATAGTTGCGATAACAAAGAAATCAGTCCAGCTGTTCAGCTCAGACACATCGATGACGGTGACATTCTCTGCCTTTCCGTCCTCCAAAAGCTGCGCGATTTCCAACGCCTGTTCTTGTATTGATTTTGCCATGTTTTTCTCCTAGCGAACGTATCGTCCGTCAAAGTCTTTTCCGAGAATAAACGTAAAGTCCACGTTTGAACTAGAATCCAGTCCTGCCGCTTCAGACTGAATCTCTTCTTCCAAAATATTCTCGCAGTGTATAAAATCACCGAGGCTTTTCGCCACCTCAGCGTTTCCAATGTGATTGATAATCACGGTTTTCTCATAGTCATTTTTATCCGCATTCAACGTGCTGAGCACATCATATCCCGCGCTCTGCAACAATGCGGACGTGTTTCTTGCCAAGCCCTGAACGCTCGTGCCGTTCTGTATTTCAAGCACGTAGATTCGGTTAGTGCCCGTCTCATCCAAGGAAATCAAAGCGTTAGTCGCCTGACGCGCGACATCTTTTATCAACTGACCGTCATAATACGGGAACAACAATTCCTTGCCGTCCACAAAACGCTTTGAGCCAGTAATTTCATGCGCACGGGGAACCAATTTGTCCGCATCGACCTCAGAAATCTCGCTGAGCAGACGACGTAAATTATCGCCGCTGATGTTCGACTCCAAACGCCGCGCATAAGTCTCAAAATTGTCCTTCTGCAACATGGTCTGCGAGTTTTGTTTGAACGCCGCAAGCAATGCAATCATCACGTTCTGGCGGCGGTCCTCCAGCGCATCGGCTGTCTCATCCGGTTCACGGTAAGTCAGATACGTCTTGATTTTATCGCCGTCCAATGTGACCACGCCACTGGGAAGCAGCCATCTCTCATCCTCGCTCGTCTTTACGTCCACGGGAGAGGGGACAAAAACTTTCATGCCGCCGAGCAAATCGGTCAACTCGTCAAATTTATCCAAATTCATCACGATGTAGAACGGAATGGGCATATCAATCAGCTTTTCGATTTCCGCCTTGTACGTACTGATTCCACGCTCCGTATAAATCGCGTCAATTCGGTCAACACGTCCGATACTCTGGAAAATTGCGCCCGTATTGCCCAAAATATTTATCAATGCACCACGCTGAGACACGGGATAATAGATGAAAACATCGGTAAAAAGCACCTGATTGCGGTCTTCCATGACAAACAGCGTCTTGATAACCTGGTCATTTTTTAGGTTCTCGTCCACGGCATTGGTTTTAAGCGACAGGGCGATAAACACCGTCGCGCTCACTATAATCACCAGAATGAGAAACAAAAAGATGGCTCCCTTATGCCCCGTCGTTTTTCGTAATCTCATTGCGTCTCCCCCTCTGCGTCTTTAGCCGCCGATTTTTTTAGCTCATCACAGAAACGAAGCGAAACGTCGGCAACAGCCTTGCCTTTTTTGTTCAGATAATCGATGTTTTCCTGCACGACAGAAAGCGTCATCGCATTGAGCGACATAGAAAACAAATTCGCGCGGTACTCGTCGGTTGACTGCGGGCGGGACGGCTCAATTTTGTCCGCCACAAACACAATTTTTGCGAGATTGCATAAATTTTCGCCGCCAAAAGTATGGCATGCCACCGCCTCAAGCACATCCTCGTCAGTTATGTCAAAATCTTTGCGGAGTTTGATTGCCGCCGCACGACCGTGAAGCAGAGAAAGTTTCCCCTTCTCCAATTCTGTAATCGGTTTTCCGTCCTGCTCGGCGAGAGAAAGCATGTCTTCTCCCGTGATTTCTTTACAAATATCGTGGGCCACGCCAGCGAGTTTTCCTTTGAACGGGTCTTCGCCATAAAGCGCGCACATTTTTTCCGCCGTCTCGCCAACGCGCACAGAATGTTCGTAGCGGGCGACACTCAAATGCTCTTTCGCATAGGCTTGAACGCGGTCAAACAGTCCGTAGCCGTACAATTTTTGCTCCCGGATATAGTTGTATACGCCACGGCTCACCAAATATTGCCACGCATCTCCGTGCACCACGCGTGCCCGAATGTCCGTAGAAGAAATCGCCACCTCCGGATTGGTGAGCATCACATGCGGATAATTATCAATGCTGTATTCGCTCTCATGGTGTGAGTACGCGCCTTTGGCCTTGTTCTCGAACGCTTTGTTGCGGATTTCCGTTGGGCGCAGGGCAAGAATCAGCCGGGCTTTTTGGGCGAGTTTTTCCGCATTCTCCCATTTGCCAAAATCCTGCGCCAAATCCTGCCCCATAATCACACCGATTTTGTCCGTGAGCACATCTTTGTATTTTTCTTCAAGATAGCACACGGTGTCGTAGGTGTAGGACACGCCCGCGCGGTCGATTTCGCATGACTCTGCCGCAAAACGACTGTCTTCCGCAGCCATTGCGCCCACCATTGCAAGGCGGTGCGCCGGAGAAGCCGCATGACGCAGCTCTTTGTGCGGCGGATTGTATACGGGCACGAACAGCACTTTGTCGTAGCCCAGCTGCGTGCAAACCGTGTCTGCCAAAATAAGATGTCCGATATGCGGCGGATTAAAACTTCCGCCCAAAATTGCGATTTTCACTGCTCTTGTCCCGGAAACTGCACTTCCATTGTATCATCAACTGAGCGGGATTTCAAAAAGCCGCTTTTTTCTGTTTTACCAGAAACTGCCGTATCTGCGCCAGACCGCTCCAGCGCGCGCATAATCTGAAGAATTGCAAGGCGAACGTCGTTCAGTCCCTCATGCAAGATGACCGACACGTTGAACACCTGCGTCTCTGGCTCAAGGGCTTTTACTTCCTCACGTACTTTTTCAGCGCGTTCGGCCGCCCCCTCCTCGTCAATTTTATTGCAAAGAACGATATGCGGCTTAGATATCAAATCTTTTGAATAGTCTTCCAGTTCGCCGCGCAAAGTTTTAAATGCGCCAAAACAAGCGTCGTCACTTACGTCAATCATAAAAATGAGGCCCGCTGTGCGCGAAATGTGCTTTAAGAACTGAATGCCCAAGCCTGCGCCTTCGCTCGCTCCTTCGATAATGCCAGGAATATCGGCGATAATTACGTCAGTCTCCTCATCGGCACGGAGCACACCAAGGTTCGGAATCTTTGTGGTAAACGGATACGGCGCGATTTTTGGGCGTGCGTTGGTAAAAGCGTCCAAAAGGGAAGATTTACCTGCGTTAGGAAAGCCCACCAAACCGATATCCGCCATAATTGAAAGCTCAAGACGGAGTTTTCTGTATTCGCCTTCCTGACCGGCATTCGCACGACGGGGCGCCTGATTCGTAGACGACTTAAAATGCACGTTACCCCAACCGCCTTTTCCGCCGACCAAGAACGTAAACTGCGCGTCCTCGCTGTCTGTCGCAAAATCGTGGATAAGCTCATTGGTCTCCGCATCACGGATGGTTGTTCCCGGCGGCACCGCAATCGTCACGTCCTCGCCGTCACGACCATATCTGTTCCATCCCTGACCGTCGCCACCGTTCTTCGCACGGAAGAATCTCTTGTAGCGGATATTGGCAAGCGTCTTTACATTGCGGCGCACACAGAAAATGACATCACCGCCCTTTCCGCCGTCGCCGCCGTTGGGTCCGCCCATGGGAACATATTTTTCTCGTCGGAACGCAATGCAGCCGTTGCCGCCTTTGCCCGACTGCACTTCAATTATCGCCTCATCCGCAAACAAATTCATGTCTTCCGCCTCTATTGTCACCCAAATCTGCGTGACCGTCTAAAAAAATACCCGAATTCAGCGAGTGAACTCGGGTATGTACATCATCTGATAAGAACTTATGCCTTTACGACAGACACAATCTTTCTGTTCTTGCGCTCGCCGAACATGACTTTGCCGTCTACCAATGCAAACAGGCTGTCATCGCCAGCACGCTTTACGTTGTCACCAGGATGAACCTTAGTGCCACGCTGCTTGATGATGATTGAACCGGCTGTTACAACTTCGCCGCTGTATCTTTTCACACCCAAGTGTTTCGGGTTAGAATCGCGTCCGTTTTTTGCGCCGCTACCACCTTTACTGCGTCCCATATTTGCCTCCGCTCTGCCGCAACTGCGGCTCTCATTCCTTAATTTGTTTTTGCAGTTTCACGAACTGCGGGTATTCGGATTGCAAGGAGCGAAAACCATGCTCCAAAAAATCCGCCATGCAGATAAGCCGCTCAGTTTTTTCTTCGGCAGCCTGCGCAACCTCAAACGAAAGATTACCCCGCTGGGTCGCATCCGCATGAAATACGATGCCGTCTGTCTCTGAAAGGGTTTGCATCGCCGTCCGCATTAAAATCGTTACGGCGGCACACACGATATCGTACCCTTTTGCGGCATATTCAGCGTGTCCGCAAGCCTCACAAGACCGCAACGCGCCGTTTACGCCACAAACAAGCGTCACCGTTGTCACTTATGCAACAACAATGTTCTTTACGCGCACATTGGTGTATTCCTGACGATGACCAATGAGGCGATGATAGTCTTTCTTGCTCTTGTACTTGAAAACGAGCACTTTCTTGTCGCGGAGTGAATCTTCAACTTCCACTTCAATCTTTGCGCCCTGTACATACGGTGCGCCCACGCTCACTTTGTCGCCGTCGCTCACCAAAAGAACAGAATCAATGTCAATCTTTGCGCCTTTTTCAGCATCGATTTTGTCAACCTGAATCAGTGCGTCTTTTTCAGCCTTGTACTGCTTGCCCTTATATTCGAAAAGTGCGTACATTTTATAACCTCTAAAAATTGTCGCGAAGGGTAACGGGTTCTCCGCAGACTATGATATAGTATGGTATGTTATCAAAAATTCCGTCTCTTAGTCAATGGGAGAAAAGGAATTTTCCTTATATTTCACTGTCTATTTTTCCAGCGGGCGGAAAAAGAACGTTAC
>JAFSTK010000185.1 GCA_017450535.1 Treponema sp.
CCAGTTTCAAGTTTTGCCTCAGTCTTTTCCAAATCCCAGATAAACCCAAGAACGCCACCATCTTTAGCGGAGTTGTTAAACGTAAAACGCACCAACTCACCACGATGCTTGAAAGTCGTTGCGTTATAACCACGATTTGTTTCCTCGCTGGTTGTATTCTCATAATTGATAGAGTAATTCTTGTTACTACCCTGAATCATATTGTTTTCGTCATCGTCATTTTTACATGAAGCGAAGCCGAACACCAACGCCAAAACTGCTGCACCCAGAAGTGCCTTCTTTGCTATTTTCATAGTTTAATCCTCCATGTGCTCTGTTTAATATGCAGAGCGAATTAATTATGTACAACTATTATACCATTTAAGAAAACAAACTGGCAAGGGTATTTGAGAAAAAAAAGAAAGTTTTGTGTGATTACCTCGCAAAATGCTGTTTTCATCAAGTTTTTACGGGCTGAAATTATTTCCTTTTTAATCCTTTTGCATTTGTATCTTCAATAATATTGAAAACTATGTTATACTATTTCTAAGTCTCATAAATTTCTCTGGAGTTTTGAATGAGTGATACAGAATTAGACCCAACTATTGCAGCTCTCCTTGCAGAAGCGGCGGCATCGGCACCTACGAAACCATCCGCTGATTTTGACGATTTTAATGTGGAAGATATTACGGGCACATCATTTAAAATGCCTGCGTCTGATTTGTTGCCTTCAGAGCGTGGAAACCTTGATGAAAAATCATCGGTTCCGCAAGTAGATTTAAGCCTCACTCATTTTACCACTATCGAAAAAACTTTTGGAGACGAGCCACATCATTTTTTTGACGACAAGACTTATTACAAAACTGCGCTTACAGGCGAAGGCGAAGCGTCTCAGCGTGTGCATCAGATTCTTTCTAAATATTTGGTCTGTCAGGATCCAAAAGACCGCACAGTGTACCGTCAGCAATTGGTAACGGCATATTGGGAATTAATTCGCACGATTGCCCCCAAAATGACAAATCCAAACACTCCCATGCCAAAAAAACTATTGCTCCGTTACGGTGTTGTGTTGCCTTCGTTGTTCACACCAGAGCAAAAACACATATTTTCCACTGCATTTTTAAAGAACGAAACAAACGAGCCTGTTTATTATCTTGATGAATGGTTTAAGGAAATCGGTACCGGTCATATCTCTCTTTCTGCTACTGATGAAAGCCGCCCTAAAAAAACGACAAATAATAATGGCAGCGCAGACCAACAGCATTTGCGCCAACTGAAAGGTAAAAATGACGGCAAACTGCAGAACGCAGAAAACTTGCTGAACGCAAAAGAAAGTGAACGCAACATGCTGGAAATTGAGTTGCGCAACCGAATCGATGCGTTGTGCGAACATCCAATCTGCATGGGTATGGATCCACACAGAATGCCGTATAGCGAAGGTCAAAAAAAGATGTTCGCAGATATTCAGGATAAATTGCGCGCGTTGCAAAAAAATGACCGTGAATTGTCCAATTGTCTGAAAGAAGTGGAAGAGGCCCGCTCAATTGAAAGTTCTCTTGCCGCTAAAATGACTGATGTGCCCGAAGATATTGAAGTGAGCCACAGCGAGCTGATGACCGAAATGAATACCGTGCGTCAGATGGCAAAGATGACGGTTGGAAGACAAGGAAATCAGTTCCCCATTTTTACACGTGAATTTTACCATGGAACTCCGCAAGGCACAGGCTTCCGCGAAAATGTCATCAACACGATGGCATGGATTGAATCTCTTGACCCCGGTGCATATGTACGTGTTCATCGTCAGAATAACAACCGCATTGTTCCATATGTTATTCTGGTGCCCACCTATGGCGACTTTGGTATTTGTTGGGAACCATTTGACCGCTACAACCGTATTACCAGCCGTGGTAGAATTGTCATTCCCATGTACCCGCGCGACCTCAAAATTGCCTTGCTCATGGCAGTGGCAGATTTGCGTTGGCAGGTAGCAAAAGAAAAGGCTTCATACTACTGGATGGAAGAAGGTCTGACAGGTCAGTATTATCAGTGGATTGAAGACCAAAAGCTCAAAGGCGACTTAAAAGCATATTTTATTTCTGACTATGTCCTGTGGATGACAAAAGAAGCCAATGGTACGCAAGTGATGGACAAAAAGCTGCGCGCTATTTTCTGGCGTTTTATTCCATTCCCACCGGACAAAAAAGAAGAGCTCAAAAAGCGCAGCATGGTATATGCTGAATTGTATCAGCGTGACTTGAACCGTGCTATGAGCGACGGTTATTAAAAAAACATCCTGTTTTCAATGGGATTTAACTGCCGAGATTTTTCCCGACAGAAAATTTATATATTTATAGAGGTTAGGTTATGGACTTTGTAAAAGAACTTCGTGCCAAGGCAAAAGCCGCTGGCAAAAGAATTGTTCTGTGTGAAGGCGAGGACAAGCGTGTTGTAGAAGCCGCTTCTCTCATCGTAAAAGAGGGCATCGCAAAAATTACCCTGCTCGGCAATGAAGCTGACATCAAGAAATTCGGCTTTGATATGAGCGGCGTGGATATCGTTGATCCCACAAAAGACGCAAATGCAGATAAATATGCAGAAATCCTGTACAAGGCTCGCGAAGGCAAACTGAACAAAAAGACAGGTCTCCCCGAATATGCTGATGTTGCCGCTGCAAAAGCTGCCGCTCTCAAAGACTACACCATGTACGGCGCACTTATTCTGAAAGCTGGCGATGCAGACGGTTTCGTTTCTGGCGCATGCCACTCAACAGCAAACACCTTGCGCCCTGGCTTGCAGGTTATCAAGACTGCTCCTGGCTGCAGCACCGTTTCTTCATGCTTTATCATGGTAACAGCAGAAGGCGCGAACAAATATCTTCCTGACGGCATCGCTGTATTTGGCGACTGCGCAATCAACATCAACCCGGATGAAAACCAGTTGGCAGACATCGCTATCGCTTCAGCGGCTACCGCAAAGAAAATCGGCGGCATTGAGCCAAAAGTCGCAATGCTCTCATTCTCAACCAAAGGTTCTGGCGCAGACCCCAAAGATGGCAACACGGTAGAAAAAGTAGTGCATGCGACAAACATCGCACACGAAAAAGCTCCGGATTTGGCTTTGGACGGCGAATTCCAGTTTGACGCCGCTATCGCTCCCGAAGTTGGCGAACTCAAAGCACCGGGAAGCAAAGTCGCTGGTCACGCGAACACCTTTATCTTCCCCAACATCAATGCGGGTAACATCGGCTACAAGATTGCGGCACGTATGGGTGGCTGGAAGGCAATCGGCCCGATTTGTCAGGGTTTTGCAAAACCGCTGAACGACTTGAGCCGTGGCTGTAACGTAGACGAAATCGTTGACACCGTAGCAGTAACTGCATTGCAGGCATAAGCTAAAAGGCACAACGTAAAAAGGCTGCCGCAAGGAAATGTTCCTTGTGACAGCCTTAATTTTTTTCAGAGTTAAAATTAGTTCTTTTTGCGGACACTGCTACAGACGCGGAATCCCAAATTGCTGCCCTTTGCCAAAGCTGGGCTGGAACCACGGAAGAACACACCGCATTGTGCCGCATCATCAAGCCAGCTTCCACCACGCTTTACACGCATATTTCCTGTTTCCGCGCCTTTCGGATTTTTCTGCTCAGCGATACGGTAAGTCTCAAAAATATCCCAACACCATTCTTCAACATTACCACTCATGTCAAACAGCCCCAATGAATTCGGCTTTTTCATGCCCACATCATGGGTAGAAATCTCACTGTTTTCGCCGTACCATGCGACTTCATTTATATCTTTTCCACCAGCATAGCGGAAATCATTCTGACGGATACCACCTCTGGCGGCGTATTCCCATTCTGCTTCAGTAGGAAGCCGGTAACCGTTTGCATTAAAATTACAATTAAATTTTGACCATGCGACATTATCAAGAGAGATTTTATCAAGCTCAACAATGGAGCCAGCTTTGTAACATGGATCTTTTCCTTCAAGCAGGCTAAAACGATTGCAAAAGATAATCGCATCAAACCAAGTAACACATTCTACGGGCTTGTTTTCGCCTTTAATTTTTGCGGGTGAATGCTTCATAACTTGCTTGTACAAAGCCTGCGTAACGGGAATATTCGCCATGTAGAAGTCATCAAGCAACACTTTGTGTGCGCCGGTAAATTCATTGCCCATCACGAATTCTCCGCCCTGTACAGAAACCATTTCAAATGCCGGGGGATCATATTTAACAACAGTCGCAACAGCAGGTGTCAACTGGCAAGGTGAGCCACATTTAGGACAATACTTAAAGTCCCCTGCAAACTGAATGTTGCACTTTAGACATTTTGTTGTGCCAATAAGCAGTTTTTTACAAACCGGGCAAACGGTATCTGTCGGAGAGAGAGGACTACCACAATTTAAACAAACCTTCATATAAAATAGTATACCATGGAGAAGAAGTTATTGACAATAGAATAAAAAGTGAAGAAAATATAATATATTATTTTGCGTTGTATTTAGGGGAGCCGTAACATGACAATCAATGAAAATCAAGATGGTATGACAATGACTTTGGCCATCGTTGGCAGAATGGACACCACTACATCTCCATTAGTTGAAAAAAAAATAAAAGAAGTGTTGCCTGGTGTCCTCGAATTAGTGCTTGATTTGTCTGCTGTTGAATATATGTCTTCCGCTGGTTTGCGCGTTATTCTGTCAACACAAAAATTGGCAGGAAAAACCAAACGCTTTTCTATCAAAAAGCCAAGCAATTTCTGTATGCAGGTGTTTGATGCGACAGGAATGTCTTCGTTACTGACAATTACACACTAAATCAGCCGATAGTTTTTGTAAGCGTCAGCATATTTTTTCCGTCCTCGTAAGCATAAGTAACGGAATCCATATATTTTTTTGTAAGAAAAATTCCCCAGCCACCAATACCACGCTCTTCAAGCGGAGTCGCGGGATCGGGGTCAGGACGGGCAAGCGGATTAAAAGGCACGCCTCTGTCTTTAAAAATAATTGTGAGCACAGACTGACCTTTTTCGTTTTTTTCCACAACACATGTAATTTCGGCATCGCCTGTCTTTGGCGCATATGCATAATGAGCGATGTTCACAAAAATTTCTTCCACTGCTAAATCAAGCTGAAAGTCAAATGATGCCGGATAGTCAACACCTTCCAACTGTGTATGAATAAACTGATTTACTGCATCAAGACTTTCATCTGCTGCCGAAATACGTAACTCTGCCATACTATCTCCATCAGTTATAAATAAAATCCAACATTGTCAGGTCATCAAATTGATCGGCTTTACCTATGAATTCATTGATGTCCTCTGTTATTGATTTTACAGTGTCTTTTGCGTTCAGTGCAAGTGTTTTCTTTGCACTTTCCAACAAACGCTCTTCCGCAAACAAGACGTTGTTTTCATCAGTTGCTTCAGTAACACCGTCAGTATAAATCAGCAGCCTGTCGCCATGTTTAAGCGTAACGATATGCTCATCATAAACCGTTCCTTCCATGCCACCAAGCATGAGATTTGCCTTTGTCTCCAGATACTTAAATTCGCCGTCGCTGTAGATTATGGCATGGGGATGGGCTGCGTTCACAAAGCGAAGTTCACCGGTGCTCAGCGTAAGAATGCCCAACCAGCAAGTGACAAACATAGAAGATGTATTGTTTTCGCACAACTGATTGTTTGTCGTCTCCAGTATTTCTGAGGGAGAAAGATGCTGCACCGCATGAGAAGTAAGCAGTGTTTTGGTGATGACCATAAAAAGCGCGGCTGGCACACCTTTACCAGAAACATCGCCCACTGTCAGCAAAAGATGGTCGTCATCAAGCAGAAGATAATTATATAAGTCGCCACCCACTTCTTTTGCCGGGGTCATGCTTGCAAAAAGGTCAAAATCATTGCGGTCAGGGAATGCCGGATAATCTGTAGGAAGCATATTCGCCTGAATTTCAGTTGCGACATTGAGTTCCGTACTGATGCGTTCTTTTTCTGCCGCCATAGACGTAATTGCGCTGATGTATTTGGTCATGTCCTCGCTCATTTTTTCAATTGAATGAGCCAAAATGCCAAATTCATCTTTGTTGTGCACTTTTTTGAGTACGCCAGAAAGGGTGCCGCCATGCTCCGCAAAATGAGAAGTCTCAAATGTGATAAAACGCAAAGGACGGAGAATCTTAAAGATGACCATAAAAATATACAGCACCACAATGAACAGTGTTATGACAATGGAAGCGATAATTGTGGAACGCAAATACCGCTGACGCAAAAACATCTGCTCGTTCATCGGTTTTTTGACCAGCACGGCGGCAACATTTTCTCCCTGAGAATTTGTGATGGGAATGCCGCTCATAATATATGCGCCAAAATATTCGTCTTCAATAAATTCAGAATGATTGATGCCCAATCCGATGACCAGCATCAGTTTGTCATGGATAGTATTATCTCCGCTGTTGCTTTCTGTATTGGTTGCTCCCAGCGGATGGGGACTTGCCATAGTAGAAATTGTGGTATTTATAGTATCAAAAACATAAGTGTAGGAATTATAGTTATCTGGGTCTGGAATGACGACCGCAATTTCTGCCAGATAGCCAATGTCTGTAAGATAACGCAATCTTTCGTTCACGGCTTTCCATTCTTCATCAGCCTGGCGTGTACGGGCATAGTCAACAAGCTTGTCGGCATCAATATACGAAAGAGCGGTATATGCAAACTGATTTGAGAATTTGGTGTATTCTGTATCGGAAAGATTTTCAAATTCGGTATAACCGATGTAACAAATGGCAAAAGCAACGAGCGCACAGAAAAGAATGACATACGCAGGCATATTAAATGTAATACTTCTGAGAAAACTGAGTCTTTTCATAAAGATAGTATACACTGAAATTTAGGAAAATAAAACCCCTGCAACGCGACGCGCTACAGGGGCTGACAAGGAGTGAAGAAAAACTGAACATTTCATGTGCAGCTCTTCTTCGTTATTTTGTATTATGCGCGCTAGACTTTAGAGGAAACGCTGTCTTGCACGCATTTAACGTCATCGCGCACTTCGTAACCGCTCCATTCACTGTTGATAATCGTGATGGCGCGCTCAACTGTAGCGTGAAATGCTGTCATTCCATGCAGTGTAATCACCTTATCACGTACAAAGACCCATAGTTCATCAATGCGTAAATTGTGCTCAAAAACCAACTTGTTTGTAATTTTTTGCGCCAAGATAAGTTCACCAATACGCTGTTCACCCAGTATTTCCACCTCATCAGAGATATTGTTCTTGATGCCGGCCACAATCATTTCC
>JAFSTK010000186.1 GCA_017450535.1 Treponema sp.
GGCGGAAGCCGAACAAGCATTTTTTGGTGACAAAGAAAACACGCTCTTTAACTGGGATGTCCAGACAATAGAAGAAGCCTGCCACAAAGCGGGTCTGCACATCACCGCCGCATCCCAAACGCTGAAGAAAAACGCCGCATCACACCGCAAGAAATTGCCCGCTGGTTTGACACCGAGACAAGCGCATACGGCGAAAAAATGGCGGCAGCAATTGGCAACGAAACGCTTTCCCAACTCGCCTCCCTGCTCACCGCCGCCGCGTCCAAAACGCTTTTCAACTGGCAGACAGAAATTGCGTTCATCACGGTGGAGATGCAAAGCTGATTAGTAGCGTTTCTGTCTTTGCTTTTCAGCGCACTTCCATGTGCGCTCATATGCGGTAGGGATTGGAGCCCCGAAGTAGCCGAAGGCTATGAGCGCGAGCGAAGGGCGGAAAGCACGACGGCGCAAGCCGGACCGCCCAGATGATTTACACCCGACCCATATTTACACTATAATAGAAACACAGTTCGCGACATGCGACAAAATCAAAACGAGGTAACGACATGAATTTTATTTTTTTAGGACCACCGGGAGCGGGAAAAGGAACGTTGGCTAAGGAAGCGGCAAAGGCGTACAATATTCCGCACATTTCTACTGGTGATATTTTCCGTGAGAACATCAAAAATCAGACTGAGCTGGGAAAAAAGGCAAAGGCGATTATTGATGCGGGCGGACTGGTAAGCGATGAGATTACAATTGGTTTGGTAAAAGACCGTCTCTCACAACCTGACACAAAGAACGGCTACATTTTGGACGGCTTTCCGCGCACGATTCCTCAGGCAGAGGCATTGGAGACATTCGCAAAGATTGACGCTGCGGTGAACTTTGACATTGCTGACGAAGCTGTGGTTGAGCGTCTTGGTGGACGTGTCTGCTGCAAAGACTGTGGTCAGATGTTCCACGTAAAGTTTAATCCGCCGAAAGTCGCAGGCAAATGTGACAAATGTGGTGGCGAACTCTACACACGTGACGACGACAAAACTGAATCAATTCAGCATCGTCTGGTCGTGTACCGCGAGTCCACTGCCCCGCTGATTGACTTCTACAAAAACAAGGGTAATCTGGTAGACGTGGACGCTCGCCCCGCACCAGAAAAAGTGCTTGCAGAATTTGAAGCAAAATTCCCGAAGAAATAATATTTGCTTTTTGAATAACTTATGTGTAAAAAATAATCCCCGCTCAAAATTGAGTGGGGATTATTTTATGCGCTTTTCACGCTTGCTTTTTACGACTCTGCCGGGGCAGCCAAGCTACTGGCAAGACCAGCACCAGCAACGCCACCACCAAGCGCAACACCAGCTGCACCGCCTAATATAGCACCCTTTGCAACAATGGCTCCAAATCCGACAAAACCGAATCCAACTTGCGTTGACGCAACCGCTGCACCAGTATGTGTCAATGCGGCAATAGTACCGCCTGCAAATGCACCCACCACAGCAGCACCGCTGCCAATAATTGCGCCACCAGCTGCCATGCCAGTAACCGCACCAGCCAGAAGACCTATACCAGGCGCAGCCATAGATGTACAGCCCATAAGTATACTTTCAGCACTAAGCCAAGCAGTCTGGATAGCTTGACCGACTCCCTGCGCAAGGGTAAACGTTGAAGCCGTACCGATAACTCCGCCAGCTATAGCACAACCTACCGCCGCAACTGCAAAAATGGCAACTCCAACAAGCAGGCTCTTCCAGTTTTTGCCTAACCAGTCGCCCACACTTCCGGCACCGCCTGCCACTTGCTCCAATTCACCTTCAGTGAGTTTCATGACCTTACTAGATGCATTTTTCGTTTTTCCATTCGCCTCTTCATAGCTTGCCACAAATTGAACTGCATAGAACTCGTACACTTTTTCGAGACCTTTTGCGTCAACGGAAGGGCATACCTTACTTATTGCCGCAAACGCTTCCTTTGGACTCTTTGACTTTTCCACTGCATCGGTCAATTTTTCAGCATCAATGAGCTGCATGGTTTTATTTATTTCTGTATCTTTTAGCCCATTTTTTTCAGGCTTGTTTTTACTTCGTCGTATGTCATAGCATTCTCCTTATAGCTTCGTATTAGATTTCGTGCAACGAGCATGAAATCCTTCAGTAAAACTGATACGCCTACTCTGTAGTAGCAAAACTAAACATTGCCGCAGCAATAGCCGCAACAATAACAATAGTCTTCCAGTTCTTTTCGAGCCAGTTTCCTGCACCGCCAGCAACCATTTCCAGCTCGGCATCGGTCAATTCAAGAGCCTTGCCGTTTTGCTGTGAATCTGCAGACTTATTCTTAGCCTGCTTTTCCGCAGCCTCAACCTGCTTTGTGTAAAAATCGTAGTCTGAATATGCAGATTTCAAATCCATTTCAGGATATTCTTTCTTTCAAGCTTTAAATGCCTCGTCTGGAGAAGAAGCCTTTTCCACAATTTTTGTCAGTTTTTCTATCCTGCAACAATCGCAAGCCTTTTCAACGTCAGCGGCTTTCATCCCTGTAGATTCTAATGCTTTTTTCAGTTCATTATTTGTCATGACTGTGCCTTCTACATAATTATACGATGAGGTTTGCAAAAACTCTAATAAAAATAAATTTTTTATGATATACTGATTTCATGTCACTCAACTGTAACGAAATAAACGTCATTCTCTCTGAACTAGACATAACGGGCGCATTTGTGCAGGACATCGTGCAGCCTTCGTTTGACAGCATTGCGTTCTACACATATAAGCCTGCCTCTCCTAAAACGGTGTTCATCAGTCTTGCCGCAAGCGCGTGCCGTCTGCATGAAGTGCGCAGAAAAATCCCAAAAAATGAAAAACCTCTGCGCTTTATGGAAATGCTCCGTTCACGCATCAAGGGCGCGCGAATCACCAGCTGTGAGCAAATTGGTCTGGAACGCATCGTGCGACTTACGCTTCACAAGGATGCGCCCATTCAGGTAATGCCCGCCGCACAAGAGCAGCTGGCAAAAAAACGCAAGACAGAAGAAAATGAAGACATTACCGACTACACGCTGTACATCCGTCTCTGGAGCGGTGCGGCAAATATTTTTCTCTGCGACACAAACAATGTCATTTTGGACTCATTCTACCGCCGTCCCGCAAAAAATGAGATGACGGGAAACATTTTCGTTCAGCCCGAACCGAAACCGAGCGACAAAGTGTGGGAAGTGCGCGATTTTACGGACATCCAGGCAGATTTTTCAGAACGCCA
>JAFSTK010000187.1 GCA_017450535.1 Treponema sp.
AAGCTTTTTGACGGTATCGGTCGGCTGAGCGCCAACACCAATCCAATACTTTGCGCGTTCCTCGTTAAAAGAAACCTGCTGTCCTTCCTCAGAAATAGGAGCGTATGTTCCAATTTCTTCGATAGTCGTGCCATCGCGCGGCTTGCGGACATCCTGAACAACGATACGATAGAAGGGACGCTTCTTGGTACCGAACTTCTTGAGTCTGATTTTGACCACGATATTCCTCCATAGGACTCATTTCAAGTCCTAAAATGTGCAAATAAGCATAGTTCTACTAGTGTAGACTAGAAAACAATCTTAAACTATTGAAGGATTTTGGTCAAGGTGAAAACAATGCAGTTTTTAAAATAAGAAAGCGAAATCCGAGAACTTCAAAAGCTTCAGATTTCGCTTTTACATGTCAATTAGAAATTTACAACTCTAAGGATTTTACCTGTAAAGAGAATCAACAGGAAGTCAATCAGCCAGACGATATTCCAGCCAAAGAACAGGCGCAGAATTCCCGCTACAATTTTTCCTTCAGAAAAGCGAGCGATAATTCCCATGAGCGGTCCCAAAAAGAGACAGAGAAGAACACTCACAATCCATGAGATCCCAAAGTAATCCTTACCTTTTTTTGCCATAATTTTCCTCCTATTGGCGAATGTTCTTTTATTCTATCACAGTTTTTCTGCCAAAACAACTATTTTCCAACCTTTGTATTTCCCAATGACTTTTGCTCGCGGGCAGCTTTCTTTGTTTTGAGCACGACATGAAGCACGATGCAGAGCAAAATCAGCACACCGCCACAAATGGCGAGCGGCGACGGAACCTCACCCACAAAAAGCGCGACCCAAACGGGATTCATCATCGGCTCAATCATCGTGATGATGACGGAACTGAGCGCAGGCACCCCAGCAATACCGAGCGCAAGCAGCATAGACGGAATGCCAATCTGAAACACGCCGAGAATCAGAAGCCCGATGCAAGATGCAGCCGCAGGTGTACCCGCCCGAATGACAAACGGAATCGAAAACACGACGGCAATCAAATGCGCGAGCGTAAGGCTGTCCGCCGGATGACCGTCTTTTTGTCGGCGCAAGAACATCGTGGTAAAACCGTAGGCGACACCTGAGCCGAGAGCGAGCAGATTTCCAATCATTTTCTGACGGTCAACATGAGCCACATCCAAGTCGCCGCTCAAAAGCAAAAGCATACCCGCCATGATGCCCACTACCGCCACGTAATCAATCCAGTCATTTTTTTCTTTTAGCAAAATTGGACCAAAGAGAATTATATAGATAGGATTTGTATACTGAAGCAGGATAGCGTTTGCGGCCGTCGTCAATTTTGTGGCGGGAACAAACATCAGCATGGTAGCCGCATAAAACACACCGCCTATAAGCAAGTTCATCGTCTGTCTGCGGTCAATCGTTCCGTCAGAGGCGCGCACAAAAAAATGTGGCAGACGGCGGAAGACAATGCAGATAACGGCCATACCCAAAAGACTCCGCACGCCTGCAATAGCGACCGCATCCCACTGCACGAGCTTTACCATCAGACCGCCAAAGCTCCACAAAAGCGCGCACAGCACCAGAGCGATGACCGGATGTAAATGAATTTTCATACCAGATGGAGTATATCACAAAGTATATTTTTGGTCAGTGGGATTTTTCTGTCCTGCACCATTGCGCAAAACGTCAAAATATGGTACAGTCTGCGTATAAATCAATTCACATTCACAAGGAAGGAATCACTATGGGAATCCGCGGCGAACTGTATACCACTCAGGTTTTGTTGGATAATCGCTCATATTTCTTTAACGTAAAGGAAAACCGCACGGGCGATGTATTTTTGCAAGTTGTAGAAAGCAAAAAAGGTGAAGGCGCAGATTTTGACCGTCATCAGATTGCCGTCTTTGCAGAGGATATGCAGAAGTTCCTTACCGGCTTGGAAGATTCCCTCAAATTCATCGAAAAAGACCGCAAAGCAAAAGCTAAGGCCCGCGCTGAGAAAAAAGCCGCAAAAGAAGCCAAATACGGAAAAGGCGGAGACGACAAAAAACTGGTGTACCGCAAAAAGGGCGACAATGAGCGCAACCCGAACGACGGCATCAAGCGCACCGGAAAAGTGATTCACATCGTAAGCAAGCGCGAAAAGAACGAAGAGCCGGAAAAAACTGAAGAGTAAATTTTTGCCATTCTGAAGTCGGGGCAAGATTCCGCAGGGAGGTTCTCCCAGCGCGATGCTGAATTTTGACTCGCACAACAACGAGACTAATATGAAAACGAAAGCCGCTGGATGGGACTCGGTCCTATTTGGCGGCATATTTGTCTATGGGCTTTAGTGGGATAGCCTTTGTGCTTGGCGTAACCGTACTGCGGATATGTTTTGTCATACTCGGTCATGATGCGGTCTCTGGCGACTTTGGCGATGATACTTGCCGCCATGACCACAGGATATTTGCCGTCCGCTTTTGGCTCTGCCCTGCACTCACAGGGAACATCGGGACAAGTAGTGCCGTCCGTAATCGCAGAAATCTGCACGCCAGCAGGAGAAATGCCCTGAGAAGCGCACCATTTTTCAAAATCAAGCATCATCATATCGTAGGCACGGCGCATGGCAAGCATACTCGCCTGCAAAATATTGATTCTGTCGATAGTCTCGTGGTCAACAATGCCTAATCCCCACAAGGCTTTCTCTTTGATGACCGCCTCTGCCGCAACACGTTTTTTTTCAGAGAGTTTTTTGGAGTCGTTTAAGAGTTCGATTGGGAAATCAGCCGGAAGGATAACGCAACCGGCGGTCACAGGCCCCGCAAGAGGTCCCCTGCCCGCCTCATCAAAACCGCATTGCACAAGCATCAGTTAAAACCTGCGGTCGTATTGTCGCTGTTTTCAAGCATAAGCGTTTTTTCGTCCTGCCAGATAGGAAGGATTGCGCTTACCTTGTTATCAAATTCGCCCGTGTAGGTTGTACCCGTGATTCTGGCATTTGTGCGCGTAAGTTCCGCGATGCGTCCCAAATGAGAGACCACTTTACAGTCGCTTGAGCGCAACTCAAACAGACCGCCCTGCACGCTGAAATTCACCGCTGTCTGTGCTATTGCAGTAAAATAACTGTCTCGTCCAGACACTTTTGAGTCAGTTGAAGAGACACCGCAGGCATACGCATCGCTCTGAACGGTAACTCCAGAGGAGATAAAATCGAGAACCGAAGAAGACGCATTAAACACCGTGCCGTTCTGTCCGAAAACGCCGACAATCTCACAGCTGTCAAAAGAAACCGCCGCATTTTCCAGCTTGAAGAACATGCCGTTGGAAGGCATCGTCTCATCGCCAGCTTCTTTTTCAAAGACACAGTTTTTTGCCGAAAGACTTGCCGTCTGCAAAGTGACAGACCCCGTCGGAGGAAGCACAAAACGCGCGTCTTTTACTGAAATAAATTCACAGTTTGAAGAAATGACTGTCTCGCTTAACGGCAAATCAACAGTGCCCGAAACATAAAAACGGGAGAAACGTCCTTTGTTGATGACTTCCAATGCCTTTGCAAAACTATTGAACGGGTGATTTTTACTGCCGTCAGCTCCGAGGCCGCTCACCGTAGGGTCAAGATAATAATTAAATTCATCAATAACGACACGGTATTCCGAAGTCGCGCTCACATTGCCCGCCGCATCAGTAGCATATGCGCACACTTTGTAGAACTGAGCTTTATCAGAGCCAGATTTTAAGCGGATGGGAATGCCGCCGTACACGTGATAATTTCCGACCGTAATAGCGTCCAAGGCTTCATTGTCGTCCATATTGGTCTCATCCACTTCAACAGGATTGCTCACCGCATAATACACTTCTGAGCCAGACTCAGAAAAAATGCGCACATCCACCGATGAACGGGCATAATAGGTGTTCGTATTTGAGACAAATTCGGGCATAAGCGGCGGCTGATTGTCTATAGAATAGTCCGCAGAAAGCGTACCCTGATATACGCCGTCACAATACAAAGCAAAAACAGCCTTTCCGCCGATTGCGTCTCCATCAAAAGTGTCAAACATCGCCTGAGCGAACAAACCGACATTTCCCGGCACATCACCGCTCACATCTGAAGAAAGCAGTTCCATACGGTAGCGGGAGTCACCCAAAATGGTGAATGTGACCGGCCCCTTGTCTTTTTTGAGGTAACGGGTCTCTATACGCGGCATGGCGGGCAACAAAAATGCCTGCACAGGATTTCCTTTTTCATAGGCGACACTTTGCCAGCGCACCACATGAGGCACCGTGCGGTCAAGATATTTCGGATTATTGTCCGCTGACCACATTCCATCATCAATGCAATAAATAAGTTTTTCGCCTTTCCAGACAAATTCATTCCATCCGTTCACTTCAAACGGCACATTTTTTTTAGCAAGTACGCCCGCCTCACCACCAGAAACAAAGATGACAAAACGCCATCGTGAGTCGCCGTCAGTTACGATACAAGGAAGATAACGGGAAAGACGGTTTCCGGGAGCGAGAGAAAGCACTCTTCCATTCTGGAACGGCTTTGCGCCATCACCAAGAGCATAGCGGAATTTTTCGGGAATCTGAATGACCGTACCCAGCGAATAGACAATCATCGGATTCTCGCATATTTTGCTGACAAATGCATTTTCCACAGTGTCAGCGGCATAGGTATTCTCTGATTCCTGCACGGTAAAGGTGACGCTCAACTCTTCTTTTTTGTCGCCTTTGACGCTCACGACACGCACCGTCACATCGCCAGTCTCATCAATTAAGACCGGACCATCATATGCGAATCCTGAAGTGAGAGGGTCAGTACCGGAGTACGAATAAAAGCATTCACTACCATCGCAGGTGTTCAGAATCAGGCTTTGTTTATTTGACCATGTTCCCGGCACCGGACTGATAATACGCTGAGAAAACGCTACGTCAGCAACAAGAAATAGAATCAGGATAAGAATGCATTCGTATATTTTCCTCATGGCATCTTCCTTGCTCAACGCTTACGAAAAAAACGGGTCAAGCGCATCGCGGAGTTCCGGATCATCCTTGTAATAATGCGCTTCCAAATCTTCTTTTGAAAGTCCAACTAATTCGTGACTCATGTAATGAATCCAGCGGTCATCTTCGGGTTTGTTAATTTCAAATTTGCGGCACCAGTAGTCCGGCAATACGGGAAGCTGCTCACGATACGTAACATGTTTGTAGTCATGCACCGCAACCTTGATGTCTTTGCGGGGCACACCTTTTTCAACAAGCGTCTCCACCAAAAAATTGATGGTGTTGCCGCTGTCATAAATATCATCGACCAAAAGAATTTTATCGCCAGAGCGCAAGTAGTCGGGGGAATACGTCCAGCCATCGATATGAATAGAAGAATGCTCGCGCACATCAGTATATGAGCGGGCAACGACAGCAGAATAAAGCACAGGCTTTTTTCCTTTGCAGACCAGTTTGAAATATTCGCTAATCATGTTGGCCATATATGCGCCACCTCTGAGCGAACAATACAAAACGTCAGGAATAAAACCTTCTTTATAGATTTTATATGCCAGTTTTATCGCATCATTACGAACAGTGTCAAACGGCAAAAACTCTTTAAACATAGCAAAATCCTTTTGTGCAAAAATTTCCCACTTATACTCATAATACAGCATAAACAGCGAATTGGCAAGAAAAGATAATGATAATTGCTCGTATTGACGGAAAATGCAAAATTACAGAGAGACCGAGCGGAGAACCGTGCCGTCAATTGAACACAAAGAAATCGTGCGGATACCACGAGAATCAGTTTCAATGAACGCATACGTTTTTCCGTCCGCGCATTTGGGGATGGAAATAGAACCGGGATTCAAATAGAAAAGTCCGTCAGCTTCTTCCAGCACTGTCACATGAGTGTGTCCGCTCACCACAAGCGTTCCGACGGGAAGCAATCCTTTGAGCGCGGCGCGGTCGTAGAGATGTCCGTGATGCACAAAAATGCGTCCGTTCAGTTTTTCGCCCGGAGCTGAGGGAATGAAAAGCGTGGTATATGCGTTCAGACACGGAAAACTCAGCATCATCTGGTCCACTTCGCTGTCGCAGTTTCCGCGCACACAGATAATTTTGTCCTTGTACTCGTTCAGCAATGCGGCGGTCTTTTTGGTATCATAACCGGCGGGTAAATCATTGCGCGGCCCGTGGTTCAAAAAATCACCGCAGAGCAAAAGCAAGTCAGGTTTCCGCGCGGCAAACGAATCGAGTGCCGTCTGAAAATCTGCCGCGCTTCCATGTATGTCTGAAATCACTTGTATGAGCATATAATCTCCAATTCAAAAGGATGCACACGGATAAAAAGGATTATACGGATATATATAAAAAATCCTCATGTTTCCTTTTGTATCCCCTGTATCCTATTGAATACCCTACATTCTGTCCAAGTATGGCACGAGGACAAGCTGCATCGCGTCTTTCAAAACTTGCAATGTGCATTGTGCGAGGAACAAGCGCGCGCTGACCAGTTTTTCTTCGCCGGCGGCAAGGATGGGGCACTGCTGGTAGAACTTGCTGAACAATTTTGCTACATCGTAGAGATACGCAGCCACTACACTCGCATCCAAATTTTCTGCCGCTTTTGCAATAGTTGCGGGATAGTCACCGAGTTTTTTGATTAAATCCCATTCTTCGGCGGCAGTTAAGAGGGCAGCAGCATCCTGTGCGGAAGCAATTTTTGCGCCCGCCTCATCAGCCTTGCGCAAGATAGAGGCGATACGCGCGCCCATGTACTGCAGATAGGGGCCGGTATTGCCGTTAAAGCTCAAAGACTCCTGCGGATTAAACACCATGTCTTTAATCGGGGTAATTTGCAGAAGATAGTAATGCAGGGCGGCAAGCGCGACTTTTTCTGCGACTGCGGAAGCGTCTCCCACTTCTTCTTCACGGCCTTTTGCCTTGATTTCTGCAAGCGCATCATCACGCAGGCTGTCAATCAAATCGTCGGCATCAACAACGGTACCTTCGCGGCTCTTCATGCGTCCGTTGGGCAGATTCACCATGCCGTAGCTCAAATGGTACAAGCGTTCTGCCCAGTCAAATCCAAGTTGCTTTAATATATAGAAGAGAACCTTAAAATGATAATTCTGCTCGCTCGCCACCACGTAGACCATCTGGTTGAACGCCCAGTCATTGTGGCGGAAAATTGCCGTGCCGATATCCTGCGTGATGTAGACCGATGTGCCGTCTTTGCGGAGAAGAACTTTTTCCTGATTCTCGCCGTCCTTGCCTTTTCCGGTCACGCTGGTCACATCAATACGAACCGAGCCGTCATCAGCTTTGAAGAAAATGCCTTTTTCCAAGCCTTTCATAATTTCTTCTTTGCCTTTGAGATAGGTCTCGCTTTCAAAATACAATTTGTCAAAACTTACGCCGGTGCGGTCATAGGTCTCTTTTACGCCGTCAATCGCCCAGCCGTTCATCATTCTCCAGAGCTTGTGCAAATCGTCGTCATCGCTCCCCTGCTCCCACTGAACCAGCATTTCTTCTGCCTGAGCGTTTGCCTCCGGGTGCTCTTTCGCATATTTGTCGAATTCAACATAGCACTGACCGACAAAATGGTCGCCTTTTATGCCAAGACTTTCGGGCGTGTCGCCTTTTGCCTCGTGGAACAATTTGTATGCGAGCATGGACTTACAGATATGAACGCCACGGTTATTGATGATGTTCACTTTGTAGACTTCTGCGCCTGCTTTTTTGAGGATGCGGCTCACACTTTCACCGAGCGCGTCATTACGCATGTGTCCGAGGTGAAGCGGTTTGTTCGTGTTGGGAGAGCTGAATTCCACCATGACGCGGCGGCCTTCCAAATGCGCTTTTCCTGCATCGTTCAGCTGACCATATTTTTCGCCTTCTTTTGCAATGCGCTCCAAAAGTCCTGCGGCTGCCCCAGCCTTGTCCAATTTGACATTCACATACGGACCAACTGCGACAAAGGTGCCGATTGCTTTTGCGCGCGAAGAAAGTTCTGCGTTTGCCTCAATAATTTTTACGATTTCGGCGGCAATCATCGGGGGAGCCGCGCGGAATGTTTTTGCGAACGGGAACATCGGCATACCGATATCGCCCATCTCCGGTTTTGGCGGGTTCTCAACAGAAATAGCGTCCTCAGAAACTGCACTTCCCGCATCAATATTCTTTACTTTTACAAACTCATTTAGGGCCGCAACAACAATCGCCCTACAGTCAGCCTTTACATCTGCCATAAAATAGCCTCAATATCAGAAATTCGTATAAATTTTATGTTTAATTATAGATAATTCTGCTATAATTTGCTAGTATGATTGAGAGAATAACAATGCTTTTTACAGGCATAACAGTATTACTAACGGCATGTACATCATCGCCGTCAATGGAGAAATGTGTGGACACATCCGTAATCGACCAGTACATCGAAGAGCTAATGACAAAATCAACTGCAGACATTCCAGTGTGGAATATTGAGAAAGCTCGGAGCGGTACAAAATCTGGATGGGATTATATCGACGGCTGTATGATTATGGCTTTATTGGAAATCTATGCGACCAGTCAAGATGAGAAATATTTGAAATTTGCTGATTATTATGAAGACTATCGCATTAAAGATGACGGAACCATTATGGGATACCGCATCGATGAATGGAACCTTGACAACATCAATGGCGCAAAAAACCTGATTACGCTCTACAATCTGACCAAAAAAGAAAAATACCGCAAAGCAGCGGACAAAGTGTACGAGCAGATAAAAGGTCAGCCCCGCACAATTGAAGGAAATTTCTGGCACAAAAAAATTTACCCGAATCAAGTGTTGCTGGACGGTTTGTACATGG
>JAFSTK010000188.1 GCA_017450535.1 Treponema sp.
CCGGGTCAGTCATAATAGTAGCCGGGTTAGAGTTTACAAGTACAATCTTGTAGCCAAGTTCGCGCAAAGCTTTACAAGCCTGAGTTCCCGAATAGTCGAACTCACAAGCCTGACCAATAACAATCGGCCCCGAACCAATAATCAAAACTTTGTTGATGTCTGTTCTCTTCATAATCTATATAACTCCTATTAGATACAAAATTTTCGGGCGTTACCACCGCTATGCGGCGGTCGGGCTTTTCGGGGTTCCGCCTTTCGGCTCCATTGCTTCGCAACGCTTTGCGCCCCTACAATCCCTAACGCAAAAAAAATGCGAAACCCCCGAAAGAATTTCGCCGTTAAAATCAAATAAAAATAATATGAACACCGTTAATCATTTTGAGAATCATACTGTCAAAACAACATTCAGTTTTCATACTGAAAACTACCTATATCAGAAAACAAAGATTTATGCTAGTACTCAATCGCCATCAACCGCTTCGCATAGCGTTCGGCACGGTCTTTGTTTTTCATAGAAAGCTGAAGAAATTCCACCATTTGTTCTTGCGGATAATGTTTTAGAATCAGTTCTGCGTGGCACAAAAAGCGAAGGGCAACGGTAGAAGACAGAATGTCCAGTTCTGCCATGCTTAGTGTCTGCTGAATCATTCTGAGCGCAAGAGAACTGTTTGTTTCCAGCATTTTTTGTAAATCGCCAATGCTTTTCTTTTTGAGCCATTCCAACTGTATCAAATAATTGTCAGGGCTTTCATAGGTGATTTCTGCCTCGCAAATATTGCTGACGGTTTCTAGGAATGAGTGCATGTTTTTGCTGTTCGTCATATATTCTTCCAGAGACACGGAATCTATCGGCACATCATTTGCGGAATCGTTGACAATTTTTTCGTGTACGGTTTTTGTATACTGTGCCACGCTGTCTCGAATGCGCACAAAATGTTCATCTGCAATTTCCAAGAGTCCTGCCAGGCGGAAAAAGTCACGGCGCACGGCTGTAGGAACGCCATATTTTGTTTTGTAGCCCAAATCGTGTTCCATCGTCGCCCAAATATGCTGCATCATTGAGCACATCTGCACTTCAAAGCGTTTGTTTTTCAATTCGGGCGGATAGTCGCCGTCTTTTTTTAGTGAGCAGATATAATGCACGGAAAGATAACCAAAAGTGTTTACATCCAGATATTTTCGTTTGTCGATGGACTCATCCCAGTCTACGTCAAAATTCTTTTCGATTTGTGCCGCAAGCGTATCTACTTCATCAGAAAAAAAGCAGACGACACGTGTTCCTAAAATATCGGTAATATCACTCAGAGTCGCATATTTATCCCCTTTGCGCTCCAACTTTCCCGCAAGGCTCTTCTCTCCTTTAATACGATGATTGATGTTATACACACGGATTCCACAGGTATTAGCAATGTTCTGCAGAATGCCGACCACCGTGTTTTCCAATTTTTTAAAATCCGGTTTAGATTTACGGTATTCATGAATAATTTGTCTGTCTTTTTCAGTCATAGGGCTGTAGTATAGCACATTTTAAATTCTTGTGCATATGGTAAACCCGTGGTAAAATTATAGAAGCATTTTAGCAAAAACGAGTGCTATTTTAAAACGAGTGCCAATGTTTACAAAATTATATGACGGCAGCACTCCTGCCGCGATTGCAATTATTTCGATTTCTCTCGTGCTGCTGGCAGGCTTCCTGATGACCCGCATTACTAAGCGTTTGCGCTTGCCCAATGTGACGGCATATATCACGGCGGGTATTATAATTGGTCCGTTCTGTCTGAATTTGATTCCACAGTCAATTATTAAAGGCACAGGATTTTTGCCGGATATCGCGCTGGCATTTATCGCTTTTAGTACGGGCGAATTTTTCCGTGTAAACACGCTTAAAAAAAATGGCATGAAAGTTGTCGTCATTACGATATTGGAAGCATTGTTGGCTTCTGTGCTTGTGTTCGTTATGACGTATTTTGTGCTGCGCTTGGAACTGGCATTCTCCATTGTGCTCGCTGCGCTCGCTTCTGCTACCGCGCCCGCCTCCACAATGATGACAATTCGGCAGACTGGCGCAAAAGGCGATTTTGTGGAGACGTTGCTACAAGTCGTCGCACTTGATGACATTGTGGGGTTGCTTGCGTACAGCGTGGCAATTTCAGTTGCGCTCCATTCGTATGCGGGCGGAAGTTTTTCGGTCAGTGGCATTGTTGTTCCATTGTTTACCAATGCAGGCGTCCTTTTACTGGGCGGTGTATTTGGCGTGCTGATGACGCTCCTCCTGCGCCCAAAGACTCGCTCAACAGACAACCGCCTTATTATTTCTGTGGCATTACTTTTTGCGTTCTGCGGCGTGTGTACGGTATTCGATGTCTCTCCTCTTTTGGGCTGTATGTCCATGGGCACGGTATACATCAACATGACTGATGACGACAAATTGTTTAAGCAGTTGGGTTATTTTAGTCCGCCTATCCTTTTGATGTTCTTTGTGCGTTCCGGTATGTCGTTCGATTTACATGCGCTTGTAAATTCCTCAGGCTCAATCGGTTCTTCACCACTCTTGTTGATAGGCATTTTGTACTTTGTAGTGCGCATTGTGGGAAAGTATGCGGGCGCATTTACAGGCTGTCTGATTGCAAAAAAGCCAAAAGAGACGCGCAATTATCTTGGCTTGGCATTGATTCCTCAGGCGGGCGTTGCCATTGGTCTGGCAGAACTGGGCGCACGTACTCTCCAGGGCGAAGCGGGCGCGGCATTGCTGACGGTCATACTTGCTTCCAGTGTTTTGTATGAGCTGATTGGTCCTGGTTGTGCGAAACTTGCTCTGTATTTGAGCAAATCTTATTCCAACAAACTGGAAGATTTGGTAAAAGTGCCGGAGACTGCGCCCGATGGCAAAGAGAAATCACAGTTGGAACTCTTGATTGAACGAATTCAAAAGATTCAGGAAGAGTTGCCCGCTCACACAATAAATGAAGAAGAAGCCGCTTTTAATGAGGCGGCGGAAAATCATCGTTCCGCTTTGTTTGGTGAGCAACAGCGAGAAAATATGAAGCAACCAATCAGAAGGAGGCGAAAATGAATACGATTGCAGACCCCATAGCCGCATTGCTCGGTGAATGGTCAATAGGATTAAATGTAGGCTCCATCATTTTGCGTTTGGCGGCTTCTCTTTTGCTTTCTGCTATTTTGGGTTGGGAGCGTTCCAGCAAACGTCATTCCGCCGGATTCCGTACGTTTATTGTGGTCACATTATCGGGCACGCTCGTAATGATTTTGGACATTTACATTGAGATGATGTACCACAACCATTGGTTCTTGCTTTCAGCGGCAGCTGTTGTTTCTGCGGCACGCATTGCCACCCGCACGCTTTTTTTCAGCTCGCGAAACCAAATTATGGGTCTTACCACATCAGTCGCATTGTGGGCAAGCTGTATCATCGGTATGGCTCTGGGCGCAGGATTGTACACAATTACATTGGGCGCATTTTTGATTCTGCTCTTCTGCCTGTCACATCTGCCTATTTTGGAATTCTATCTAAAAAACCGTTCCAATCATTTTGAAATTCACTTGGAGCTTAAAAACAGTCTGAACTTGCAGAACTTCGTCACAACCATCAGAAAACTAGGCTTACGCATTGATGCGATTGAGATGAACCCGGCGTATGCCAATTCAGGTTTAAGCGTGTATTCAATCGCTATTTCAATCAGCAGTAATGAACTAAAACAATATAAAACACATAAAGAAATAATTGAAGCTCTGCGGACTTTAGACTATGTATATCATATTGAAGAGATATAAAAAGAGAGGCGAAAAATCGTATGATTTCCATAAAGACTAAACTAGTTACGCTGACCAGCATAGGTATTTTTTTTACCGCATTTCTTTTGGGTGGACTAGCAATTTGGCGTCTAACGGTAGCAAGTAATAAAAACAGTACCAACGCCTTGCAATTAATATGTGATAAAGAAAAAGATAAACTGGATTCTTCTTTGGGAAATATTCGATATTCAGTAGACAGCATGAAAGATGTGCTGCTCAGTTCTATTGGAGATTTAAATACTTTTGCAAAAGATGCCGCTTATCGTGAAAAAATGACTAAAGAATTTGAAGAACTTTTTTATACGATAGCCTACCACACATCCAGCGCAGTTTCTTATTATGTCCGATATAATCCTGAATTAATTGACAGCGGCGCAAAAGGTTTTTTGTGGACTAAACGAAGTAGATTTGCATCATTTTCAGAAACTCCATTAACCGACATTGAAAAATATGACTCCAACGATATTGAGCACGTAGGCTGGTACTATATTCCGGTGATGAATAAAAAAGCCACCTGGATGAAACCGTATCACAATAAAAACCTGAACATTTACATGGTTTCCTATGTCGTGCCATTGTATATCCGTGGCAAACTTTTAGGTATTGTAGGCATGGATGCAGACTTTACCATTATTATTGATGAAATCAACAGCATGAATGTATATACAGACGGTTTTGCCTATATTACAGATGAACAGAACAAAATCATTTATCATAAAGATTATGAGCTTGGAACAGAGAATGTGGAGAAGCAAAATGATACTCAAGAAGTCTCCGCAAACATGAATAACGGCTGGAATATAGTCGTCACCGTTCCCAAGAAAAATTTACATGCTGAACGCAATCATCTGCTGTTTATTTCTATCGCATTAGTTATAGCTATTGTCATCTTATTTATTTTGATTACAACGCGCCTGACGAAAAAGATTATTACCCCTTTGATAGAACTGACTCACGCAACAGAACAAATTGCAGAAGGAAATTTTGATGAGACTTCACTGACTGTAAGTAATGATGAAATAGGCGTTTTGACCGAAACATTCAAAAAGACTTTACGCTCTCTGCCAGAATTTATGTACCAAGATTCCGTTACAGGTCTACGAAATAATGCCGCATATAAGCGAATCATCAATTTTTTAGAAGAACGGATTAAAAAAGAACAAAATCTAGAGTTCTCTGTCGTTTTGTTTGAAGTCAATGAATTGGAAGAAACAAATAAAAACTATGAGCAAGACGTTAGCAATCAAATGCTCATTCATGCTTCAAAATTGATTTGCAGCATATTTGTTCACAGTCCTGTTTTCCGTATAGGAGATGCCACATTTGTCGCCATTCTTGAGCATTCCGACTATGAAAATGAAAAAATGCTTTTGGAGCAACTTGACGGCGAAACAGTGACATTCCCCTACTCTGACAAAGTTTTTGCCGTCACGCTCACACGTGGCATAAGCAAATATGACGCACATACTGATACATCATATTCCGATGTATACAAACGCGCGGAAGAAGCTATGTTGGAAAACAAAAAAGTGATGAAAAATCGTTTCCGGATTATCTAACAAAAAAGCCACTTGCAATTGTACTCCAATTGTAAGTGGCTCATTTTTTTTGCTTCACCGCTATTGCTTTTTGAAAATCCCCGGAATTGTTACCGTAAAGAAATCTTTTACGCTGTTCCAAGCGGCATGTACATTCCAGCCATTTTTCGCCACAACGACAACTGCAATTGCTACCAGCGCAATCAGAACAATGCACAGTATCACGCGCTTAATCGGGAAGCCTTTTTCTGCATACGGGTCATAAGCATTGAGTCTGGAGCCTTTGGGACGAACTGCTCTCTGCGTAAGAACTGCGCCCAGCGGAATATTGATTTTTACGTTGCCATTCACCGCCCAGCCGCTTGCGTCCAAAACAGGCGCAATGTTTCTCTGGCGCAGTTTGAGCCATGCAAGAATCATTGACGGCAGTGAAATAATCAGCATAAGTCCGATGATGAATACAGGCGGCATCCACCATTTGCGTGTGACAATACCCAGAACAGTTCCGAGCACTGCCGCAAAACCAGAGACGGCTACGCCCAAAGCGGCTATCGTGCCCACATCAAATTTCTTTGAGGTGAGGGCGGCATTTGCGGCAACGTCACTTGGTTTGTCCACGCTGGCAGCCATTTTTGCGTCCATCGCTTTTTCAGATTCAGCGGCTTTTTTTGCGATGCGTTCTTGAATCATGCGGGACAGTTTTTTATACGGCTGCCAGAATGCCTCACGAATGCTAATCGGATTCTCCACAATTTTTGTGATAGTGGCATCCCAATCGTTGCCTTCGCGGTCGTAGAACAAGCCGTTACGTCCAACAATCAAATTGTCGCGGTTGCCTGCGCTTACGAGTGCCGCAATCTGCATGGTTTTGCTTTCGCTTGGGCGAGTACAATCGCAGTAGAGCAAATAGCATTGTGAGAGCGGCGACATGGTAGCGTGTTTTGCGGCATCCAATACGCGGAAGCACAAATCGCAGGAACGACCGTCAATGTACAGGCGACCGCATTGGAAGGTTGCCCACACATCATCATCAAGTGAATAGAAATCTTCAAAGGAAACATAGTTGCGCAACAACTCCACAAAGTCGCGGCGGAGCAATAACATTTTGCGCAAATCCACGGTCGCCAGCGCAATCGGCGGATGTTTTTCTTCTTCATCCAAACGCGCGGCAATCAGCTGTTCCGCATCAGATGAAAGAATTTCGTCTACGCGCTCAAAGCTCAGCGTTGCCACACCGTTTGCCGGGCGAGCCGCATACCAAGCCATGTACGCACCAAAGTCGTTTTCAATTTTCTTCCATTCAGTTTCCGTCAGATTTGCCTTGCTTTCATCGAACAGCGGAACGATGACGTTTTTGCGGAATGCCTCAACATCCGCCGCCCAAGCCGGATTGATTTCGCTGCCAAAGGGCAATGCTTTTCCCGCTTCAACCAACGCAAGCGGCAGAGCGGCAAGTTGTTCCTGTGTCAGTTCAGCGGAGGTGAACAGGTCTTCTTCTTTTTTGCGCAAGGCAAGAGAAACATCGCCATTGTATGAGGCGAGCGAACAGCGCAAGAAGTATTCGTTGATTTTGTCCTTTACCTTTATGTAGGCAGTTGCCGCCGCATCTGTGCCCAACTTTAAGAAGAAGATATCGGGAGCGTCTTTTTGTGCGCTTTCACGCCAATCACGAATTGCACGCAAATCTGCAAAGAAATTGGTGTACTGTTCGCGATTAATGCCTTTTACGCCGCTGATGTCATCGGTACCGCCTGTACAAGCGATAATGTCTTTTACGACAGCTGCAGTCGCTTCATCTCTTACGGCTTCTGGCGGCAAAACACCATCGCCATTGATGACGTTGGGCGCAAACAATTTGTCGTTTACGGAAACATCGTCCAAAGAAATTTCCGAAGCGTTATCTTTGCCCAAAATGTGCAGAACAGATTTTGCCGAATCCATTGGCGAGTGACCGCATGCAAAGGCTTCTGTGCTCAATGCGCTCAACGGAATAGAATTGCCCGGTGTCATAATTACTTCGGGCTTGGTAAAATATTTTCTGATAAATTCAACAGCGTCCAAAATCTCTGGAACGCGCACACGACCATTGTGGTCAGTATCCAGAACTGAAAGCGTCTCTTCGCTGAATTCCAGCCCTTTTACAGGACATGCCAGCGCGACCCACAATTTTTGGTCAAGATTTTTCAGATTCAGAATATCATCAATAGATTCAATTTTAAGCTGTACAAGTCCTGCCGTCTTGATGAAGTGCCACGTATGCTGCTTTGCCATGGAATTCTCCTAGTCGTCGCGTTCTGTCAGATAAATGAGCCAGTATCCCATACCGACCATCACAGAACCGCCGATAATGTTTCCAATCGTAACGGGAAGCAGATTTTTCAGCAGGAATGAACCCCAATGCAATTCTTCGCTCGGAATGTTGTACACGTGCTGAGCAAAAATGCCGGACGGAATAAAATACATATTTGCGACTGAGTGCTCAAATCCACACACGATAAAGAGCAGAATCGGAAGATACAAGCCGAGGATTTTTCCCATGATGTCGTCAGAAGCGAATGAAATCCACACGGCGATACACACCATAAAGTTACAGAGCACGCCTTTTATGAGCGCGTCGGTAAAGGTTATGTGCACTTTAGAAACCGCCGTGCTCACAACTGATTGTGCCAGCGCACCGTCAAACAAATTGAGCACGTGTCCAAAATTGACCATCGCAGAAATGAAAACTGCGCCAAAGAAATTTCCCAGATAAACGACAAGCCAAGTACGCAACATGGCGGACATATATGTATTTTTTGAAAGAACGGATATGAAAATCAAACAGTCGCCTGTGAACAACTCACCACCGGCGATGATAATCATAACCAGACCGATTGGGAAAACCAATGCGCTCAACAAACGCCCGATTGCAGGTGTCTCAATGCCACAAGACACAATCTGACTTGCCAAAGCACCTAACGCGATGTATGCGCCTGCAAGAAATGCAAGCAAAAACATTTTCCATGTACGCTGGGTGGTCTTACCGTCGCCGACCATGATGTAAATGTCAGCAATTTCCAAAGGTGTATTCATCTGTTACTTCCCCCGCAGTTTTTTAATCTGCTTTATTCATACTATAGAATATAAAAAGTATAACACAGAATGTCTGAGTTGGCTAGTTATTATTATCAACACCCGATTGGTCACGGTTATAAGCAAATAGGGAAATCCCTTTTTCATTCAAATCCTTTATGATGGGAATTTCTTTGCTTTGGGGGAATATATTTTCCGCAATTTTCAGATATTCAGCACTGGTTGCCATATTTTTTTTATCAAACCAATACTGAGAGATATAAAGGCTGGCGATGTATCGTTCTGAATCTGTTTGGGCACAAGCGAAGGCATTCACATATTCTTCAAAAGCTTTCGCCTCGCCACCACCAAAAATTTTTGGAGCATATTGTTTCCACAACCCCAAATTAATGTAAGCGAGCGAAAAATTGGGGTCTTCTTCGAGCGCACGTTCATACAGGCGTCGCACATGCATACCATAGCTGATAGTCGCCGCAATGGAATTCACCATATAACATGAAGTCAAATCTCCAGTAAACAGAAGCATCCATTTATTGACTGGTTTATTTTCATGATTAGCCAACCACTGCTCATTTTTCCTGAACTGTTCCTTAAATAAATCCTGCAATTCAGGAGACTTTGTCTGTGGGTCAAATTGATAATGACGCCTCTCCATCAAATACAGACTCTCTAAAATCAAGCGTTCCTGTTCATAATCAACAGCAACATCTTTTAATACGGAATCCATTTCTTTTTCTAATTCATCAATTTTTTGTAGCGGTGCCGCAGTCTCATCTTCCAACCCCATAATGACATAAGGTTGCAAAATATCAGCAATCTTACCCGCCGTATAATTAGAGATTTTATCATTACAAAAAGCCTGTGCCGTCAAAAAAACAAAAAGTCCCAAAACGACGAATATTCTAAATCTACGCATATATCTTTCCAAATACATATTTTATCAAATAGTTACGTTTAAATCACTTGCTTTCTCATCTTTTTACTTATATAATAAACTTGTGTCTACACTGTATGTTGTCGGAACGCCCATTGGTAATTTGGGTGATATTACATTTCGTGCGATTGAGACGTTTAAGTCAGTTGATGTCATTGCGGCGGAAGATACCCGACACACATTGCAGCTTTTGACGCATTTTGAAATCCGTAAGCCGTTGGTTTCCTGTCGTTCGCAGAATGAAGAAGCCGCAAGCGCAAAGATAATCAAAATGCTGGACGAAGGGCAAACAGTGGCATACGCGAGCGATGCAGGAACTCCGGGCATAAGTGACCCAGGGGCGATTCTGGCAGGGCTGGCGCGTAAGGCTGGACACACAGTTGTTCCGATTCCAGGACCGAGCGCATTTGCCGCTTTGGTAAGTGTGGCGGGTGCAGGCGGAAAAACACTGATTTTTGAAGGCTTTCTTTCGCCAAAACCGGGAAGAAGACGGTCAAGGCTCCGGGAATTGCTTTCAACAGGAGATGCGTTTATTTTATATGAATCTCCGTTCAGAATTGCTAAACTTTTATCGGATTTGGCCGATATTGATAGTGAGCGGCGTGTAGTAGTCGGTCGTGAGCTGACGAAACTACATGAAGAAATTGTTGAAGGTACCGCAAGTGAAATGCGCGATGAGTTCACTTCAAGAGATAAAATTCTTGGAGAATTCGCAATTTTCATTTCTGGTAACAAAAACGTTAAACTTTCTGAGGAAAGTGCCGATAATTAAACTGTAGAGGCAGGTTAGATATGATGAGCGTAGACAAAATTGGTGGCGTGAACCCACTTAACAACGTACAGAATACAAAACGCACAAGCAGCGCAGCAGCTTATAAGTCTGCTCCTGACTCAATCAGTGTTTCTGATGAAGCAAAGGAAGCGGCAAAAGTCTATTACATGAATCAGGTTGCTGCGGAGACACCTGATGTTCGTGCTGACTTAGTGGCTGCTCTTAAAGAAAAGATTAAGGATCCGAACTTCCTGAGCCCGGCAGTTATCAATGCAACTGCAGAGCGCATCATGGCGAGCTACGGTCTTTAATTCAGACATCCTGTATTCTTAAGAACTGGAAAAAGGCGGAACGGTTGTTTCCGTCTTTTTTGTTGTGTAGAAAAAGTAAACCCCGTCATGTTTGAAGTGCACCCCTAAAGTTGGACAAATAAAGTTCAATTTTAGGAGGTGCATTTTTTTATGTCCAAATACTCAAATGAGATCAAACAAAAAATTGTAAATGCTTATTTATCAAACGAAGGTGGAACAAGATTTCTTGCAAAGAAATACAATGTGGCACGCACTTGTATTAGACAGTGGGTTGCGCAATATAAAGGAATGGGAAAATTTACGGAGCCAACCCGACATTTTAGCGGCGAATTTAAGCTAAAAGTGTTAAACTATCAGCAAGAGCATCATCTTTCAGATCTGCAAACAGCTTTGATTTTTGGAATAACAAATCACGGAACAATCTGTGCGTGGCGAAAGAAGTATATTACCGGTGGTAAAGAAGCTCTGTTTCAGAAACAAGGCAGGCGTTCAAAAATGCCAAAGAAAAGTTTAATACCGAACAAACCAAGAGAAGAATGGACGAAAGATGAAGAGCTGGCATATCTGCGCATGGAGAATGAATACCTAAAAAAATTAACTGCCTTAATTCAGGAAGACAAACAACGGGAAAAAGATTCAAAGAACAAAAAATCAGAGTCATCAAAGAATTAAGGCAGAATTACTCCGTTGCAGATTTGACAAAACTTACAGGTTTGCCTCGAAGCTCATTTTATTACTCAGAAACGCATCCGAAACAGGATAATCACAAAGAAGAACGTGAACTTATCCAGCAGATTTATCATGCAAATAAAGGGCGGTATGGGTACAGAAGAATTACTCTAGAATTCAGAAACAGAGGAAGGTCAACAAACCACAAAGTAATTCAGAAACTTATGCATGAAGAACGTATTGTGTGTAAGGTCCGCCAGCATAAATACAATTCATACAAAGGCCAGTTTGGAAAAGTTGCTCCAAATCTCTTGAGCCGGAATTTCACTACAACAAAATCCAATGAGAAATGGGTTACGGATGTTACTCAGTTTAATCTGTTTGGCACAAAGCTTTATCTGTCTCCGATTCTTGATTTACATGACCAGTCATTAATCAGCTGGAATCTTTCTGAAAGTCCGAACTATGCTCAGACAGTTGATATGCTTGAAAAGGCATTCAAGAAAATTCCTAACGGGACAAATCTGATTCTTCATTCTGATCAGGGCTGGCAATACCAGATGAATGATTACCAGCAAAGATTAAAAGCAAAAGGAATAAGACAAAGCATGTCCCGGAAAGGAAATTGTTTAGATAATTCAGTTATGGAAAATTTCTTTGGACTATTAAAGTCTGAACTGTTATATTTACAGGAGTTTGAATCTGTTGAACATTTCAAGAAAG
>JAFSTK010000189.1 GCA_017450535.1 Treponema sp.
CGGTTCAGATAGGCGGCGGAAAAATTCGGGTCTTCTTTTATGGCAATCGCATAACACGCGTCGGCACGGGCATAATTTCCCAAAGCATAGGCAGAGTTTCCGCCGTTGTATGCGAGCACCTTGTGGTCAGTGTCGGGACGAGTCAATCCTTTTACGCACACATTCAGCGATTTCTGATATTCCTCAACCTGATAATACGCCACGCCCAGATACACGAACACGGCTGGATTTACATACTTGTCATCAATTATTTTCTCAAAAAGCGGAATTGCCTCAAGCGGACGGTTCAACTGAAACAATTCTTCCCCATCCACAAAGTCCTGGCTATACACAATAGTCGGCTCCGCGGCTTTTTTTTCATTTTTTGAGCTCACCGTTTTATGCGTTTTTTTTACGGTCGATTTTGTTTGCGCCATCAAAAGACTCGCGCTCATCACCGCAACAATCAAAAGAAAAAATCGCTTCATCATCTTTTAAACTATCGGCAAAACTAAAAAGTAACAAGATGGTTTTGTACAGCTACATCTTTCGGTGTTTGACATACAGGGAAAAAACAGGTATCTTTATAGAAGTTATTCTGCTCTTTTTTGGGAGGAACAATGGTTTCGCTGATTATAATCGCGGTAATGGTTGTGGGTATCGGATTCCTTGTGGTGTTCGTTGTCAAATCCCTCATGCAACCAAAAAAAATTGACGGCATCAAAAAACTGGTCAAACAAGGAAAATACGCACGGGCAGAAAAACTCGCAAAAGCAATCATACAAAAAGACCCCCGTGACTATCTCGCACGTTACTATCTGGGCAGAGCATACCTCGCAGAGCATAAAAACGAGCTCGCACTCATGGAATACAAGTCTGTCGGACAAAACGCCATATTTGGTCCTCAGATTCCGGAAGCATCATTCCGCACCCAACTGGCAGACCTGTACATGAAATTCAACCAGCTGGAAGACGCTCAGAAAGAATATCTTTTGCTCACCAAACTGGAACCGACAAACGCAGAACACTTTTTTAATGCAGGAAAAATCTACGAGCAACTGGGCCATGCGGACACGGCGATGGGCTTTTATCAGAAAACACTGCAACTCAACAAAAAACACGTCAAAGCGCACGCCGCCATGGGACTTCTGCTCTTCCGCGGAAAAGATATGAGAGGCGCACAGCAAGAAATCAACACGGCAATCCAATTAAGCCCGGAAACATTCTCTTCCTATTATTATCTTGGAAAAATTCTGAAAGAGTCAAAAGACTTGCCCGGCGCAGTAAAAGCTTTTGAAAAAGCGGTCCGTGATCCAGAATACAAACAAAAAGCACTTCTTGAAAAAGGTTCCTGCTTTATGCTTGCCAATGCTCCCGACAAAGCGGTTGCTGAATTTGAGCGCGCAATCAAAGCATCTAAAAATGACCATGCACAAGAAACCTTGTTCGCGCGTTATTTTCTCGCCGCATGTCACGAAAAAAGCCGCAATATCGACAAAGCGATTGAGCAATGGCAGCTGATTATGCAGGCGAACAAGAATTTCAAGGACGTTGCGTCAAAACTCAGTCAATACAAAGAATTACAGGCTAATGACAGCATAAAAGAATACATGACCTGCGGACAAGAAGACCTGGTGGAAATCTGCAAAAAAGCCGCCGCCGCCATGAACTTCGCAAATGCCCAGCTTAAACAAGACCACCTTGAAGACGCGCGCGCAAATTATCAGAAATTTATCGAAATGGACAGCGAGAATGAGCAGCGTCCGGCGATTGAGCAATTGATTGCGCTTTTGGACGCGGAAATCTTACGCCGTGCCAATGAAAAGCCTGAATTGATTACCCCGGAAGATATGAACGTGGGAAATCAAGATATGCAGATTCCGGAAGACATTGAAAAAATCGCCATGGAAGAACTTCCCGCGCAAGAGCCAAAAAAGGTCGAGGTTGAAGAGACGCCAGAAAAGATTTCGATGGATGAAGTGGCCGCACCTGAACTTCCGCCTGAGGAATTGCGCATTGAGACCGCTGAGAGCGAGCGTGTTTCCGTGGAGAACGACATTCCCGCCGAAGAAGAAAAGCCCAAAAGCGCGCAGGAAGTGGTGGAAGAGACAGTCATCCATGAGGCGCAAAAAGATATTCTTGAGGCAGAAGAGGCTGCGCGCCGTCAGCGTGAGCAAGAGAAGACGATTGAAGAAGAAATTGAAATTCCCGTGCTTCCAGACGCAAATCCCAAGCTGGAAGAAGAGCCAAAGGTTTTGGAGCGGATTCAGTTCAGAGAGCCGCCTGCGCCACAAAAACCTGCGGCAAAAAAGCCTGTCGCAGACCTTCCCGTTCCCGATGCATCTGTGTCAGAAATGCCAGCGGCGGAAGAAAAAGAAACTCCCGTTACGGACGCAAAATAATATCTTCCCATTGTACGCCCGCGCCATTAGTGACGTTGCGTGAGAGTTGCGCGCCGATTATTGTTTTTTCGTAGCGCGGGCTGATTCCTGGTGTAAGGACTTTTTCTGTACGCAATACGCTGATGTCTTTGGGGGCAATAATGTCACCTTGTTTCATTTCCCGCATAAAATGCAGGCTGCGGTTTGTACGTCCGTAGTTTGCTTCTTCGCTGGGGGCAAGTTTTTTTACGCCGTCTCCCAATACTGCCTGCACCTTTTCTTTTCCGAACTGGTCTTCCATCTGCTCGATGATATTATCTCCGCCACAAGTAAGGCTGTAACGGCGTATCATCGCCTCGCACTGGTGAATGCAGTAGCACATGTGGGCGAATTGCTCTGGCTCTAGGGCTACGGGGTCGTCAAGTCCGTCTGTCTCTTTGCTTAACGTGATATGCTTTTCTATCATTTCTCCGCCACATGCCGCGCTTAGAGACGGCACCAAGACGGGGTCAAGAGAATGGTCGCTTACGCCTGTTTTTACGCCGAACACATGCGACAAGGTTTGTATGAGACGCAGATTGTATTCGCTTTCGGGAGCGGGATAACTGGTGATGCAGTGGAGAAGGGTGACGTCATCGCGTCCAAGTATGGTGAGCGCGGCTTCAATGTCTGCCAGCGTTGAGACACCGCTTGAAATGATGACGGGCATTTTGTGTGTCGTGCGGTATGAGGCGAGGGCGTGAAGCAAAGGGAAATGGTTCAGCTCCGGGGACGCGATTTTTACGGCATCGGGTCTGATTGCAAGGAGTTCGGAAAGACTGCGTAGCCCGAACGGGGAGCAGATGAACTGCACGTTTTTTTCATGCGCATAAGAAAGACAGTCTGCGAAAAACTGCGGGGCGACTTCCAGTTGTTTGAACCGGTCGTACAAACGGATATTCCCCGTGGGAAGCGAGACGAATCCGGTGTCCGGATGGAGAATTTCGTCCGCATACACCCATTGGAGTTTTACGGCATCCGCCCCGGCATCTGCAGCCGCGTCTATGAGTTTTTTTGCCTTTTCAAGAGAACCGCCGTGTGACGTTCCGATTTCAGCTACGACAATCATTTTATTTTCTTTTTCCTTAGTTTTGATTATATACTATTTTAATATTTTTGTGATATACTGTTTGTATTATGTTAAAAGCTATTGTAAGTCTTTTTAAAGCACTCTGTGCTAACTCCAATCCCGGAGAAATCGCCCATGCCATGGCATGCGGTTTGCTTTTGGGCTTGATGCCGAAGAACAACTTGCTTTGGTATCTTGTGTTTGTGTTCGTCTTCTTTATCAGATTTAACAAGGCTGCATACCTTCTGATGATTTTGTTCGGCTCTGCAATTTCTCCTGCGTTGGATCCGTTGTTTGACCGAGTGGGTTATGCTTTTCTGACAATTCCAAGTTTGTCTGATTTTTTTGGCAATCTTCTGGACATTCCGTTTGTAGCGTTCACCAAATTCAATAACAGCGTCGTGATGGGCTCGTTCCTTATTGGTCTTGCCTTGTATATCCCGATGTGCGTGCTTGGTCACGTGCTGGTGCGTGTTATCCGAAAATATGCGGTTCCTGCGTTGCGCAAGGCTCCTGTCTTCAAGACAATCTCAAATCTGCCGCTGATTGCAAAAATCGTTGATGTGGCGAGGGGGTAAGCGAGATGGCAGATAAGAAAGTGAAGTCAGAAGAAAAGGCTGTCGAAAAAAAAGCGAAAAAAGAGCCCAAAAAAGTAAGCGCAAAAAAACTCCCTGGCCTTTTGAAAAAGAAGTACACACAGAAGCAGTTTGACAAGAAAATCCTCAAAAAACTCTATATTGAGGATGATATAACTTACGTAAAATCGCTCTTTAAGAAAACTGATGTAAAGGGCGCGGAAAAACTCGCAATTCCTATAGACACCGAGCTGACCAAAAAGGATGTGAACCGCCTGAAGACGATTGCAAAGTCAATCAAAGCAAACAAGGGTCGCGTAAAAGCAGGTTCATTTATTGCGGTTGCGGCAGTTATTGCGGTTGTGGGCATTGCTGTGACGCTCTTTAAGAATCAAGTGGTAAAATATGGCATCAAGAGCGCGATGCAGAACGTGTTTGCGGCAAAATGTGACATCGATTCTGTGCGCGTAGAGATTTTTGGCGCGCAACTTACCGTGAATCATCTTGCACAGGCGAACAAAGATGAGCCGATGAAAAACATCTTTGAGTTTGAGAAACTTGACTTGAATTTCAATCTGGCACAGCTCTTGCGCGGTCGTTTTGATGCGGAAAACATTGAGATTACCGGCGTTGCATTGGGAACTGAACGCAAATCTAGTGGCGCGCTTCCTTCAAAGGCTGTCGCTCAGAAAGTAGACGAAGTAAAGGATGAGAGCGGCTTCTATTCTGCGCTCAAAGATAAGAGTGGAACTGCGCTTGATACGGCAAAGGATAATCTTACCGCCGCATTTGCCGCCTACAACCCAAAGAATGTCGCTGAAGACATCAAAGAGAATTTCAAGACCGCGGAAAAAGCAAAGGAAGTGCAGGCTCAGGTGCAGGGTATTGTGGACTCATGGAAGGCAAAGCCCGCAGAAATTGAGTCTCAGGTAAAGGAATTCCAGTCTTCTGCGCAGGCTTTGGCTTCGCTCAACGTGAACAACTTAAAGACTCCGGCAGAAATTCAGGCTGCGATTACCAAAGTGACCAATGCGATTGAAAGCGGAAAAAAAGTCAAGTCAAATGTGGAGAATGTAAACAACTCAATCAAAGGTGACGCGAATAAGGTCAAGTCACTTTCTGACGAGCTTGCGAAAACGGTTGCCGAAGATAAAGCGCTTATCAGCGAAAAAGTGGGCATGTACACTTCATTCAATGCGGACACGGCAAAGGGAATCCTCTCTGGCTGTCTGGACAGCGTTGCATACGAGACATTGGGAAAGTATTATCCTTATCTGAAAAAAGCTGTTGACTACGCTGGCGGCATGAAAAATGCGAACGGGTCATCTGATAAAAAATCTGACGGCAAAGAGAAGTCTGACAAAAAAGCAAAGAAAGCGACGAAAAAGACTGCGACTGGTCGTCTTGCGGGACGCGATGTGTACTGGAAAGCTGACAGAGTGCCTAAGTTCTTGATTGAGCGTTTGGCGGCATCAGGTCTGGGATTGGAAGCGACTGCAACCGACATTTCCAGCGACATGGATAAACGTGGCGCGCCTATGGTGGCAAAAGGCTCATACACTACTGAAAAACAGGTTCACAAAGCTGGTTTGACAATTGACGCGCGCACAAGCTCAACTTCTCCGCTGATTGCAGGCACTTATTCCGGCAACAATTATCCGTTTACGATGGATATGACCAAGACGGTCTCTGCTGACGGTGTTCCGTCTCTTGAAGGTGTGACGACAATCAACGCAAAACTTACTGCGGATGCGGATTACAGTTTTGGTGTTGACGGCAGTTTTGGTATGAATCCGGTAAAACTGACTGCGGCGGCTCTCCCGAACGAGACAGCGGATAAACTGTATCAGGGTGCAATCGCCACAATTAAAGACTTGCGTGTGGGCGCAAAGGTCGGGTTCAGTCCAGTGGACGGGCTTGATTTGAGCATCTCCAGCGACTTGGACAAAAAACTGATGGCGGCTATGCAGTCGATGGCGTCTACGATGCTGGGCGAGGCGTGCACAAAGGCTCTTGCAAAGGTAAAAGAGCAGCAGGCTAAGATTGATGAGATGTCTGGCGGCGCAATGTCCAAAATCACTGAGTTTACGGGCATAACGAATTCGCTCAACAGCTCAACGAACAACGTGAACAATTTGAATGCTCAGCTGGAAGCAAAGAAACAGGAGTTTATGAACGCGCTTTCTAATGCAGGTAAGTCCGCCGCCACGGATGCTGCAAAGGGCGCGCTGAAAGGCAAACTTCCGTTCTAGCGATGGGAAGGGGCGTTGCGGGCACTCCCGCTCGAAAGGGGTGTGGGTGAAAGCAACGCTTGAACCCCAGGGGAAAGGCTTTTTCCCCTCTATTGACACTGATTTTTGATTTAGGGTAAAATAACTAACAACTTTTTGAAATTTTTATTTAGGAGCATATAATGTCAGGACACAGTAAATGGTCTACTATTAAACACGCTAAAGGTATTGCGGATGCTAAGCGTGGTCAGTTGTTTACAAAGTTTATCAAGGAAATTTCTATCGCTGCAAAAATGGGCGGTGGTGACCCGAATGCAAACCCGCGCTTGCGCACTGCTATTTTGAAGGCTCGCGCTGCATCAATGCCGAAAGACAATATTGAGCGCGCAATCAAAAAGGGTACCGGTGAGACTGGTGCTGCAAACTACGAAGAATTGGTATACGAAGGATACGCAGCAGGTGGTGTTGCAGTTCTCGTTGAAGTTTTGACTGACAACAAGAACCGCGCGGCTGCAAACGTCCGCAACATTTTCAACAAGACTGGCGGAAACCTGGGTACATCTGGTTCTGTAAGCCGCATGTTCGAGCGCAAAGGCGTTATCGAATATGATGCAGAGAAAGTGAGCGAAGACGAAGTGATGGAAGTCGCTCTGGAAGCAGGTGCTGACGACATCGTAAACGAAGACGGTGTTATCACTGTTACCACTCAGCCGGCAAGCTTTGACGGTGTTTTGGAAGCATTGCAGGGCAAGGGCTACGAATCACTTTCAGCTGGCGTGAACATGGTTCCGATGGCATACAATGCAGTCGATAAGGAAACTGCTGCAAAAGTGCAGAAACTTCTTGACCGTCTTGAAGAAGACGAGGATGTTCAGAACGTGTATTCAACTGTAGAATATCCCGACGACTTCGATCCGGAAGCGTAGTTGAAATAATTTTTATTGAAAAAGACTCTGTTTTATGCAGAGTCTTTTTTATTTGAGCAGGGGCTATGAAAAAACGGCGTGTAATCGGTATTGACCCCGGACTTGCCCATACTGGTTTTGGCGTGATAGACGCAATCGGGCAGAGCAAACGGCTGGTCAGTTATGGAATAATTGAGACTTCTCCCGACGATGAGCATGGAACGCGCCTGCTTGCCATTTACAATCGCCTTGTCGCCATTTTGGATGAATTCAAGCCGGATGAGGCGAGCATGGAAGAGCTGTTTTTTGCCCGCAATGTGACAAGCGCGCTCAATGTTGCGGAAGCGAAGGGCGTGGTGACAATGTGTTTGAGTCAGTTTGCCATTCCGCTTTCCATGTACAAACCGAATCAGATAAAAACATCCGTCACCGGCACGGGAAAAGCGGACAAAGAATTAGTTGAGCGGTATGTAAAACTGCTTTTGAATCTGGAGACCGAACCCAAGCCTGACCACGCCGCAGATGCGCTTGCCGCAGCAATTACTCATATCCACAGCAGCGTGTTGCCCTTGTAGCGTGTAGGACAGCGGTACGAAGCTCCTTATTCATACAATCCGTTCAGCACGCGGTAGACGATGTTCACCTTTTCTTTTTGCGCTGGGCTGAGGCTGACGGTAGCTTCGTCAATCAGTGTTTCCAGGCTGGAAAGACTTTCGTTCAATGCGGTTGCAAAGCCGCGGCTTACTTTGAACCAGTAAGTTCCCTTGCCGTCGGTGTAGAGGCAGATAAAACCGTATTCGCGGCTTTTTGCCTTTGCCATGGTGACACGGAGCACGTAGTCGATGTTTGCGATAAGTTTTTGTGTGCCGTCATCTTTTCCTAACTGAACATTCATGCCGCGCGGCCAGTCTTTTTCGTTAATCGGGAGCAAATTGAGCGTTTTGGTGAGTTTGCAAATCAGCTCAACTTTCTCGCCGGTTAAAAGCTCGCCGCCTTTGAGTAAAATTTTGCCTC
>JAFSTK010000005.1 GCA_017450535.1 Treponema sp.
CGCAAGAAAATTCAAACGGTTCAGAAGATATTGATGCGCGCGGTCGTTGGTTTGCGCCCGGAAAACATTACGATTGCCGACAGCGAAGGAAATGAGCTCAACGATTTTGAGGGCATGGCAGAAAGTGACCGTCTCTCCCTCATTGAGCGCACGGAAAAATTCATCCAAAAAACACAGACGCAGTATCGCGCAAAGATTCTTAAATCAATGCAGAACTACTTCTCAGAAGACCGTGTGCGCGACCTCGACATCAAGATTGACATGGACACCTCAAAGGTTTCCAGCGAAAAGACTATCTACACGCCGGTGATGATTACGGATCAGGACCCCTCTAAACCGTATGATACCACCGAAAAACGCGACTATCTGCCCCGTTCCTCACAGACGATTACCAAAGAATGGACGGGCACGGGCTACAATCCCGAAGGTCCCGCAGGTGTTGAAGGTCAGAATCCGCCGGTGATGAGCGACATGAGCAATGTCATCGGCAAATCAGTGGAAACCAGTACGACACAGAACAATGAGATGAACACTGAGCACCGCGTAGAAGAGCGCATGCCTTCTATTGACCGTGTAACTGTTTCTGTGAACATCGACGGCAAATACCGCATTCCTCGTGACCCCAAAACCCACGAGTACATCATTGATGATAATGGCGGCATTACCCGTGAATACATTCCGCCGACGCAGGACGAACTGGAGCAGGTGGCGAACTACATTCAGGGTGCGGTGGGCTACGACCAGAGCCGTAACTATCGCGTAGTGGTCACCAGTTTGCAGATTGACCGCACCGAGCAGTTTCGCAACGAAGATGACGCATATTTTGCACGTCAGCGGCGCAACCGCACAATTATGTGGGTGCTCATCGGCGTAACGGTAGTGCTTGTCGCATTTATTATTTTCCGCTTTATCAGCCGAGAGTTGGAACGCCGTCGCAGACTCCGCGAAGAAGAACTGTTGCGCCGTCAGCAGGCAGAGCGCGAGCGGGCTTTGTGGGAAGCGCGTCAGGAAGGCATGGAAGTCACCATGTCCGTGGAAGAGCGCAAACGTGCCGAACTTTTGGAAAGTGCGGTCGCTATGGCAAAGGAACACCCGGAAGATGTGGCAATGCTTATCCGCACATGGATGATGGAGGAATAGTATGGGAAACGAACCTTTTCAGATGGTCACCAATGATTACCGCCGTCCGCTTTCTGGCAAAGAGAAAGCAGCGATTCTTATGGGCGAACTTGGTGGCAGCGCGGAGAGCGTGTTTGAGTATCTGAGTGATTCTGAGCTGAAAAAACTTCGCAAATCTATGCGTTCCTTGGGAAAACGGGTGAACTGGCAGGATGAGACGGCGGTTCTGCAGGAGACGAATGATTGGGGATTGCGCAAAGGTCTTGCTAATCCGATTCATACAGATGCAGAAATCGCCGCGTTTATCAAAACAAGCGAAAAAGCCGAAAAAGAAAGTGAAATCAGAAATATGATGAGAAAAAATCCTGATGCAATTGCCCAGGCGTTGAGTGCTTGGCTTAAGGAGGATTAACGATGCCTGATGCAAAACCCGGTAGCCTTAAGCCCGCAGGCGGCGGTGGAAAAAAAGGCACAAAAGACTATAAAAATCTCACGGGACGCCAAAAAGCGGCGATTTTTCTCGTTTCCATAGGCTCTGATGTCTCTGCGGAAATCATGAAGCATTTGCGCGAAGATGAGGTGGAGACGCTTACTTTTGAAATCGCCCGTCTGGAGACAGTTGACGCTGAATTTAAAGATCAGGTTCTGGAAGAATTTCAGGACTTGATGACCGCACAGAACTTTATCACTACGGGTGGTATTGATTATGCGCGCGAGTTGCTGGAAAAATCACTCGGCTCTCAGAAAGCAATCGACATTATCAACCGCCTTACGAGCAGTTTGCAGGTTCGTCCGTTCGACTTTATCCGCCGTACAGACCCGGCTCACTTGCTCAACTTTATTCAGACAGAATATCCGCAAACAATCGCATTGATTTTGGCTTACTTGGAGCCGAGCAAGGCGGCTGTCATTTTGCAGAACCTTCCTGTTGAAATTCAGCCGGAAGTTTCCCGCCGTCTGGCAACGATGGACCGTACTTCTCCTGACGTTTTGCGCGAAGTTGAGCGCGTTTTGGAAAAGAAACTGTCTACGTTGTCCAGCGAAGACTACACGGCTGCTGGTGGTGTTGAGTCTATCGTTGAAATCCTCAACCTTGTTGACCGTTCTTCTGAAAAGTCCATCATCGAAAGTTTGGAAGAAGAAGACCCGGATTTGGCAGAAGAAATCAAAAAGCGCATGTTCGTGTTCGAAGATATCGTTATGCTCGACGACCGCGCTATTCAGAAAGTTCTGCGCGAAGTGGACACACAGGAACTATCGAAAGCACTCAAATCTGTCGATACAGAAGTACAGGACAAAATTTTCCGCAACATGTCAAAG
>JAFSTK010000190.1 GCA_017450535.1 Treponema sp.
CACACTGAATTTTTTACGAAAATCCTCGTAAAAATCACTCCATCACATCATTCTGCAAGGCAAGCCGCTCTCGCCTGAGTCTTCGTCTTGCCATCAGCACAGGCGCGGACGCTTCCAGCACCATGCGGATTTTTGTCTTTGCACTGACCTTGCTTTTTACCAGCACGGATGGAAGCCGAATCAAAAGATTCCTACGGCAGTCCTTATACAGTGCAAGGTTTTCTTTTTTGGAATCCGTGGCAATAATGAGGAACAGAATGTAGCCGTAGTTTTTCCAGATGTGCCAGTTCACGGCATCTAGCAGAAGTGGTGTTTGCAAAATGAGTTCGTCTTTTATGGCATTTATGCTTTTTTGTGCATATATGCCCATATCAAGCCGATATTTTGTAACCGCAGAGTTCTCATTATTCAGCCTGTAGTTGTAAACCTTTCTATGTCCAACGCCGACATGATTTGCTTTCTGCGCGGCACTTACAATAAAATGCATTCCTTCGCCGGAAATTTTCATCGTGAACCGGATATTATTTTTTCTCAGAAATTCAGTCCTAAAAATTTTATTCCAGCAGCCGATTGAGATTCGGGGATATAAAAATTCAGCAGCCGCTTTGTCGGAAGCCCAGATTTCAAAACAATCATTTTCAGTTTGCATTCTGCTTCGTGTAGTAAAATTCTTGTCCGAGATTGCCATATCGGAGTAAGTTTTTGTAATGAGACGCACATAGTAGTCCACGGCATCAGACTCCAACCAGTCGTCACCGTCAACAAAAACTATAAAATCACCTGTCGCAGAGTCCATGCCAGTATTACGTGCCTCGCTCACCCCTGCATTTTCTTTATGAATCACTTTTATTCGGCTATCATGCTCGGCGTATTTGTCACAAATAGCCCCACAGTTGTCGGGTGAGCCGTCATCAACGAGAATTATTTCAAGATTTTCGTAAGTCTGCCGTATCAAAGACAAAATCAACTTCTCCAAAAATTTTTCTACACCGTAGACAGGAACGATAATGCTGACTAACTTATCCATGCATTACCACCTGAGTACGGTGCAAGGCTCTTATTATTCCAGCGTATCCTTTTGCAATGCCGCCCGTTCTTTTCGAAGCCTTCGTTTTGCGACAAATGCAGGGAACAGTCCTTGAAAAAGCATGTGAAGTTTTGTACCCCCCCCCCCACTCGTGATTTGACTAGTACTTTTGGTAATCGCAATAACAAATTCTTCCTGCAATCCTTATACAGTGCAAGGTTTTCTTTTTTGGAATCCGTGGCAATAATCAGAAATAGGATGTAGCCGTAGTTTTTCCAGATGTGCCAGTCGCATGCCGTGCGAAGTTTTTCAGAATCTAAATACAGCGTATCTTTTATGATGCGAATATTCTCGAAAGCATTCAGCCCCATCTGCAAGTTGTAATGCGTAAGCCCGCTATTCACATTGTTAAGCCTGTAGTTGTAGACCTTTCTATGCCCCACTCCGACATGGTTTGCATGCTGGGCGGCTACGCAGGAAAAATGCAAGCCTTCGCCAGACCATTTGACTGAAAAACTGATGTTGTTCTCGCGCAAAAGTTTTGTGCTGTAGATTTTATTCCACGGACCAATCGCTATGCGCGGATAGATGATTGCGCACGCGGCTTCTTCGGCAGTCCATGTTTCGATTTTATCTTCTTTTGTCTGCACCCGGTCGCGCGTCGTAAAAATCTTGTCGCTCATCGCCATGTCAGAACCGGTCGTCTGAGTGAGCATCATCATATACTCAACATAGTCTGTTTCAAGCCAGTCGTCGCCGTCAACGATTACCATGTACTCGCCGCTCGCCTTTTCCATGCCGACATTCCGCGCTTCGCAAGCCCCGCCGTTCTGCTTGTGAATCACACAGATACGCTTGTCTTGGGCAGCATATTTGTCACAGATTGCCCCGCTTCCGTCGGGAGAGCCATCATCTACGAGTATGATTTCTATGTTCTCGTATGTCTGATGTATCAGCGACAGAATCAGTTTATCAAGAAATTTCTCGCTTTTATAAATCGCGACGACAATTGAAACTTTTGGCATTTCTTTTTCCATGTTTACCTCACATCAAAAATTCCGCGCCCGCCGGAAACATGAACAGTCTCTCCGACAA
>JAFSTK010000191.1 GCA_017450535.1 Treponema sp.
ATATGGCGAAGAATGACGGTCATCTTCCTGCCTATCAGTCACTTCCCTTCGCCATGCGATTTTTGCCGTCGCTGCCCAGATATGTTATCGAGCCGATTGATAAAGCTGGCGGTTTTCCGTTGCGCTTGGAGACGATTGGCTTACGTAACTGTTTTTCCGTTATCGTTGGTCCATCTTTCAATGTGGTTGATGTTATCAATGACTTTCCCCTTCCGTATGACCGCACCGAAATTCCGGCGTTGATAAATGATATTTTTGCCGAAGAGCAGCCGTGGGGAAGACTAGGGGGCATTCATTTTCTCATCGTTCAAAAAGAAAATGGCATGCAGATGGTTTGTATTGGTGACCTGCAGAATGAATTGCTGGCATTCCGTCATTTGATGATGTATTCTGCGGAGATTTTGCTGGTCGCAATTCTTATCGTTTCGATTGCCTCATGGTTTTTTGCCGACCTTATTCTGACTCCTTCAATAGAAGCGTACTACCGGCAAAAGGCGTTCATTTCAAACGCAGGACATGAGCTAAAGACCCCGATTTCTGTTATCGGCGCAAATGTTGACGTTTTGCTTGCAGATTATCCTGACAACAAATGGCTTCAATATATCAGGGTGGAGAATCAGCGTATGGGGCAGTTGGTCAAAGATTTGCTTTATCTTGCCCGTTCCGATGCTGACCGCAGCCCGCTTGAAATGTGCCCATTTGATTTTTCTTCTACGGTGGAAAATGCTGCCTTATTGTTTGAAGGCATTATGTTGGAACAAGAAAAAAAACTGGAGCTGTTCATTTCGTCTGGGCTGACCTGTGTTGGTGACGAGTCTCAGCTAAAACAGGTCGTGATGATTTTAGTCGATAATGCGATAAAGAATTCTGAGCGCGGTGCTGTTATCCGGGTCAGTGTGTTTGCAGAAGGAAAAAAACTTATCATCAAGGTGTATAACGAAGGGCAGGGCATTCGCAAAGAAAACTTCAGCCAAATATTTGAACGCTTTTACCGTGGCGACGAATCCCGTGCGCGGAACACTGGCGGTTATGGTTTGGGGTTGCCGATTGCGCTTACCATTGTTCAGGCTCATAAAGGAACGATTTCTGTTGCCAGCAAATATGGAGAATGGGCGGAATTTACAGTCGCAATCCCCCGCTGGTAGATACTAGCATAATCTACCAATTTACTATAGAATATATCCATTATGATTGAAAGAAATACAGGTTTAGCAAATCTTACCGCGGGCTATCTTTTTCCTGAAATTGCCCGCCGAAGACGTGAATATGCTGCGGCTCACCCCGAAGCAAAGATTATCAGCTTGGGCATCGGAAATACAACCGAACCTCTCTCAAAGCACATTGCAAAAGCGATGTCTGACTATGCGCTTGGTCTTGCCACCAAAGAAGGGTACTCCGGCTATGGTGATGAACAGGGCTCTGCTCCGTTGCGCCAGAAAATTGCGGATGTTTTTTACAAAGGCATGGCAGATGCGAGCGAAGTATTTATTTCTGACGGCGCAAAATGTGACATCGCGCGCATCCAGACTTTGTTCGGTGGCAAAACAAAAATCGCTGTGCAGGATCCGGCTTATCCCGTGTACGTGGACGGTTCTGTAGTGACTGGTGCTGCAGGAAGCGCAAAAGATGACGGTACGGGCTACAAGGGTGTCACTTATCTTCCCTGTACGCCGGAAAATCACTTCTTCCCCGATTTGAGCAAAATCCAGCCGAACACGCTCATTTATTTCTGTTCGCCGAACAATCCTACGGGCGCAACCGCAACACGCGATGAGCTTAAGACGCTTGTGGATTTTGCGAACAAAAACGGTTGCATCATCATCTATGACGCGGCATATTTTGCCTTTATCCGTGACCCGTCTCTTCCCAAGACAATTTTTGAAATTGAAGGCGCACGTACTTGTGCTATCGAAGTCAACTCATTCTCCAAGCCCGCAGGCTTTACCGGCGTGCGCCTTGGTTGGTCTATCGTGCCAAATGATTTGAAATTTGCCGACGGCACTCCGGTCAACAAAGACTGGAACCGCATTATGACCACGCTCTTTAACGGCGCATCAAATGTGGCTCAGGCAGGCGGTCTAGCGGCATTGGACGAGCAGGGCTTGAAAGACATGAAGGAGAGCGTCGATTACTATCTGGAAAACGGCCGCCTCATCAAACAGGCTCTTGAAGGCGAGAACTTTAAGAAAGCCGGCGTAGAGGTGTTTTTTACCGGCAACGGTCCCTACGTATGGACAAAGTTCCCCGGAAAGAAAAGCTGGGACGTGTTCGATTTGATTTTGGACAAATGCCATGTGGTCACTACGCCGGGAAGCGGTTTTGGCCCTGCTGGCGAAAGTTTTATCCGTTTCAGCTCATTCGGTCATCGTGAGGATATCGAAGAAGCCTGCAAACGTCTTTCAAAACTGGCGTTGTAGTTCAGGATGTAGTTTAAGATAAAAAAAATCCACGGCTTGCCGTGGATTTTTTTGTGCCATTCAAGTGGTCGTTTTTTTTGCGGAGCTCTTGTTTTTTTTTCTTCTATAACCGTGCCTTATATCCGACGCTCAGTTTGAATGCGTTTGCCCATGAGTCTGACTTTAAGTCGGTAATTCTTGCTTGCAGCATGGCATGTATTGTTCCAGAAGACAGTGGGAATGCGACAAACGGGGAGATCTTGATGTGATGGTCGCAGTCTTTAATGATGCTCAGCGGCTCTTTCAAGTCCAAAAAGTTTTTGTTGACGTTCTGCGCCACCGTTGAATCGGTCACTTTATCCGTCACCGTCCACGTCACATGGAATCCGAAAGTGAAATTCATGTTTTTTATGTACAAGTCATCAGTAAAAATCGAAAGATTCATGCCCAATGTGTTGTCAACGAAAATCATTTTTTCAACAGTGTTCTCAGGGACGCTGAAGAATGTCACATGTGTCTGGAATTTTCGTGTGACAAAACGCGGCTCAATGAGCAGGTAGATGTCTCTTGACTCAATTTTATTTGAGTCTTCTCCAGCATGAAGCGGAAGGTTAGAGAATCCGCCTTGAAAGAACAGGGATGTGCTGTATTTGTTTCCCAACAGCATAGTAAGTCCCGTGTGCATGTACAATGTGTCGATTAACAGAATGACATCTTCATCACCCCGTTTAGTGCCCATGGGTGCGCCAATACCAATCGCAAAATCAAGTGCAAGCCATGGCCATACCGTTCCAAAACGCCAGTCTAAGTTCAGCTGACGCTCATTATCGGAATTTTCCTTATTAACGTACAAAAATGCGCCTGTCGCAATTGGAAGCCCGCCAAAATGCAAGATGTAGGAACCGCCTGCGCCGTAGAAGGGGTAGGCAGTTGAGCCTTTTAAGCCAAGCCAGCTCTCTGTAATCAATGAAGTGAAAGACTGAATTCCGAACTGCCGTTGTAAGAATATATCGCTTCCGATTGGCTCATATGTTCCTAAAAACAGATTGAAATACTGAACGTTTCCCAAAAATGGTTTTATGTAAGTGGCGGAAAGCTCGTCGATACAGAAAGATGCGTTCGTAGAGACAAAAGGTCCTTTTTCTGCGATGTCTGAGGTCTGCATGGAGAATTCGGTGCGTATGAGAAATCTTTTTGTAATGTTAAGCTGACCGGCGAAATAAGTTTGGAAACACAATGCGGAGTCAAAGGTGTCTTGTTTGCTTGAATAGAAGTCTCCTTTTATTCCTGCGTATCCACTGAAAGAGACTTCTGCCCAAAGAGCTGCTGTACAGAGCAGTAAAACTAAAATGGCATATATTTTTCTCATACAACCTCCGTTTCCGCATAAAGACAGAAAACTCCGTCCATATTATCGGTATAAAAGTATAAAGACTTTAGGACTTTAAGGCAAAGAAAATTTATTGAATTATCTTGCACTTTTTACTTGCACTTTGGGAAAAGAACGGTTAGAATATTTATATATGAGTGATTATCTTGATTCAAGTAACGAAGAGCTCCTGAAAGACTATTTTTCTGAAGCGGAACAAATGATCGATAATCTCGAAAGCAATATTCTTGCTATCGAAAGTGATCCGAACAATCACGACGCTATCGATGAAATTTTCCGTGCGGCTCATACACTAAAAGGAAACTCGGCGGCAGTTGAATTCTCTGAAGTTGCGCATTTTGCACATACTATGGAGGATCTGCTTGATGAAGTGCGCTCCGACAAAGTACAAGTAAACGGTGATATCGTTGACGTTCTTCTTAACGCACTTGATATGATTAAGACTATGCTCGAAACACGTCAGAATGGCGGTGTTTACGAAGAGGGTGTCGAAGAACTTTCTGCCCGAATCAATGCATTCATTCCTGGAAAGGGTGGCGCGGCTCCTGCTCCAAAACCAGCTCCCGCACCGGCGGCAAGTGCTCCAGCTCCAGCGGCTCCTGCACCTGCGGCGGCAGCTTCTGTTGACCTTTCCGAATATGAGCTTACCGAACTGAAACAGAACTGTGGTTCCGGCGAAAAATTGTGGCAGGTTAAAGTCACTTTTGATGAAAATAATCCTATGAACAGCGTTGGCGGCATTCAGGTTTTTGCCGCCCTCAAGTCATGTGGAACTGTTCTTAAAACAATCCCTGATTTTGATGCGCTGTACGAAGATAAATTCTGGAAGGATGTCGTTTATTTCGTCTCTTCTTCATCTACAGGCGACCAGCTTGAAGATGTCGCGTTCTTGGACGATGTGACGTTGAGTACGGATGCACAGGATATTACCAATGCGACTGTGGGTGGTGCTGCTCCTGCGGCTGCCGCTCAACCGGCTGTTGCTCCCGCACCTGCACCTGTGGCACAGCCTGCGCCCGTTGCGGCTGCCCCGGCACCGGCTCCTGCGCCTGCTGCTGAAGCTGCTCCCGCACCTGCTGCTGAGCCGGCAAAGCCTGCAGAAAACAAGCCTGCGGCTGCAAAACCTGCGGCAAAACCGAGCGCAGAACATACTCAGAGCGCAGTGCTCCGTGTGGATTCAAAGCGCGTCGATTATTTGATGAACCTTGTCTCAGAGACGGTTATCACAAAAGCAGCGTTTAACCAGGCGGCATTGCAGCAGACTGATTTGTTGATGCAGTTCCAGTCACTTGTCTCTTCTTATAAAGATAAAGTTCACCGTATGTTTGAGCAGATGCCCCAGTATTTGGAGCAGATTCAGGACGGTGTTTCTGTAAAAGATATAAAATCAAATCTGCTTTCTGATTTTGGTGATGTCGCCAATTATTTCGATTCTTTTGAAGGCAGATTCAAAGAGTTGGACGCACGTTTCCATTCTTCAACACAGAACTTGGGACGTATCGCCGGCGAATTGCAGGAAGGCGTCATGAAAATCCGCATGGTTCCGATCAGTCAGATTTTCGACCGTTTCCCGCGCGTTGTCCGCGATTTGCAGAAAGACTTGGGCAAAAAAATCAACCTTATTATTGAAGGTAAGGAAACGGAACTTGACAAGACCGTTGTTGATGACTTGCTCGACCCGCTCATGCACTGTGTGCGCAACTCTTGTGACCATGGCGTTGAGTCTCCCGAAGTTCGTAAAGAAGCGGGAAAAGATGAGACAGGTACAGTCTTGTTGAAGGCTGCCAACGAAGGCAACATGATTATCATCGACATCGTGGACGACGGTGCCGGTATTAATGTTGAGAAAGTCCGCCAGAAGGCTATTGACCGCGGACTGATTCACCCGAATAAAGTCATTTCTGACCAAGAGGCTGCTCAGCTTATCTTTATGCCGGGCTTCTCTACAGCGGCAAAGATTTCTAACGTGTCTGGTCGTGGTGTAGGTCTGGATGTCGTAAAGACGATGATTGAAAAACTGAACGGTACAGTTCAGGTCACGTCAGAGCAGGGCAGAGGCTCAAAATTCAGTATCCGCCTGCCGCTTACGTTGGCTATTATTCAGGGCTTGCTGGTTCGTGTCGGCACCGAAACTTATTCAATTCCGATTGCGTCGGTTATTGAAAGTGTTCGCGTAAAGAAAGAAGAAATCAACACCATCGATAACTACGAAGTTCTGAATGTTCGTAACGAAGTTATCAGTGTGTTGCGTTTGAGCCGCTTGTTCGGTATCAGAACGGCTGAGGATGGCGACTACTGCTTTGTTGTTATCGTCGGTTCTCAGGATAAGAAGATTGGCGTAATGGTTGATGCGCTCATCGGTGAGGAAGATGTTGTTATCAAGCCGTTGAAAGATCAGTTTACCCAGTCTCCAGGTGTTGCCGGTGCGTCAATCCTTGGTGACGGTTCGGTATCTTTGATTATTGATGTAACTCAGTTGCTGGAACTCGGCGTCCGTCAGGAAATTGAGGCTCGTCAAGATAACGGATATGGTGAGGAATAGGCTATGAGTGACAGTTTGGCAACAATGAATGCAGCGGTTGCGGAAGCTGCGGCAGAGGCAAGAGATGAAAAAGTCGCCGTCTTTGATTTTAAGATGGTCACGTTCTCCCTTGCCGGCAAAGATTATGCAATCGACATTATGCAGGTAAAGGAAATTGTAAAGGCTGGAAGAAAGCTCTTTACGTATGTTCCTAATGCGCTGCCGTTTGGCTTGGGCGTATATAACTCTCGTGGCGATATCATTCCGATTATTGACTTGCGCATTTTCTTTAATGTTGAAGTTGATGAGTCAGAAGAAAACGCGCTGGAAAATATTTTGATGGTTCGCGTTGGCGAGCAGGTTTTTGGCGTTGTCGTTGACGATGTGGACAAGGTTGTTGGTATTCAGAAATCTACGATTCAGCCGCCGCATCCTCTGTTTGGCGATATCAACATCAAATATATCCAGGGTGTTGTAGAAAGCGATAACCGCATGTACGTTCTGCTTGATGTCGAGCGTATTTTCGGTTCAAAATTGACTGAAAAAGATAAGGAAGGCGGCGGTTCTGTTGCGGATATTCCCGTAAAAGTTTCTGCGCCAAAGGCTCCGAAATCGGCTCCCATGCCTAAAAAGGAGACAAAAGAGGTCGATTATTCTTTCATCACGAGTGGATTGCTTACGCTGAGAAAATTCACTGTTTCTCCTATTAATGAGCAGTGGGTAAAGTCTCGGTTTGATGAATGGTATAAAGAGCGCGGAAAGGATAAATTGCAGTTTCAGGCACCGACTGATGCTGATGAATTCCTTAAATCTTTCTATTCTCCCTACAATGGAACATGGTGGAAGAAAGATTACGCAGATACAATCTACAAAGCTTTGCCGGACAATGCCGCAAAGCAGATTGTTGTATGGAACCCCGGTTGTGGCAAGGGTCAAGAATCCTATTCTCTGGCATGTTTGCTGAGAAAACGCTATCCGGACGCAAAAATTCGTATCTATGCGCACGATGTTGATTTGTTGAGCGTTTCAAATGCTCCGCTTATCTCTATTCCTGCGGATGTGGCAAATGATTGGTATGCGCCTTATGTCACCAAAAAGGCAAACGGCGACTTTACCTTCACGCCAGAAGTACGGGAAAGTGTTATGTTTGAATACCATGATTGTATGAACACGACAGCTTTGCCGAACTTGGATATAATCTTCACGAGAGATTTGATTTCTTTCCTGTCTGATAAGGCTCAGGAAGCATTGATTGAAGACTTTGCTGACAAGCTGAAAGGCAACGGTATTTTGATACTGGGACAGAACGAATCGCTTGAGGGAGCTAAAAAATGGAGCGCAGCAAAAGTTGGTTCCATTAAAATCTTTGGGAAACAATAAATTAGGAGTAAAAGGCACATGAGAGTAGAGTACATTAATCCATTTGTTGAAACTTCATATCAGATTTTGACAGAAGTGCTCGGCGGTGCAAAGGTAACCCGCGGAGACTTGTACCTCAAATCTACAGCTATGCCTGTTATGGGTGTTGCTGCATTGGTTGGTCTTGCAGGTGATGTTGAAGGCCGTGTTTTGTTTGATATGACGTTTGAAACGGCTCTGGGCATCGCATCAAAAATGAATGGCGAAACTTTGACCCAGTTTGATGATTTGGCAAAAGCGACTATCAGCGAGTTGTCAAACTTGATTACAGCACAGGCTGTAACAAAGCTCCATGAGCTTGGATTTAAATTTGACCTTACGCCACCGGCTTTGTTCGCTGGCGAAAAAATGGAAATTGCTGCGTTGGGTGGCGGTACTGACAGCGTAGAAGCGCTTATCGTTCCTCTGATTACAGAGTGTGGTAAGATCGAAGTCAATGTTGCTATCCGCGAGAGAATGTAAGGAGGACGATCAATGAAGACAAGAGCAGATTTTCCAACTATCAATGAGCGTCCGCCGGAGGGCATGCTTGCAGATGGAACCAAGATGCGCGTTCTGGTTGTAGACGACTCAATCTTCGTTGCGAAGCAGCTGGGACAGATTCTTACCAGTGAAGGTTACGAAGTTGTTGCAACTGCTGTTGATGGAAAAGATGGCGTTGACAAGTACAAGGAATTGTGCCCGAATGTTGATCTGGTAACCATGGATATTACTATGCCGAAGATGGATGGTATTACCGCTTTGGAACAGATTATGGCATTCGACAAAAACGCACGTGTTGTAATGGTCAGTGCTTTGGGTAAGGAAGAGTTGGTTAAGAAATCGCTGCTTCTGGGCGCAAAGAACTACATCATTAAACCTCTTGACCGCAAGAAGGTTCTTGAACGCATCAGCGCAGCACTGAAATAGAATGGATAAGCCGTAGGTTGAACGCCTGCGGCTTTTTTTATCATGCGTGTTCGTTAAGAAAATCAGTATTTTTATTAAAAGCGTCTTATCAACTCTCGCAAAAATTAGTAAAGTATGATACAATTACTGCAACTATTTTGGGCTGGCGGTGTCTATACCTATAGAAACGTTTTGTTTAGGACAGAGAAATGAATTTGTATCGTGAGTTTATTGAAGGTGGAGAAGATTTTACCAATTATGAAGAGCTGAAGAGCGGCTACAAAATCAAAATCCCTGAAAATTTCAATTTTGCCTACGATGTTGTGGACCGCTATGCAAAAGATGCGCCGGAAAAACGTGCCCTTGTGTGGTGTGATGACCACGGCGGTGAAAGGATCTTTACATTCAAAGAGATTTCGGAAGAAAGTCAGCGCGCGGCAAATTTTTTGGTGCAGCACGGCATAAAAAAAGGTGATGTGGTTATGCTCATTCTGCGCCGTCGCTTTGAATTCTGGTATTTTATCCTTGCTTTGCATAGAATCGGCGCGATTGCGGTTCCGGCCACAAATCAATTGTTGCAGACCGACATTGAATTCCGCACGAATGCCGCGCAGGTAAAGATGATTGTTTCGCTGGACGACCCGAAAGTTCAGCTGGAAATAGAAAAGGCAATGCCCAAGTCGCCTACGGTGCGCACATTGGTGACGGTAGGACAGAATCGCGGTAGCTGGCAGAGTTATCACGCTGAGGAGCCGACTCTGAGCACAGAGTTTGTGCGTCCGACAGGGGAAGCTGCCACAACAAACGACGACATCATGCTTTTGTATTTTACGTCCGGTACGTCTGGCTATCCCAAGATGGTGCAGCATAATTTCTTGTACCCGCTGGGGCATATTGTGACGGCGCGCTACTGGCAGAACGTGGTGGACGACGGTTTGCACCTGACCATTGCGGAAACTGGCTGGGCAAAAGCGGTGTGGGGCAAATTGTATGGTCAGTGGCTTTGCGGAAGCGCAGTGTTTGCCTACGATATGGACAGTTTTAAGCCGGATTTGCTTTTGCGAAAAATGGAGCACTACGGAGTGACGACATTCTGTGCGCCTCCGACGGTGTACCGCTATCTTATCCGCCAGAATTTGAGCAAGTATGATTTGAGCAAATTGACCTATTGCGTGACTGCGGGCGAGGCTTTGAATCCAGAAGTCTACAATAAATTCTATGAGCAGACAGGCTTGAAGATGTTCGAGGCGTATGGTCAGACGGAAGCGACCGTAATGGTTGGGAACTTCCCTGGCATGGAGCCAAAGCCCGGCTCAATGGGAAAGGCAGCTCCTGGTTACGACGTGGAGATTATTCGACCGGACGGAACAAAATGTGCGCCGGGTGAGACGGGTGCGATTGTGGTCTATCTGGACAAGCAGCGTCCGTTTGGTCTGTTCGCAGGCTATTATCATGATGAGAAAAACACTGAGAAAGTGTTTGCGGACGGTATTTATCATACAGGCGACGTGGCTTCTTATGATGAGGACGGCTACATTTGGTTTGTCGGACGCGATGACGATGTAATCAAAAGTGCGGGCTACCGTGTAAGTCCGTTTGAAGTAGAGAGCATTTTGCAGCAGCATCCGGCGGTTCTGGAATGTGCTGTAACTGGTGTGCCGGACAAAAAACGTGGTCAGGCTATCAAAGCGACAGTGGTTCTTACGAAAGGCTACGAGGCGGATAAAAAACTTGAGCTGGACATCTTTGAATTCCTCAAGCAGAAAACCGCTGGCTATAAGCAGCCTCGTATTCTGGAATTTGTGAAAGATTTGCCCAAAACAATCAGTGGTAAAATCCGTCGCGTGGAAATCCGCGAAAATGATGCGGAAAAACAGGGCGACCAGTCTTCGGATGCTTGACTAAAAAGGCGTCATTTGATATAGTCTTATTCAACATCAGCACTGTCTGCGGGGTTAGCTCAGTTGGTTAGAGCATCACGTTGACATCGTGGGGGTCAGTAGTTCGAATCTACTATTCCGCATAGAGTGCTGGTGTTTTTTTTATGTCTGCTTACAAATAATGTGGATAAAAAATAAAAATCTAACTATAAAATAAAAAAAGAGTGACAATTTATTAAACATGTCATATAATATAGAGACAATATAAGTAATCTTTGGGGGATTGTACTTTATGGCTAAGCAACTAAAAGAGTTGGATCGCTTCGACCCGCATCCTAAGCACAATGTTCAAATTCTTACAAAACTCGTAGGACTCATTGCGTTTGGTGTTGCGTTTGGAGCGCTTGCAGTTGGTACTATTGCGCTTGTGATTTTTGATAAAGGTCTTGTCAAAAACACAGAAGAAGAATTGGGACATACTGCTGACGGAGTTCAATATATCGTCACAGATTGGCAGGATAATATTATTCGCTATGCGGATATCCTTTCTACTGGACCGGATGTAATTCATGCTGTTTTAGACAATGATGAATATACGGCAAATCTGGTTGGTGCAGATAAGGCAAAAAAATTTGGTCTTGATGTGCTCGCTGTTGTTGATAGCAACGGTCTTGTTATTGGTGGTCAGGCTGTTTCTGCTGGTGACAATTTGTCGTCCATGAGCATTGTCCGTGATGCATTGAATGGTAATGATTCAAACGGCTTTATGGGCGTTGGTGAAGTTAAGTTCGGCATTCTTTCTGCGGCTCCTGTTCGTGTAGAGGGTGAGATTGTAGGTTGTTTGGTCGTTGGTTATGAGCTTGCTGACGACGCCGAAGGCTCTTTGGTCTACATTGTCAATTCAAACTATGGCGTTGAATGTACTGTGTTTGAAGGAAAGACACGTGTTGCCACAACTTTGGGCAGAAACATGGTTGGCGTTGACCTTTCAAATCAGACGATTGTCAACTTGGTTCTTGGCAGAGGTGAAGAGTACAAGGGCGCGAACGTCATAAATGGCATTGATTATTATACGAATTATGCTCCGTTAAAAAATAGTGACGGCTCAATTGCCGGTATGGTTTTCGTCGCAAAATCAATGCAGGTCATCGAAAAAGTGAAGAACGACACGGTTAAAGTAGTTGTTCCGGTTTCTGTCGTGCTTGTTGTCATTTTGATTTTGATTGGTTACCGCTACGTAAAGTATTTGATGTGGCGTATCAACAACGTAACAAAATTCTTGGCTGAACTCGCAAGTGGTGAGGCAGACTTGACCAAGCGTTGTAAACTCTTTATCCGCGATGAAATTGGTCAGCTGATTATTGAATTTGACGCATTTATGGACAAACTGCAGTCTATCGTCAAAGAACTTAAGAGTTCAAAGAACGAGCTTTCGCTTACGGGTTCTGATTTGACCAACAGTACGCAGGATACGAGCGCGTCAATCACTGAGATTATCGCTAATATCGACAGCATCCATGGTCAGATTACAAATCAGGGTGACAGCGTGCGTGATGTAGACGGCTCTGTAAATCAGATTTCTGGTGCGATTACTACATTGGACGAAATGATTGAAAGTCAGTCTGCTGGTGTCACACAGGCTTCTGCGGCGGTTGAAGAGATGATTGGCAATATTTCTTCTGTAAACAAATCAGTCGATAAGATGTCTGTCTCTTTCAAAGAACTTGAAACGAACGCCGATGTGGGCATCAAGAAGCAGCAGGATGTAAGCGAGAAGATTAAGCAGATGGAAGCTCAGTCACAGATGCTGGCTGATGCGAACACGGCTATCTCTAACATCGCTGAACAGACGAACTTGTTGGCTATGAACGCGGCTATCGAAGCGGCGCATGCGGGCGAGGCAGGAAAAGGCTTTGCTGTTGTTGCTGACGAAATTCGTAAGCTTTCAGAAACTTCTTCCGCACAGTCAAAATCAATTGGTGACGGAATTAACAAAATCCGTGATTCAATCAGCGAGGTTGTGTCATCTTCTTCAGAATCAAGCGATGCTTTGGCAACTGTTTCTGACAAGATTAAAGAGACCGACCAGCTTGTTTTGCAGATTAAGTCCGCAATGGAAGAGCAGAACGAAGGTTCAAAGCAGATTACCGAAGCTTTGCGCAATATGAATGACAGTACAGTGGAAGTTCAGCGTTCTTCAAAGACGATGTCTGACCAGAAAGATGCTGTTATCGACGGTATGGGTCACTTGCGCGATGCAACGGACGTAATGAAAGAGAGTATGGAAGAAATCTCTATCGGTGCACGTAAGATTAACGAGACTGGCGCAACGCTGAGCGAAATTTCTGGCAAAGTGCAGGACGCAATCGACAAGATTGGTTCACAGGTGGATCTTTTCACCGTCTAAAAAATATTGTCCTTGAGGGCTTTCGATTAACTCCGGCTATGGCAGCCGGAGTTTTTTTAAATATTTAGCGAGGGAAAAACAATATGAAGATGTATCAGGTATCAACTTTGCAGGCTTTGTTGCTCGGATATTCACGGGCTGTCATTCCGGTGTCGGAGTTGCTTAATCATGGAGATATTGGCCTGGGAACTTTTACAGATGTAGATGGCGAAATGATTGTACTGGATGGTTCATGTTACCGGGCTATGGAAAATGGCGATGTTGTTGTGGCAGAACCAGAGCGAGGCGTTCCTTTTTCTACTGTTTGTACAATGGATGACAGCACGCCTATTGAATTTGATTTTACTGATAATATTGATAACCTGAAGATTGCGCTCAATAATATTATTGACTCTCACTTTGGACTTAACAGCATGCATATGGCTCGCATTGACGGGGAATTTGAGCTTGTTGATGCCAGATCAGAATCAGGCTATGAATCTGTGCATGTCGATTTGAAGACTATACTTGGAAAAACGCAAAAAGCGTTCAAGTTTGAAAAAATAAAAGGGACTCTTGTCTGCGTTTATTTCCCTGACTATATGGATGGAATCAATGCTTCCGGCTGGCATCTGCATTTTATTTCGGAAGACAAAAAACATGGCGGGCATGTGTTTAATGTTATTATGAAGTCAGGAGCAGGACGGATTTCTAAAATAAACTCGATCGAGCTTAAATTGCCGGACGAACCAATTTTTGATACGTATGCGTTAAAACAGGCATCAAAAGAAGCTGTAAAGGCTGTTGAGCAGGGAAAAGGAAACGAGTAAAAGAAAACGTCTTTGTTTTGTTTCATAAAATATAGTGTTTTTCTTGAAAAATACGCTTGACAAACCGCTATATGTGGTGTACTCTATGCTTAAAGACAGTGAAATACCACTATTTTTCTGCTGTTTTTATGTTGCTCTGCTGGTACCCCACACTTTTACCCACTGGTAGAGTAATCGAATTCAAAAGGCCTATCTAACCATCAGGCTTGCTCCGCTGGATATTCTCCCAACCGGCGGAGCTTTTTTTTGCCCTGAAAATTTTGTCTGGTCAATTTTTTACTGTGAATAGACAGCCCGCTTTTTATCTGCTATATTATGCCTATGGCAAAGAAAATTGTGATTTTGGATTCTACGTTGCGGGATGGCTCGCAGGGTGAAGGAATCAGCTATTCAGTGCAGGATAAAATTCATATTGTACGCGCGCTGGATGAACTTGGCGTGACCTATATTGAGGCGGGAAATCCTGGTTCCAATCCCAAAGACATGGAATTTTTTGAGGAAGCGAAGAAACTGGAGCTTAAGCACGCAAAGATTGTCGCTTTTGGTTCAACGCGCCGTAAGGATTCTTCTTGTGCGGAAGACGGAAATTTGCAGAGTTTGCTTGCCGCTGAGACAGATACCGTGGTGATTTTTGGAAAGTCATGGGATTTTCAGGTGACGGATATTCTTCATGCCACATTGGAAGAAAATCTGGACATGATTCGTGACACGGTTGCTTATCTGAATAAAAAAGGGCGGACGGTCATTTACGATGCGGAACATTTTTTCAGCGGATATCAGGCAAATGCGGACTATGCGATGAAAACTTTGCGTGCGGCTGTGGAAGGCGGCGCATCTACGCTCTGTCTGTGTGAGACAAAAGGCGGCTGCATGATTGAAGACTGCGCAAAAATTACCGCCGCCGTTGTCGCTGAATTTGGTAAGGCATGTTCTGTTGGTATTCATACACATAACGACTCCGGGCTTGCGGTGGCAAATTCTCTTGTGGCTGTAAGTGCAGGCGCAACTCATGTGCAGGGCGTTCTTCTTGGTTTTGGCGAGCGCACTGGAAATGCCAATCTTTCCACGATTATTGCGGACTTGCAGCTCAAAATGGGCTATTCTTGTATTCCCGATGAAAATATCAAGCAGCTTACACCGATTTGTAAACAGGTGAGTGAGATTACGAACATCGCTTTGGATGCGGGTATGCCGTATGTGGGAGCCAATGCGTTTGCACACAAAGCGGGTATGCACATCGATGCGGTTATCAAAAATCCTACCGCTTATGAGCACATCACTCCGGAGACGGTGGGTAACGAACGAGTGTTCCTGATGAGCGAAGTGGCTGGACGAAGTCTGATTCTAGAAAAAATTCAGAAATTTGACCCGAACATTACCAAAAACAGCCCGATTGTTGCCGAAGTGGTCAAGACAGTCAAAGAACTGGAGCACAAGGGCTATCAGTTTGAGGGTGCGGACGGAAGCTTTGAATTGCTCGTGCGTAAGGCGATTGGAAAATATCAGCCGTTCTTTAAATTGCATTATTACAAGACAAGCGGTGAGATTCCGCTGGTAGATAAAAATCTGTACGCATTTGCGCAGCTCAAGATTGAGGTGGACGGACATATTGAACTTGCGGCAGGCGAGGGAATGGGCCCTGTGAATGCGCTTGACCGTGCGTTGCGTACTGCGCTCAAATCGTTCTATCCGGCGGTGGAAAGCATTCGTCTGACGGACTACAAGGTTCGTGTTTTGGACGGTCAGAGTGCGACGGCTGCCCGTGTACGTGTATTGATTGAGAGCCGTGACGGAAATGACGCATGGACAACAATTGGTGTGAGCCATGACGTTGTGGAGGCTTCTTGGATGGCGCTGGTGGATTCGTTTGAGTACAAGCTGATAAAAGATGTAGAGAAAAAATTCCAAAAGCTTTTGTAGGGGCTTGGGGCTTTGCCCCAGGAGAAAGGGGAGCGACCAACGCAGTGGGCGCGAGGGGGAAGGCTTTCCCCTCCTAAATTCTGCAAAATCGGGTGATAAAAACTTTACTTTGAACATTTATTGGTATAAAATAGATGTACTGAACTTTTTGGAGGAATCAGATGATTAAGACAGTCAAAGACGTCGATTTGAAAGGCAAGCGTATTATCATGCGCGTGGATTTTAACGTACCTATGAAGGACGGCGTGGTGCAGGATGATACCCGTATTATGGCAGCTCTCCCTACTATTAAATACATTTTAGAGCAGAAGCCGCGCAGCCTTGTTTTGATGAGCCACTTGGGTGACCCAAACAAAGATGTTAAAAAGGCACAGGAAAAAGCTGAGAAAGCAGGAAAGACTTGGACTGACGCAGACAAGGAAAAATTCATCAACGGAAAGAACCGCATGAAGCCGGTCGTAGAGTATTTTGCAAACAAACTCGGCTCACCCGTTACATTCCTTCCGGATGCACTCGGACAGAAAGCGGCAATTGACGCTCTTCCCGAAGGCGCAGTTGCTATGCTGGAAAATGTTCGCTTCCACAAAGAAGAGACCAGCAAGGATGATGCGGCTCGTGAGACAATGGCGAAAGAACTGGCAACTTACGGCGATATTTTCGTAAACGATGCGTTTGGTACTGCTCACCGCGATCAGGCTTCTACAGCGACTATCGCAAAATTCATGGCAGACAAACCGGTCGGCGGCTTCTTGATGGAAAAAGAAGTAAAATATATCGAGCCGATGGTAACGAACCCGCCAAAGCCGATGGTAGCAATTATCGGTGGCGCAAAAGTCTCTTCAAAGATTGCAGTTTTGGAAAGCCTCTTGAAGAACGCAAGCGCGCTGGTTATCGGTGGCGGTATGGCATATACCTTCCTCAAAGCACAGGGCTACAAAGTTGGCAAGTCTTTGGTAGAAGATGATTTTATCGACACAGCAAAGAAATTGCTCGCAGACGCAAAGACAAAGAATGTGCAGATTCTTCTGCCGGTTGACCACGTTGGCGCTTCTGAATTCAGCGCAGACGCAAAGCCGGTCGCTGTTGACGGCATCGACATTCCTGATGACTTGATGGCAATGGATGTTGGTCCTAAGACAATCGAAGAGTACAAGAAGGTCATTTCTACAGCAAAATCAATCGTATGGAACGGTCCTGTTGGCGTATTTGAATTTGACGCATTTGCAAAGGGAACCGAAACTGTTGCAAAACTGGTTGCAGAGGCGACTGGCAATGGTGCGATGACTGTTGTTGGCGGTGGTGACTCTGTTGCGGCTGTAAACAAGTTCAAGCTGGCAGACAAAATGAGCCATGTTTCAACAGGTGGCGGCGCATCTCTTGAATTCTTGGAAGGAAAGACTCTTCCGGGCATCGCGATTTTGGCTACGAAGTAGACAAAATCGTTAAGGCGGCGAAAGCCGCCGACTATTTTTGGCTACGAAATAGGAGAAATCTATGGCTAGAACAAAGTATATCGCTGGTAACTGGAAGATGAATACGACCAAGGCGGACGCAGTGGCGTTGGCTAAAGGTCTCGTGGAATCTCTGAAAGGAAAGAGCGGCAAATTTATGATTGGCGTTCCATATGTTTACTTGGACGCAGTGGCGCAGGTTGTGAAGGGCAGCAATATTCTGCTCGGCGCACAGGACGTTGCTGCGACTGGTAACGGCGCGCACACTGGCGAAATCTCAGCGACAATGCTTAAAGATATTGGCGTACAGTCTGTAATTCTTGGTCACTCAGAACGCCGCCACGAGATTGGCGAAAGCGATGAGCTGATTAACAAAAAAGTGCGCAAGGCATTGAACGATGGACTGGAAGTTGTGCTCTGTATTGGCGAGCTTTTGAGCGAGCGTGAGGCAGGGGAGGCTGAGCAGGTTTGTGCGTTCCAGCTTTCTGCTGGCTTGGCTGGCGTAACAGAAGCGCAGCTCAAAAACGTGACGATTGCATACGAACCCGTGTGGGCTATCGGAACAGGCAAAACAGCTACTCCGGCTGATGCTCAGGCAATCCACAAGTTCTGCCGTGATTATATCGCAAAACTGTACAATCAGAAGGCTGCTGATGAAATCATCATTCAGTACGGCGGCTCAATGAAACCTGAGAATGCGAAAGAACTGCTGGCTCAGCCCGATATTGACGGCGGCTTGATTGGCGGTGCTTCGCTCAAGGTTGACAGTTTTACCGCAATTTGCGAGGCATAACGTAATATGTAATGTATACGGAAAGAGCAGTTTTTCACAAAATGGGAATATGCTCTTTCCGTTATTTTTTTGAGGAAAGTATGAAATATAATCTGAATAAAATTTGTACTCTTTTTTTATTTTTTGTTTTTGTGCCCTGTATGTTTGCGTCAGGGAAAAAGGATAAGGAATTTAAAGTTGTAGCAAAAAGTGGTGCGGCAGTCGCTCCTTTTGCCTATTTATGTGAAAACAATCCGAAACTCGGTAAGAATATACAGTTTTATTTTTCTGTGTGCAATGAATATGAGGAAGTGCTCTCTGCATTGATTCAGGGAGACGCTCCCATAGGTGTTCTGCCGGTTGAAGCCGCCGCAAAAGTTTTTGCGCAGGTTAGCACGTCTATTGTGGCGTTGGGAGTGTGTGGAAACGGAGATTTGTATGTTGCCTCAAAGAATTCTGCGCTGACTTCGCTCTCTCATCTGAAAGGCAAAACGGTGGCAGGAGTCTCTCAAGGAACGGCTGCTGATTATGCTGTGCGGTATTTGCTGAAAAAGGCGGGTGTTCCGGTTGGAGAAAATGATGATTCAGTGCATCTTGATTATTCCGTTGCTCCTGCTGATATGACTGCGGCATTGCAAAAAGGAACTGTACAATATGCGATTATGCAGGAGCCGTACATGACTGTTGCGGAGATAAAAGGCAATGACATCAGCAGAAGTATTGATTTCCAAAAAGAATATGCGTCTTTTGAAGACGGCGCAAGTTTTCCCGTATTCTTGCTTGTAGCGAACGCGAATTTTATGGTTGAGAATAAGGATTTGGTACAGGCATTTGTCAACGCATATAAAAAAGCGACTGATTGGACGAATGCTAAACCTGCACAGGCCGCCGCTCTGGTGCAAAAGCACAATCTTGGTATGATAGCGCCTGTTGTTGTCCGCTCCATTCCCTATGCTTCATATGTGTGGGTTGATGCGAAGAGTGCGGCTTCAGATATTGAAAGAGTGCTCAAAATCTGCCTTGATGCGAACGCTGATTCCATAGGCGGAAAACTTCCTGACGAGACTTTTTATTATGTTTTCTGATACTCATTTTCATTTTAAGCATTTTGTAGACGACCATGAGGACGGCGCAGAATTTGGTGCGGATGTTCTGACTCAGATGGTGAAAAATGATGCGCTGTTTGGGCTGGACATTGGTACGCGCTGCGATGATTTGATGTCGAGATTGTATTCGGTGCAGGAAAGCCAGGATTTAATCACTGACCACAATTTGCACGCAAAAGCGCAGCGCATGGTGTACTTTAGCGCAGGCATTTGGCCTGACCCTGATGAGATTCGCGACCGCTGGAACTGCATGGAAACATTGCGCGAGTCAATTGACGAATTTAAGGCAGAGAATGATGGCGCATTTGCTAAAAAATTGGTCGCGATTGGAGAAGGCGGTCTTGACCATCATTGGAATCCAAGCGGCGCAGACGGACGTGACAAGTCTGATTTTGACGAAGAGTTATACAACGGCGAGCGTGAATTGTTTGAGATGCAATTAGAGCTTGCCCGTGAACTGAATCTGCCTTTCATCGTGCACAGCCGCGACGCTTTTTCCGAGACATTGGACTGTATCCGAAATGTTGGCTATGACCGTGGCGTGATTCACTGCTATTGATATGGTTTGAGCGAGGCAAAGGCATTTTTGGACCGCGGATGGTACTTGGCATTCGGTGGCGCGACAACTTACACTAAGAAAACAAAAATGGACGACATGAACGAATTGCTCGCCTATGTTCCCGATGACCGCATCCTTTTGGAAACCGATTCACCATACCTTGCCCCAGTTCCTCTGCGTGGCGAGCCCAATAACCCGGTGAACATCAAATACACCTACGAGTTCATCGCAACCCGCCGCAACCGCACCCCAGCCCAACTGAGCAAACTTGTTGATAAAAATATCAAAGATTTGTTTAAAATTTAGTAAAAAGAGCGCGAACGAACTGAGCAAAATTTGTTATCAAGTTTCGAGGGGTACATAGGTGTGTCCCCCTATGTCGTGCTGGAAAAGAGTGGGGCAAGGGGGAGAGAAACAACGCTTCGGAGTAGAGGTTCCTCTGTCCCCTTGTTACGCAGGATTATAGGGTGCGTACCCCTATATTTAAATCTTCAACAACTCTGCATAAGCCTGCAACGCACCATCGGTGTCGTTTGCAAGAACTTTCTTTGCGAGTGTCTTTCCGAGCTGTACGCCTTCCTGGTCAAAGCTGTTCACATTCCATGCGAAGCCCTGGAACATCACTTTGTTCTCAAAGTGTGAGAGCAGTGCGCCCAAAGCCTGTGGTGTAAGCTGCTTTCCGTAGATGATGCTTGACGGACGTTCGCCAGCAAAGGTCTTGTTGGGGTCTTTGTCATCTTTTCCGCAGGCAAATGCCATAATCTGAGCCGCGACGTTTGCGCACAGTTTCTGCTGGCTGGTCGTGTCCTGAATCAGCACATCGTTTCCAATCTGGTTCTCTTGGAATGCAATGAACTGGAGCGGAATGATGTTCGTGCCCTGATGCAAAAGCTGGTAGAATGAGTGCTGACCGTTTGTGCCCGGCTCACCAAAAATGACGGGTCCTGTCTTGTAGTTGATTTTCTTTCCAAAGCGGTTTACGCTCTTGCCGTTTGACTCCATGTCCAGCTGCTGCAAGTGAGCGGGGAAGCGGCTGAGTGCCTGTGAATAGGGAAGAACCGCTGTGGACGGCATGTCCAGAACATTGCGCTCGTATACGCCAATCAATGCGTCGAGCAATGCCGGATTTTTGAGCAAATCTTTTTCGGTAGCGGTTTTGTCTGCGTCTGCGGCACCCTGCAGGAAGTCAGCGAATACTTTTGCGCCGAATGCGAGAGAGAGCACTGCGCCACCAACCGCACTTGTTGAAGAGTAGCGTCCGCCGATGTAGTCATCCATGTAGAATGCGGCGAGGTAGTCTGAGTTGTGTGCGAGCGGGCTTGTCTCACTGGTAACGGCAATCATGTGGTTTGCGGGATTTAAGCCGGCTTTTTTGAGCGCGTCTTTTACGAATGATTCATTGGTGAGCGTTTCCAGTGTGGTGCCGCTTTTTGAGACGAGAACGAACAAAGCGTGGGGCAAATCTACCGTGCGGAGAATTGCTGCCGCGTCATCGGGGTCTACGTTGCTGATGAACTGCGCTTCCATTTTGAGCGTCTTGTTTGTCTTTGCCCATTCTTTGAGCGCGAGATACATAGCGCGCGGTCCCAAGTCACTTCCGCCAATACCAATCTGTACTACAGTGGTGAATTTTTCGCCCTTTGCGTTTGCAATTTTTCCTGAGTGGACTTTGTCTGCAAATTCAGCGATTGCTTTTTGCTGAGCCACATAGAATTCGCGCTTGTTTACGTTGTCAGCGATGACATCTTTTCCGAGCTGCCCACGAGTGAGGTGATGCAGAACGAGACGTTTTTCTCCGGTGTTGATGACTGCACCGTTGTAGGTCTCTTCAAATTTTTCCACGAGCTGAGCTTCTTTGGCGAGTTTTTTGAGCACGTCAAGAATCTGTTTGTTCACCTGTTTTGCGGCGAAATTGTAGGTAAGACCTGCTGCCATAGGTACCTGGTAGTCAGCGACGCGTTTTGCGCCCTTTGCGCCTTTGAGTGCCGCTTTTAAACTTACTCCGTTTTCTGCTCCTTTGAGGACTTTCAACTTAGCGAAAGAATCCAGTTTGTTCAGATTTTCCCAAGAAATCGAAGCCATAAAAATATCTCCTTACGTGGCGTTCTGCCAAAAAATGTACAAAATAATTATACCACGATTTTTTAAAATATGATATAATAAAATCATGCAATGCTCACGAAAAACGAGATTCATCACATGGCTAAAGATGCCGACGACTATCAGTATGCTGATTACCTTTGTGCTGACTCTTGCGGTTATGCTGAGAAATCAGTACGGTTTTTTTGAGCATCATATCGGACGGATCAGTTTTCAGGCGCAACCGTTCATCGATTATTCGGGTATCATTCCGATTATGCTTTTTGCCTCTCTCAACGGTTATATTCCCGCGTTCGTGCTTTCGCTGATTGTCTTTATCTTTACTTCGTTTCAAGTGGGCGAGTTTGCCTTTGTGGTCTTTGTGTTTATGGCGGGCGTTATGTGTACGATTCAGCCCACCTTCAATTATTGGTACCGCAGCAAAATCAAAACGATGCTGACGATACTGTATTTTACTGTGCTTTTGGGAAATGGCTGGGGAATCGTCATCAATTTGGTGCGGAATGAGCCGATGCATCCGTGGATTGCGTTCGTGCATTTTTTGAGCGCGCTGGGACCATGCGCTTTGGTGGGCATTTTCTGCTATCTCTTTTTCAATCATGCGCCGGAAAAAATTCGCAATTTGTTTTTGAGCGGTGTCTATTATTCAAAAGAATGTGAGCGCGCAATCAGACTGTTGGCTACCAGTAAACATTCAAAACTCAAACGACATCTGACGCTGATTATCGTGATGGAGGCGATTGCGCTCAGTATTGCGGCGGCGATTTTTGCGGACGTGATGATAAATCAGTTTATCGGCGTGGCGCGTTATTTTCATACAGACATAATAAAGTTCACCATACGGGACTGGATTAGTCTGGACTTAAAGATGGTGATTCTTTTGATGAATGTGTCCGTGCCAATTTTATTCTTTGCGAACAGTCATGCGCAGAATTCAATCGCAAACCCGATAATTTTGATGAAGCAGGCGATGGATGATTTTACCAGAGACACGGTGGCGGAAGATTCGGATTCCGTGCTGGACATTCATCTTCTTCCGATAAAAACAGGCGACGAGATTGAAGAATTGCATAAGTCGCTCAAAAAGACGGTACGCAGCATAAGCCATTATATTGAAGAGTTGCAGCGTGAAAAACAGCTTGAAGACGATTTGAAGGTCGCACAGGCAGCGAACAAGGCAAAGTCAGCATTTCTTTCAAATATGAGCCATGAAATTCGCACACCGATAAATGCCATCGTTGGTTTTGCGGAAATGCTGTTGCGAGAAAGTGACAATCCGACGACCCGTGACTACGCCCATGATATTCTGAATTCCAGCAAGACGCTTTTGAGTTTGATAAACGACATCCTTGATTTCAGCAAAATTGAGGCGGGCAAACTGGAGATTATTCCCGTACAGTATGAGCTTGCTTCTACGATAAATGATTTGGTCAATATGATTCAAAAGCGGGCAGAGGATAAGCAGCTTGCGTTCCACGTGAATGTGGATAAAGAGACTCCGCATCTTTTGTGTGGTGACGAGGTGCGCTTAAAACAATGTATCCTCAATATTCTGACAAACGCCGTAAAATACACGCACAGCGGTTCAGTGACGTTTAGCGTTAATTTTGAGAAAAAAGACGAGCATACCATACGGCTTTTGGTGCGCGTGGAGGACACGGGAATTGGCATCAAGCAGGAGGATATGGGTAACCTCTTTACTGCATTTGAGCGTATAGAAGAAAAACGAAACCGCACGATTGAAGGCACTGGCTTAGGAATGAACATTGTGCAGCAATTGCTGACCATGATGAACAGTCAGCTTGAAGTTCAGAGTGAATACGGCAAAGGCTCAATTTTCTCTTTTGCGCTGGAACAAAAGGTTGTGAATTGGGAACCAATTGGCGACTTTACCGAAATGTACAAAAAATCCATGGAGACGGTGAGCGCCTATCGCGAAAGCTTTACCGCTCCCGAAGCAAAAATTTTGGTGACAGACGATACGCCGCTGAACCTCAAAGTAATCATCGGGCTTCTCAAACAGACTGGTGTGCAGATTGATACGGCGGAAAGCGGACAGGCGACATTGGCTCTGGTTCAGAAAAACAAATACGATGTGATTTTGCTTGACCACCGGATGCCCGGAATGGACGGCATTGAGACGCTTGCCGCGATGAAAAAACTTACGGACACATTGAACGCAGACACTCCGGTGATTGCGCTTACGGCGAATGCGGTGACGGGCGCGCGTGATATGTATCTTGAGGCGGGATTTAACGACTATCTTTCAAAGCCGATTGAAAGCGAAAAACTTGAGAAAAAACTGATACAATATTTGCCGGCAGAAAAAGTACATAAAGTGGAAGCGGTTGCAGAATCGGCTGAGCCAAAGACTGATGCGTTCCCGCCGATGGAAGGCGTGGACATTGCGGTGGCGTTGCGGAATTGTGGCAGCGAGGACACTTTGCGCGACGCTTTCAAGGATTTTTATGCGAACATCGAGCCAAAATCTGCGCAGATTGCTGACTTTGCCGTGCAATGTGACTGGAAAAACTACACGGTGCTCGTTCACGCGCTAAAAAGCAGCGCAAAATTGATTGGCGCATTGGAACTGAGCGAGCAGGCAAAACATTTGGAAGCATGTGGCGACAAGGGCGACGAGGCTGAAATCAACGAAAAGACACCGGCGCTTTTGGAATTGTACCGCAGTTATGCGCAAAAACTTCTTCCTGTCGCGCCGCAGCAGAGTGACGCGCCCACGGAAAAAATGGATGAGGCGCAATTTGCGGAGGCGTTGTCTGCGCTCAAAGAAGTGGTGGGCGCGTTTGATTTTTCCACTGCCGACCAGATTGTGCAGGATGTGGACGGTTATATTGTGCCGGAATCTCATGCGGAACAGTGGAAAGCGATAAAGCAGGCGGTAGCGAATGTTGACCAGGCGGCGGTGCTTGGTCTGCTCGCTTGATGGAAACTATACTAAGGAGATGGTATGAAAAAGAGCGTATTATTTGTTGCCAGTGGGCAAAGTTTTTTGGTTAAGGCAATGACAAAGCAGATTCAGGCTTCGGGGTATGAAGTGGTGCCGAGCGAGCCGGATATTGTTGAGATTTCGCAAAAAGACCCGCTGCCTGACATTTTTATTGTTTATCTTGAAGGTGATTTGAACGCTTTTAACGGTACGCTGAAATATCTGAAAAAACTGAAAGGTGAAGATGGCGTTGACCGCGTTCTGTATTTGATTGGAAGCCCGGCGGAACTTGATGCCGCGTATGAGGTGGTGCAGCGTGGATTTGTGAACGCATCATTTACGCGGCCGGTTAATATTATGGAAGTGATTAACCGCCTGAACATTCTGATTACCGAGGAAGGCGAATTCCACGGTAAAAAGCGCATTCTTGTGGTGGACGATGACAGCACGATGCTCCGCACGATGAACAATTGGTTCAGTTCAAAGTACGAAGTGTTTATGGCAAACAGCGGAATGAACGCAATTTCTTTGCTCGCACAGAAAAAAGTTGACCTGATTCTTTTGGACTATGAGATGCCTGTTGTTTCTGGCCTGCAAGTGTTTGAAATGCTGAAAAGCGAGGTGGCTACGGCGAGTATTCCGGTGATTTTCCTTACGTCAAAGGATGACAAAGAAACGGTAATGAAAGTGCTTGCCGCAAAGCCCGAAAAATATCTTTTGAAAACGCGCCCCGCCGAAGAACTGATAAAAAGCGTGGATGATTTTTTCAGGGGGAATTAGCGGAGCGTTTTCTGGTTAGTTTGTTTCACAGTGTTCGGCGGTGCCAGTTCCAGTCTGAGTGCCGGAAGTGAGCATTTCGCTCATTGTACGCCAGCCGAGCACAGCACATTTTACGCGCGCCGGCATGTGGGAGATGTCTTGCAATGCGCCCGCTTCGTCAAGCTCTTCAATTTGCTCTTGAGTGGCGGTTCCTTTTATCATCGCCATAAAATTTTCCGCAAGGTGCAGGGCGACAGATTCATCCTGACCGATAATCAAGTCGAGCATCATGTCTACGGATGCCTGAGAAATGGCGCAGCCGCTTCCTGTAAAACTGCCTTCGGTGATTTTTCCGCCTTCCGTTTTGAGAAATAAGGTGATGTTGTCGCCGCAACTGGGATTTATGCCCTGCAATGTGATTGACGGGTTTGCCATCTCTGCCTTATGCGACGGATTTATATTGTGTTCGTTTAAGATTTCACGATAAAGAGATTTTAATTCCATGTTTGTATTCTAGCGAATTTATTTAAAAGGGAGAAGTCTCTCCCTCGCTCCCAAGTCCTCACTTCGTTGCGGTCTTGTCCGCTACTCTCCCTCCTAAGGGCTGCGCCCCTAAAACCCTGCTTAGTCTTTATATCCTGACCATTTTCGTATCTGCGCCAGTTTTTCGAGCAAGGTCGCAATTTCTTCTTCAGTGTTGTAGAAGTAAAGACTTGCGCGTGCGCTGGACTGAATGCCGAGGTACTGACCCAGAGGTTGCGCGCAATGGTGTCCGGCGCGAATCGCAATGTGCTCGTCAGAGAGCAGACTTGCAATGTCGTGAGGATGTACGCCGTCAATCGTAAAGGTGACGATTCCGCTTCGTTTTGAGCCGTCTTTTCCGCCAACAATGTTAAAGTGGGGAAGTTTTTTGATGCCTTCAGCAAGCATGTCGGCGAGCGCGTTGTCGTGTTTCATAATTGTGTCAAACCCGACGGACTGAATGTAACGGATTGCCGCCGCAAAACCGACCGCATCTCCTGCGCTTACGGTGCCCGCCTCAAATTTGTGCGGCACTTCTGCCCATGTCGCGCTATCTGTGGTGACGTATTCAATCATTTCGCCGCCACGCAAGAACGGTGGCATACTTTCAAGCAGATGCAATTTGCCATACAGCGCGCCGATTCCCATGGGACCGCAGAGTTTATGCGCGCTCATTGCAAAAAAGTCTGCGTCCAAATCCTGCACGTCTACGGGGATGTGCGGGCTGGACTGTGCGCCGTCAACGACCATTATCGCGCCATTTTTGTGGGCTATTTCAGCGACGTGTTTAATTGGGTTTGTGGTGCCGAGCACATTGCTTGTCTGAGTGAGCGACACGATTTTTGTTTTTGGCGTGATTTTTGCGTATTCGCTTTCTGGAATGATGCCGGTCTCTTTGTCTACGTTCAGGAAGACAAGTCGCGCTCCTTTTTGTTGCGCCAAAAACTGCCACGGCAAAATATTGGAGTGATGCTCCATAATTGAGATAACGATTTCATCTCCCGCCTGTACGTTTGCCATGCCCCAAGTGTAGGCGACAAGGTTCAGGGATTCTGACGTATTGCGAGTGAAAACGATTTCGCGCGATTCCTTTGCGTTGATGAATTTTGCCACGGCTTCACGCGCGTCCTCATAGGCTTTGGTGGCACGCTCACTCAAATCGTACAGACCGCGCAAGGGGTTTGCGTTTTGTGTGGCATAAAAATGTGACATGGCGTGCAAGACGATGAACGGGCGCTGGGCCGTAGCCGCCGTGTCAAAATACAAAAGTCCGTTGTTCTCTGCGTCTGCATGTTCGTCAATTGCCTTAAAAAGCGGAAAATCCGCACGAAACTTATTTACCATTTTGTTATCTCTCCATTTTATCTAAAAATGTGTTGATTTCTTCTACTGTTTTTTCATCGGGAATCAAGTGTGCGACGGCGGCGATTTTTGCGCGGCTCATCATCTGCTTGGCGGCTTCTTTGCTGATGCCTCGGCTCTGCATGTAAAAAAGTTCGTCCGCGCTGAGTCTGCCAATCGTGGCTCCGTGCGTGCCGGAAACATCTTCTTCATCACACAGAATCATCGGGATGGACTTGTTGATTGCGGTGGGGGAGAGAAGCAGCGTTTCTTCCTGTTCGTCACCCGTTGCGCCTGCGCATCCTCGCTGAAAATCAATGGTGCCGCGGTAGATTTTAACCGCATCGTCAGAGACTACGCCTTTTACCTGCATTTTTGTGTCGGTCTTTGCGCCTTTGTGCCAGACAGCATAGTTCATGTCCAGAAATTGTGTCGTGCGTGAATGGTAGGCAGTGTCGCTTTTGAATGATGACTGATAGCCTGCCAAGGTTGCGCCCACGCCAGCGTATGTTTTTGTGCCGCCAAGTTCAATCTGCGTCACATCAACGCTTGCGCTGTCTTCACAGAAGGCGGCGGTGTCGTCCAAATGAATATATTTTGAGCCGAGCAGGTTCACTTTGACAAGATGAATATGCGCGCGCTCTTTTGCCCAAAGTTTTGTCTGAAGCGCATGAAAGCCGTTTGCATCCGCCTGCGAAGTGTACAGCATGATGACGGTGACGCTGGAATCCGGCTCAGCGACAATGACCTGCTGGCTCACCTGACTTTTTCCGTCAGCCGCATCAAAACGCAATACGACAGGAACGGCGATTTTTTTGCCTTTGTTTGCGGTGATTGCGGACGGCACTGGAGAAAAACTTGCGATGACAGCATCTGCGTCTGCGCCACAACCGCTTTGCATGGCAGGAAGCGTCTTTGCGACAGCCGCGCCGTCTTCAGTGTAGGTCACGCCATCAGAAATACCGGTGACGCTAATCGTACCGCCCAAATCGGGAGCGTCCGCGTTCAATGTGGCGCGGTTCAGACGGAGCCAGTTCCAAGTGAGAGCGGGGATTGGGTTTATGTTTGTATATGAAAGTGTCTTTGCCATACTACAGATTTCCCTTCATTTCAAGCCGAATTAAATTGTTCATCTCAACGGCGTATTCGAGCGGAAGCTCTTTTGAAACCGGATTTGCAAATCCGTTGACAATCATCGTTCTGGCTTCTTCTTCGCTTATGCCGCGGCTCATCAAGTAGAATACAGCGTCGTTTGAGATGCGTCCGATTTTTGCCTCGTGACCTACATCGCAGTCGTCCGTGTGGATTTCCATGGCGGGAACAGTGTCGCTCCGACTCAGGTTGTCGAGCATAAGACTTTCGCAGGAGACGCTTGCCTTGCTTCCGGTCGCTTTTTTGTCGATGTAAATCGCGCTTCGGTACGTGGAGATGCCGCCGCTTTTGGAGATGGACTTTGTGGTGATGACGCTGGACGTGTTGGGCGCAAGATGCACCATTTTTGCTCCGGTGTCAAGATTTTGTCCTTCGCCAGCGAACGTGACTCCAGTGAATTCAGCGCGACTGTTTGCGCCGACCAAATCGCTTTCGGGGTAGAGGTAGGAGATGTGTGAGCCGAAAGAGCCGGAAACCCATTCGATTGAACCGCCTTCTTCTACGCGCGCGCGTTTGGTGTTCAAGTTGTACATGTTTTTTGACCAGTTTTCAACGGTGGAGTAGCGGAGATGCGCGCCTTTTTTGACGTACAGCTCAACGCAACCCGCATGAAGGTTCGCCACATTGTATTTTGGTGCGGAACAGCCTTCGATAAAGTGCAAGTCTGCGCCTTCGTCCACGATAATCAGCGTGTGCTCAAATTGACCTGCGCCCTTTGCGTTCAAGCGGAAATAGGACTGGAGCGGAACGTCAACTTTTACGCCTTTGGGAACGTAGACAAAACTTCCGCCTGACCAGACTGCGCCATGAAGCGCGGCGAATTTGTGGTCTTTTGGCTTTACGAGCTGCATAAAATATTCTTTTACCATGTCGGCATATTCGCCGCGGAGAGAACTTTCAAAGTCCGTGTAAATGACGCCGCTTTTTGCCACTTCGTCCTGCAAGTTGTGGTAGACGAGCTCGCTGTCGTACTGTGCGCCAACGCCGGCAAGACTTGTGCGCTCAGCCTCTGGAATGCCGAGCTTTTCAAACGTGTCCTTAATGTCTTCGGGAACATCTTCCCACTTGGTCTGCATTTTTGTGTTCGGACGCACGTAGGTGGCGATTTCGTCAATGTTCAGCCCGGAAATATCAGGTCCCCAGTCCGGCACAGAAAGTTCATTGTAAATTTTAAGCGCATTTAAGCGGAACTCGCGCATCCATTCGGGGTCGTTCTTGTCCTCGCTGAGCTGGCGCACAATGTCTTCGGTGAGACCAGATTTATTGCGGTAAAAGCCTTTCTCTTCATTATGAAAGTTGTAGGGAGAATCTGCGATGCTTTTAAGGTTCAGGTTTTCGTTTTTTGCCATGGTTTACCCTTCGAACTGTTCAAATCCCTTTGCGCTGATGTCATCAACAAGCGTGCCGTCGCCAGTTTTGACGATTTTGCCTTTTACGAGCACATGCGTGTAATCAACGTGCAGACTTTCCAGAATCTTTGCCGAATGCGTGATGATGATAAGCGCGCCGTTCTGCCGTTTCTGATATTCTTGAATGCCCTGAGATACTGTGCGAACTGCGTCCACGTCAAGACCTGAGTCCGTCTCGTCAAGAATCGCAAGTTTTGGGTTCAGCATGAGAAGCTGCAAAATTTCGCTCTTTTTGCGCTCGCCGCCAGAAAATCCCACATTCAAATCACGGCTCGCGTAAGTGTCGTTCATGTGCAGCAATTCCATTGTTGCTTTGAGCTGCTTTTGAAACTGGAATAATTTGACACGCTCGCCGGTAGTCTGCTGAAGCGCGTTTCGGATAAAACTTTCCAGCGTGATGCCGGGAACTTCAAGTGGAGCCTGAAAACTCAGGAACATACCTTTTGCCGCGCGCTTGTCAGTGCCGAGTTCAGTGATGTCCTCGCCGTCAAACAAAATTTTCCCGCCGGTGACGGTATAGCGCGGATTTCCCATGAGCGTGTAGCCCAGTGTAGATTTTCCAGCGCCGTTTGGTCCCATCAGAACATGGGTTTCGCCCGCACCGACATTCAGGTTTACGCCATTCAAGACTTGTTTTTCTTCAATCTTGACCGAAATATCTTTGACTTGTAAGAGTGTGTCTGCCATATAAAAATCCTATTTCTAGTAAAATAGTGGGGAATCTTCTCTCTCTAATATACTCAATTTTGTTCAGATAGTCTATCAAAAAAAGAACGATTAGGGAATGGTACAGGCAATTGGAGCAGGGAAATCGATTTTGTGACTAGCGGATTCTTTTATTTTTGTGATGAGAAATGTTTTGCGAAATCATCATGTTTTTTAACCTTAAACATCAAAATCATGGTATAATCTTCTTTAATATTAAAGTTGGTTATAGTAAGCTTTTGGGTCGGTTTATTGTGATGTGGGCGATATTTGTGCTGTTAAGGAAGTAAAAGGTCAGAGAAATGAGCAAAACTTATAACGAAAAAACTCGTGTTCAAATGCCAGCAATGATTCACCTTACTCGTCTTGGATATCAATATGTTGGTAAAATGTCTCATGTGGAAACTGGGGTTCAATCTGAACGTACTGCGGGAACTAGTTTTGACGAAGAAACAAATATTTTGCTCTATGAATTTCAAAATGCTTTTGCTCGCTTAAATCCAGGAAAAGAAGATAAATGGCTTTCTGTTTTAGATGATATAAAAAAAGAACTGAACGATGACGATTTAGGCAAACAGTTTTACGAACGCTTAATTTCTGTTTCTCCGTATAAGTTGATTGATTTTAAGGATTTTACAAACAATGATTATTATGTAACAGCAGAATTTACATGCCGGAATGGCGAAGATGAATTCCGCCCGGATATCACGCTTTTTATAAACGGACTTCCACTTGTTTTTATCGAAGTAAAGAAAACCAATAATGTAGGCGGTATGGTTGCTGAAGCCGAGCGAATGAACAACGAGCGTTTTCCAAATAAAAAGTTCCGTCGGTTTATAAACATCACTCAATTGATGATTTTCTCAAACAATATGGAATATTCTGCTCTGGGCGGCATTGTCCCGATAGAAGGAGCTTTTTATTGTACAGGCGCGAGAAAGAAAGCTTTCTTTAACTGCTTTAGAGAAGATAATTTTACTGCTCAGCCTATACCGCCATTTAATGCAAATTACCCATATAAGCCGATAGATCAGGAAATTGAAAAAGAGATTCTTACAGACTTTAACTGCCAGGTAATTAAACAGTCTCCTGAGTATCAGACTAATCTTGATATTTATACACCGACAAACCGTATTCTTACTTCTATGTGCAGTCCTGAGCGATTGCTCTTTATTTTAAAATATGGAATTGCTTATGTAAAATCTGAGCGCGAAGTTGATGGAAAAATTGAAGTGACTGACCAGAAGCACATTATGCGCTATCAGCAGATGTTTGCGGCGCTTGCAATTCGTAATGCTCTTAAAAACGGAAAGAAATCTGGCATTGTTTGGCATACACAAGGTTCAGGAAAAACTGCGCTTTCATATTATTTAACACGCATTCTTACAGACTATTTTGCAAAAAACAACAAAGTCACAAAGTTTTATTTTATTGTAGACCGTTTGGATTTGCTGGAACAGGCAAAGCAGGAGTTTGAAGCGCGAGGGCTTTCTATAAACACGGCAAACAGTAAATCCGAATTGATGGAACAGTTCCGTAATAATCAGAGCCAGGAAGGTGTTACCGGCAAAGCAGAAATCACCGTCGTAAACATTCAGAAAGTCGAAGAGGATCAGAACAAAGTTCAGGTCAAAGATTATGAGACAAACTTGCAGCGGATATTCATAATTGACGAAGCCCACCGCGGTTATAAACCTGACGGATGTTTTCTTGCGAACCTTTTTAATGCTGATCCAGACTCAATTAAAATTGCCCTTACGGGAACTCCAATCCTCAAAGAAGAAAAATCAAGCTGTTCTGTTTTTGGTGATTACTTCCACGCATACTATTACGACAAATCAATTCAGGACGGCTACACATTAAAAATCCTCCGCGAAGAAATTGAAACCTCATACCGCAAACGACTTACCGAAGCCTACCAAAAACTTGAAAAGCTCGTAACAAAAGGCGAACTCAAAAAAGAAGACATTATCAGCCATGATTCTTATGTAAAAGAATTGCTCCGCTATATTATTAAAGACCTTGTTACTTTTCGACTGTTACAGGGAGATCCGACACTTGGCGGAATGATTATCTGTGAAACTAGCGAACAGGCTCGAAAGCTCTATCAGTATTTTTATGAGATTCAGAATGAACTTAAAGAAACAGAAAAGATGACTTCAACATTGAAGCCGGGACTCATTCTATACGACAGTGACGATAAAGAAATCCGCAAGCAGATTGTTAAAGACTTCAAGAAGAATTTTACAATAGACATTTTGATTGTCTACAACATGCTGCTTACAGGTTTTGATGCACCTCGTCTTAAGCGTATTTATTTTGGAAGAAAGCTCCGTGGCCATGGC
>JAFSTK010000002.1 GCA_017450535.1 Treponema sp.
ACCGTCCGTGGTGGCTCCATTTTTTTCTACCTGCGAAACCCGATGGCAGCATTCGCTGCCATCTCACTTTTCAGCCGCCGTCCTTGGCGGCTCTATTTTTTTTCTGTCTGCGAAACCCGATGGCAGCATTCGCTGCCATCTCACTTTTCAGCCGCCGTCCTTGGCGGCTACATTTTCTTCTCCCTGCGAAACCCGACAGCAGCATCCCCTGCCCGCCCACACAAAACTACTTTCCCTTAGCGACGTTAGTCGCGTAGCGTTAGCATGCCATCTCCCCAACATTTCGCTCCGTGTGACAACAAATCCCCTCGTACCACAACATCCCCACAAGACAACACAACTTTCACAATCGGGCTTTCTTCTTTTCACACATTCTGCTACACTACTCCCATGTCTGTAGAAAAAGTAAAAGCGTATTTTGACCAGTTTGGGTTACGCGACAAAATTATTGAGCTGGATGAATCCAGTGCTACCGTAGAGTTGGCGGCAAAGGCGTTGCACACGGAAGGCGCGCGCATTGCAAAAACTTTAAGCTTCATGGTGGGAGACAAGGCGATTCTGATTGTCACCGCCGGCGACACAAAAATCGACAACGCAAAATACCGGCACAAATTTGGCTGCAAAGCGCGCATGCTCACCGCAGAAGAATTGGACAGGCTTGTTGGACACGCGCCAGGTGGAGTCTGCCCGTTTGCCGTTCCGAGCGATGTAAAAATCTATCTGGACGAAAGCCTTAAACGCTTTCAGACCGTATTTCCGGCGGCTGGCTCTTCAAACAGCGCGATTGAGCTTACAATTCCCGACTTGGAAAAATATTCCGCCTTTACGGAATGGACAGACGTATCAAAATTAAAAGAAGCTGCGCAATAACGCAGAGTCTATAGGAGACAGTATGAAATTAAGTGACATCAAACCGTATACGCACAAGGTTCAGTATTATGAGACCGACAAAATGCAGGTTACTCATCACTCAAACTATCTGCGTTTTTTGGAAGAAGCCCGCATTGACTTCCTTGACCAGATTGGCTGGGGCTACGCAAAAATGGAAGAGGAAGGAATCATTTCCCCCGTGCTCTCACTCACCTGCGACTACAAGCACGCCACAACTTTTCCCGATGTGCTCACAATCTACGTGACAATTGAACAACTTTCCGCAGTCCGCCTCAAGCTCGCATACAAAATCATGAACGGAGAAAAACTCGCCTGCACCGCCACCACCAGCCACTGCTTTATCAAAAACAACAGCCCCATGATTCTCCAAAAAGAATCCCCAGACTTCTACGCCACACTCAAAGAACTGATGGCATAAATCCGCAATTCAACAGGATGCACACAGATACAAACAGGACAAAAAAAGGATGCACGAGATATATCCTCATGCATCCTTTTTATCTTTATGAATCCTTATGAATCTTGAAACTATTTGTTAAGAATGAACTCAACGCGGCGGTTCTTCCAGCGGTTAGCTTCATCTTTCGGATTAGCAACCGGCTCTCTACCACCCTTACCGTCGGTACTCAAGCGGTCTGCCTTAACCTTATGGTTCACCAAGTATTTCTTAACAAACTCTGCGCGGCGCTGTGACAGCGGAATCAGAGCAGGGCCCCACATTTTCGGATTGTCCACTGTCTCTTCTTCTTCGTTGTCTGTCGTGCGGTTTGCGTGACCAACAATCGTTACCTTGTAAGTATCGAACTTGTTCAAAATCACTGCGATACGGTTCAAGATACGTTCGTTGTTAGCAGCCTGTTCCTTGGTTACGCCGTCTTTCTTTCCAGGTGCGCTTTCCACCTTAAAGTCTGCGTTGTCGCTGCGGAAGATGATTGACGGAACAGCCATCTTGAGCACGTCACCCACGCGGATAACCAGAATATCAATGTTAATTTTGCCTTCAACGGTGCTGGTCAAGCCGAGGTTATCAGTTGCGGTGAACACATACGGATAATCCATAGCAGACTGTACCAATTCGCCGCTGTTAGAACGTCCGTCCCATGTCATCTGCTCAGTAATAGCAGACTTACCGCTTGTAGCCCAGAACTTGCGTCCGTTCGGGTCGTTAATTGTAAATGACCAGTTCTTCAAGCCGACCGGAGTAACAGCCTTGAGGCGGATGAACAAGTCATCGTCTGTACCGTCGTTATCCGGACTGAAGTAGCCAGAATTGGTTTCGGTAGCAGTCTTGACTGTCAGCTGCGGTGCTGTAACAGAACTGATGAATGCAGAAGAAACGGTCTTAACTTCATTACCCTTTGCATACACTACATCAAGATTACCAGTGAATACGCCTTCAGCAACTTTCTTCTCGCTGTCCAAGCCGTCCCATGTGATTGTCGCGGGCAAGTTCGGAGAGTCAGCATTTGACCAAGAGCGGACAACTTTGCCGTCTGCGCTGGTGATGTCAAACTTCCAGGTTTCGATGCCTTCGTTCAAAGACGGGCGGATTGTGAACTGCTGTGTATCGCGGTTGTTGTCTCCGTTGGGGCTGAATGCCTCATATTCTGCAGTCACGAATGCATTTGCCGGACGAGTATCTACTACGATAGATTTAATCTCAGCAGATGATTTGTTTCCTGCGGCATCCTCAGCGTTGAATACCAGTTTGTATGTGCCGTCCGGAACTTTGTTACCAGCGTCATCAGTTGCGTCCCAAGCGAATGACGGAACTTTACCGTTCCAAGTCAGCGTGCGCACAACCGCATTCTTGCTGTTTACGATAGTCGCAGTCCAGTTGTCATCAGTGCAGTCAACAACTTCCACAGGGAGCGTGTCTTTGCGGCTGTCAGCATCCGGGCTGAACAAAGTGTATGCCGCTTTCAGGTCGATTTTCGGAGCCACAGTGTCGATTGCGAAAGCCTGTGTCTGTGCGTTTGCTTCTGAACCGTTGGCAGCCTTTGTCTCCAAGAATGCCACGTATTTGCCGTCAGCACAACGTGTGCCGTCGCTTGCAAGACCATTCCATGTGAAGTTGTTCGGCAATGAACCGTCAGCCTCGCTGCTGTACACTTCTTTTCCTGCGCTGTCTGAAATTGAAAGCTTATAGTGATTGATTGCGCTTGAAGCCTTCATCACCGGAGTAAAGCGGATAGTGTTGCGTGCGCCAGTCGGATTGAATGCCAGCGCGCTCGTAGTCAGCATGATTTCAGCCTTGCTGGTGTCGAGCGAGAATTTGCTTGTTGAATAATCAGCGGCGTTTCCAGCGGCATCAACTGCTGCCAATTTGTAAGTGTATTCACCGTCAGCAGCCATCTGAGAGTTGCCGTCCAAACCGTCCCAAGAGAATTTCTCCGGAGGATATGAACCAAAGTTGTATGTGCGCACAGTATTACCCTTAGCATCAACAACCGTACCGACCCAGTTGTTTACCGGCGCGCCATTGTTGGTCATAATCGTCTGGGTGATTTCCATACCGTCCTGATTGCCGTCTCCATCCGGGCTGAATACAGTGCCGTTTGTTTTGAGCGTAGCAACAGGTTTTGAAGTATCAAGCATAAACACCGGAGACTTCACCACATCCGGCTCGTAACCGTTCAAGTATTTTGCAGTCACCTTAGCCTGATATGAGCCGTCTGAAACAAGTTTGCCGCTATCATCAGTACCATCAAACTCAATTGATGACGGCGGATTGTTGGTGCCCTCAAACTTCTTGTATTCTTTTCCGTCCGCTCCAATAATCGTTACCGCCCAGTTTGTCAGCTTGTTGCCGCTCTTGGGATCCGGCAGCGGAATCTTTACGTCAAAGAGCACGGACTTGCTGCCCGTTCCCACAGGAGAGAAGTAGCGGCTGCCGTTGATAACGATGTTCGTCGCAGGCTTTTCCGCTGAGTAAATCAAGTTGTTAATGCCAGCCGGAGCAGATTTGTTACCTGCGCGGTCAGTTGCGGCAATCTTGTAGTTGTAAACGCCATCAGGAAGCGGCGCACCACTTTCGTTGGTACCGTTCCATTCGAGTGTAACCGGCTCGCTGTCCTGCATCTTGTATGAGCGAACAACTTTTCCACCCGCATCGGTGAATTCAGCCAACCACTCGTCTTCTTTTGAACCAGACTGACGCACGGTGAGCACTGTTTTTGCTCCCTCGCCAAAAATCTTGTCTGAGCCAGAAAGCTGAGCCACGTTTACCTCAGGCGGCGTATTATCAACGATGACAACCAGCGGTTTTGTGGTAGCAGTATTGTTGTTATCATCAGATGCGGTAAATTCATAATAGTAGGTGCCGTCGGGCGCAACCTGACCATTATCCATTATACCGTTCCAAACCAAAGTGGTCGGAATAGTAACACCCTTTTTAGGAGTAAACAGTGCCTTAAAGAAATTCTTAAAGGTCACTTTGTCCTCACGCTTTTCCTTATTGCCGATAGTACGGACAACATCGCCCGCCTGGTTCTTAATGACAAAACTCCAGTCTTTTACGTAGCGTTTTTCTTTAATTTTCAGAGGAACTTCCAAAGTATCCTGAACGCCATCGTTATTCGGAGAAATGTATACCGGTCCTTTTTCTGCAAATACCGCAGTGGACAAGAAAACCGCGCATGCAGCGGTCAAAAAAATCTTTTTCATCTTAGTGCTCCTCATCCCACAAAGTAATAACCGGCGGCTCTTTATCTTCCATACCGAATTTCATAACCGCACCAAAAGAGAACGCATTAATATCGCTGTAGAGATTGCGCCAGCCGGCACCCGCCGTAAGCTCACTCTGCGCCCAGCCACGTTTTGCCATAGCGGCATTTGCGCCGGTATTCATATTGAACTTCACGCTTAATGTAGCCGACGGAATCAAATTCTTACTGCCTTCTGCCAATTCACGAACATCAAGTTCCCATGCAGAAGCAAAGCGGAATGTCGCAAATTTTAAGCCAGAATATTCCAGCCCCACACCCAAATCAAATGCGAGGTCCATAAATCCAGGAACGGCAATGTCAGTTGAACCACCAATCTTGAAACTGCCTGTATCCAGAATCACGAATGCTACACCACCACGCGGCGTCGCAATTCCAGGCCACATAGAAACCTTGACTGGCTCCATACCTGTAACTGGATTTGGCTCAAGTCCTTTAATGCCCTTGTATTTTGTTTTTGTGTACAATTTTCCCAAGTTCATCAACGTCGCCGCAAAACGAACCTGCTTGAAGAAGAGCAAATCGCCGTGATTATAAAAAACTCCCGTATTAGCGGCCAGCATCCAGTCGGAGGAAGATTCGTCTACACTAATCACAGCATCCTTAACACTATACCAATAACCGCCACCAGTGACACCCAAGCCTACAGATACTTTGTCAGTAATATCCTTAGAGACATTTGCCGTAAAAAGAATATTATTTCCCAAGGTCATGTCTCCCAGAGGAGCGAATACACCCTGTACCATAAAAGTTGGCACACACCAGCGTGTCGGGAAAGTTGCGCCTACCTGAAACGCAGCTCCTGTGTCACTGCCAGAACTGCCTTTGACCCCCATAACATCATACTCAATCTCTTTGTTTTTGTCCGACATAAACGTAAAGCCCAAATCAAGAGCGATACGCTGTTCAAAAGCAGACAACGCCGGATTTGTGACGACAGAGGAAGGAATCACCTCATACACAGATCCACCAGCGGTAGAGTTTGCGCCACTCAACGAAAACGGAGAAGAAAGGCGCAAAAGATTTTGTCCGCCTGCAGGCGGATTGTACGCAAACAAACTGCTGGCAACAAGCAACAAGCTGGCAGCCATCACAACATGTTTTTTCATTTTAGAAGTAGCCTCCATGGTCTTTTAAAAATATATCAATATTATAAAGAAAAAAATCAGAAAATACAATAAGAAGTCCAATTTCCTTGATATTCATAGAAAATTTCGATATATTTTATGTATGGCAAAGAATGGTGGCAAGGCATCCGGAGGATCCTTTTTAGATAAGATTCTCAGTCTCTTCGGCGGTGGAGACCCGGAAGCTGATAAAAAACGACTTTTAAAAAATATCGCAAAAAATCTTTCGCACTCAAAATATAAATTCTACAAGCCTAATGGCGACCAAGTGCTTCCCTTGTTCGGCAAATTCCTCTGGGAAATCTACAAAACCGTTGGCACATGTCAGATGATGTTCCATAATCAGGAAAATCCGAACTATTTTAAGCATATGGTCATAAACTACACGCTTTCTGACGAACAGAAGGCCGTAGAGGAATCTCTGGAAGAAGACGCCATCAAGAGCTTGGCATCACAGATGAGTTTCCCAGACTTAAAAAAGAAAGTAAAGGAAGATTTGGACGTGTTCATCGGCGGATTTAACGACGAAAAAGTTATTCGCACAGATAATATGTACAGCGTGCTCATGGCATTCCGTTCTTTCTGTACGTTCGACTTTTTTTTCACGCTCAAAAAATTTGACTCCACCATACATGAGGGCGAATTTTCAAGGACGCCGCATTTTGAGTCCATCGACGCATCCTATCTCGTTGACGACATCAAAGATTTTGCGTCAATCGTCGCATCCATGCCATTTGACAGCGACTGGAACTCCATGCTCACCATGTTCAAAGAAGTGCGCGGCTCAGAGCCGGTAAAGGCAAACCAGTGGACAAAAATCATCCAGCGTCTGGAAGGTCTGCAGCGAAGCAGAGTGCTGGACATGATGATTCAGCTGATGACCAAAGACCCCAGTTATCAGACTATGGGTGAAGTGAAGAACGAGCAGATTGTCGATCCGTTCATTGATAAGATTAGGACAGAGGCAACAAATACCGTCGCCCACATCGAATCAGCACAAAAGAATTCCAAGGTTGACGGCATTCTGATGCAAATTTTCAATACGACAAACATCACCGTGCTTAAAAACTATACCGAAGGTGGCGGCGGACCTTTTGCAAAGAAAGATTTGGGCGAGTTTGAGCATGCCCGTGCGCTGAACTACCTCAAGGCATTTCTCGTCGAATACGTAAAACGTGATGTGCGCGAATATGCCGATTTGGTTTTGATTCGCGGTCAATGGGCTACGACTCCGCTCTCTCAGCAAATGAGCGACGCATATAACGTCATTTTGCAAGTTTCCGACGCAATCACCAATTTTGACGATAAAATGGCGGCGGACGGAGAAGTGGGCATAAAACTCAAAACGCATCTTCCCAGCACAGAGCGCAGCAAGGAAGCGGCAAATATTGTGCGCACGCTCATCGGAGACGCAAACGACGAGGCAAAGGGCTATATCGTCACGTGTACCAAAAACATCATCATCTTTGCGCGCAACGTAAAGGCGTTGATTGACGACTACCCCAAGAAGACTCCTGAAATGATTGTGAACTGGAAAGAGCTCGACCGTTTTGCCGAGCATCCGATAAATGAACTGGCAGTAGAAGTGTACAAAAAAATGTATCTCATCTCCAGTTTGATGCAGAGTCTGTTGGGTGGCGGACAATAAATTCTGCATTTTTGCACTGAAAAAAACATTTGAAGCTACCGATAATAAGGTATGGCAAACAGTTACGAAAAGCCTGATTTTTGGTCACGGAAAGCATTCTCTGAAGGCTACCCCGCTCGCTCGGTTTACAAGCTAAAGGAAATCGACGAGAAATTCGGCATGATAAAGAAAAATTATCATGTGCTGGATTTGGGGGCGGCTCCGGGAAGCTGGACAACTTTTTTGCTCCGCACAATGGACGGCAGCGGAAAGGTAGTCTCCTGCGACTTGAATCCCTTGGCAAAGGACGTAAAAGGCGACAACCTTGTGTTCATCCAGGGCGATTTAAACGAAGCGGAAATCCGTGAGTCAATTCAAAAAGAGGGACCTTTCGATTTAGTTGTTTGCGATGCGGCACCATTGACGACGGGAAACAGAGTTGTAGATACGGCACGCTCCACCGGACTGGTAAAAATGGCGGTGTGGTATGCCCAGACAATGCTCAAAACCGGCGGAAATTTTGCCGTAAAGATTTTTCAGAACGGCGACCAGCAAAAGATTCTTATGGAAATGCGCAAACTGTTTCAGACTGCAAAAGGATTTAAGCCGGAAGCATGCCGTTCCGAATCATTCGAAACATACTTAATCGGGCTGAATAAAAAATAGTCAGTTCAAAAAGGAATGAAACGTGGTACTGAAGCATACTGATTTCAAGAAAATATTCGAAAGCGTGACCATTGCGCTCGGCGCATGTTCATTGGTCGTGCTCGTCGCTGTTGTAATCATACGTTCTCGTCCTATCGAAAACACCATGGACGGCATGGGCGGTCTGGAGACACCCGGCATTCCGCTCGTCACCGAAGAAGTTGTTGAGGGAGTCGCGCAGGACGTTGAGGCACCCTACACAGAACATCTTGAACTGTCCTATGCGGCATACCGTGTGCGCCCCGGTGACATGATTGGCATTATCGCACAGGAAAACGGCATTACCGAAGACACTATCATCAGCGTAAACAACATCCGCTCTTCCCGTCTGCTGCAAATCGGCACCTATCTGAAAATTCCGTCCATGACTGGCATTTTGTATACCGTGCGCAAAAATGGCGAGACCGTAGAATCAATCGCAGAAAAATATAAAATTGATGCCGACAAGTGCGCGAACGTGAACAACCTCGCGCTTTCTGACGGGCTCACCGCTGGAACCACATTGTTTGTTCCAGACGCACAGATGGACTGGGTAACGCGCCAGGAAATCAATGGCGACTTGTTCAAAAAACCAATTCACGCCCGCTGGTACCTCACCTCACGCTGGGGCTGGCGTGCAAGTCCGTTCACAGGCGCGCGCTCATATCATAGCGGCGTTGACATGGCATGTCCGCAAGGAACAAGCATTTTTGCCGCCATGGACGGAAAAGTAACTTCCACCGGCTACAATGCCACCTATGGAAACTACGTGATTATCACGCACCATTCAGGCTACCAAACGCTGTACGGACATATGAGCGCGATTCTTACCGTAAAAGGCAAATATGTCTCTGCGAATACCGTTATCGGCAAAGTGGGAAGCACCGGCTTGAGCACAGGTCCGCACTTGCACTTTACCGTGTACAAAAACGGAAAGACGGTCAATCCGCAGAATCTTTGGAACTAGTAGCACAGCGCACGCGCTTGAAGCTTCGTTGCGGGAGCCTTGTGCGCTATAATCTTGCAGGAACAATCTTTTCTATCTTCTTTACGAAAAAATCCAAATTCGTGCCGACAAAGATGGCGCAATAGGCACTGATGGCGAGCGCAAATACTAAATAAAATGAAAGCAAAAGCGTCTCGCTGTGAATCGCGCTTTGAAAGAATCCGAATGCCAGCATAAACAAAACCATCAGCACACCGCCAAAAATCCAGCCGTGCATACTGACAGGCTTCGCATTTTCCCACGACCATGAAGGAATGATTTTTCTCATCAGCGACGTAATTGATTTGTCAGAAATCGGCGTCTCCACGGCAAGCGGATGAGCGACAATTCTTTCCGCCTTGGTCAAAAGCCGAACCTGTGTGCGGCATGTCTTGCAGGTCAAAAGATGCAAAGTCACTGCCGATGGTATGCGCTCATTTTTGTCCAGCGCAAGATAGGTGTCCATAATGTGTTCACAGTTTCTAGTTCTCATAAAAACCTCGCAATTTTTCCCGCAGCAGTTTTTTTGCCCGGAAGATATGGGATTTTAGCGTGTTCACCGGATACCCAGTGATAACCGCAATTTCTTCATAAGGAATATCATAGTAAAAATAAAGCTCAAGGCAGACGGCATATTTTTCGGGAAGTTCCCGCAAGGCTTCGTTCACCGCCTCCACCGTGATGCGGCGAATCTGTTTTTCTTCAGGAGTAAAATCCGCATCGGAAATCAGCACCTCATCGGCAATACTCGCCGCCTCCCTGCGTCTGTTCACTGCATTCAGCGCAGTCGTGTATGCGATACGCATGAGCCACGTAGAAAAAGACGATTCTCCTCGAAAGCGCGCAATATTCTGGTATACCTTGATAAAAACATCCTGCACAAAATCGTCACTGTCGGTGGCGTTCTTAAAGAAACTCATGCCCAGCGCAAGAACACGTTTTTTGTACAATGCCATAAGGCGGGCAAAAGAGCGGCTGTCTCCTGCAAGCACGGACTTTACCAGCGCGGCATCACGTCTTGCAACGATTGTCTGCTCAATGCTCCTGAACACGTCACTGCGCATCGTGCGTTTTAAAATCTGGATTCAACTTATAAAAGACCAGTAAACTCAGCCCCAAAGAAAGCGGAATCAGTCCGCCCAACAATGCCGCGGATTTTCCGTTTACCAAAGCAAAGAATATGGTTAGCACCAGTCCCACAAACGAAAGCAAAAGCCCAATCAGCAACGAATAGACTCTGAAATTAAAATATTCTTTTTTGTACGTCCCATTTTTTATCTGCAATTTTTTCTCGCTGTGCCGCCACAAAAGCGAAAAGAAAATCACTGTACCGCCGATGACAATCCCTACAATCGGAATGACAGCGATAATTACTTGGGCAGCAGGACTAGCAATGGTTGTGTTCATGTATTCACCTCTGTTTGATTAGACACCGCGCGGCAAAAAAGGTTGCGGAAAAATCAGTCCAAAAACTGGTATTCGTTAAAATACACTGCTGTCACTTTGCCGAGCACAAGCTCATCGTTTATCTGAGATAGCAAATCCGCTTTGACCAACGCCTCCCCCCTCGAAAGCAGCTGGTCTACGGTGTAATTGATAAAATACTGCATGAAAATCGCTTTGATTGACCGAAGTTTTGTATCCAACTCCTCGTAAAACGCTTCGTCATCGCCTGAATATTCCAGCCAAGGCGTTACGACCACAACGGCGCGACGATCATTCTCATCGGGAGCTGTTGAAGAGCGCAACTGACCAATTTTTGTGAACGCTTTTTCATGTTTTTTTTGAAAAATAGACGAAACCTGCTCAGGCGTGGGGTCATCCTTACGCAATCCTTTTCCTGGAACCGCTCTCTTTGTCAAAACTGCCACTGTTGTACCACCAATGATGAGCACTCCAAGCACAAATACAACGCAGATAAGGATTTTATTCAGGTCAGCTTTCATACGGACAGTGTACCAAAAAAATCTAGAACTATCCACTGATTTACTATATAATATGTTACTTTATGCCGAAAATAGATGGAAGGTATCTTTGATTTTTAGAGGAGTAAATTCAGGTGTCAGCAGGGCAAAAAGTTGCCGTAAGCCTTTTGATTTCAGTCATTCTCTTTGCCGCATTTGCGGTGGCTGCATTCGCAGGGCTTTTTTCTTTTGTTGAAGCCCGTTTTTATCAGCCGCTGGTAGTAAGAAACATTGAACAAAAAATCAAGACCATTGCCGAAAAAGAGCAGACATACAACGATATCCTTGTCCAACGATTCGCAGCTTTTACCGCAAAAAAAGAAGTCGCCTCTTACGCATCAGCCACACCTTCCGTCTCAGACCAAAAAAATCGCACACAACTGACAGGCACTTTGTTTTCTCAGACAGAAAGTTTGCTCGGAATCCGTCTCATCGACAAAAATGGACGGAACATACACTTCAGCACTTTTGCGACCGATGAAAAACTTCGCTCAAAAAATCAAGTATCCTACAAAAACTACACTGACGTAAAAGAGATTCCGTTTGCCGCCATCGCCTGTGAAGACATCAGAAAAGGAACCGGCTCTCCGCAACGTATAATCCGCGACCAAGAGAAAAATCGCGTTCTGTACGCTTACCCGTTTTATGACGCATATTCCGTATATCGGGGCACAATTGTTTTTTACTGTGATGCACAAGATTTCTCCCGTTTTTTAACGGCACAGAATGCCCTCGCCTTAAGCGACACATTGGTTCTTATCTCCAACACAGTCAGCGCAGAACATGAGAATATCGGTGGCTATGCTTATGGGCTTCCCGTTGTGGGTGCTGACCTGCTGACCACCACTCTGCTGGAAAAAATTGCCGCAAAAAAAGCAGACCGCCTGGAAAAAATCGCTGCCACAGAAAGCGGTTACTGGCTCGCATTCCTCACCTACACGGAAGACGGCAGTTTTATCGCGCGTTTTACAAAAGACGACATTTTGATTTTTCCGTTTTCAATCCGCATACTTTTGCTGACCGTCATTTTCAGCACACTCTTCTTAGTCATCTTCCTGATTTTCAATCTGCGACACGATGACATGGTAGTGATAAAAGACCGTATGCGTCGTTTCCAAGTCGCTTTTATCGATGAGTACAAAAACAAAAAAAATGACGGCACCATAACGCTATTGCCCGCTGAACTGGAGCGCAGAAAAAATGTTTTTCGGGAAGAAATCAAACAGGGACTTGGTAAACGCGGAAAAAAACACGAGGACGAAGTAAACGCTCTGTTTGAACGCTCTTGGGAAGAAATAAAAACATCGCTCTCTATTCCACAGACACCTTCCCTGGAAGCCCCTGCCGCCAGCACAGCCGAACTGAAACGGATGCTGGAAGAAGTGCTGGAAAACGGACGACGACAAATGCAGACAACGCCAGTGAGTCCACGCAACAACACACACTCCATCGCGCCAAAGCCCCTCGCTCCCGCAACTAAACCAGAACCGCTGGATAAAGCCGACGACGTGGAAGAATTAGACGAAATAGAAGCGCTTGATGAAGTCGAACCACTGGATGAAGCAGATCCGTTAGACGAAGTCGAACCACTGGATGAAGTGGAACCACTGGATGAAATCGAACCGCTGGAAGAAGCAGAACCAGTTGAAAAAGCAGAACCGTTGGATGAAGCAGAGCCGTTGGACGAAGTCGAATCGCTTGACGAAGTCGAACCACTGGACGAAGCAGAACCTCTGGACGAAGCAGAACCACTGGATGAAGCAGAGCCGTTGGACGAAGTCGAATCGCTGGATGAAGTCGAAACGCTGGACGAAGCAGAACCACTGGATGAAGTCGAACCACTGGACGAAGCCGAATCGCTGGAAAAGACAGAACCCGCTGGCGACACTGAAGAATTTGACGAGGGCGAGCTGCTTGCTAGAGCGGAATTGCTTGATGCGGGCGAACCACTCGATGAGGTTCCACCAGAAGATGTTGAGGTCGCTGACGATGCGGAAGAACCAGACGAAGCCGAGCTGCTGGCCAGGGCTGAACTGCTTGACGCAGACGAACCGATTGATGAGGCTGAGCCACAAAAAGAGAGCAACACGCCGGATAAGACAGAGTTTGAAGAACAACTGGCATTCGGCTCACCTATACAAAAAATTGATGCTGAGGAGGAAAACAATACGATGGAAAACTTTGAAATCGTCTCTCCCGAAGAAATGTTCGAGGTAGACAACGACGGCGCGCCTATTCCTTCACGAGAAGCGAAAAACAGCCCGCTCCAAGAGCCAGAAGAACTGCCCGTTCTGGAATCTTCTGACACAACATCTTCCTCATTCTCTTTTTCAAATTTCGCCCGCAACGATACACCCGTCACCGAATTGTTTTCCGATACAGAAGATGTTCAGGAAGCGGAATCTGTCGAGCCCGTGGAATCCGTGGAACTCGTTGAGCCCGTGGAAGCCGTTGAGCCAGAGAAAACACAAAATCTGGATGCAACGCAAAAGCCAGAGGCCGTTTCCGAGCCGGCAGCTGTTTCCGAGCCGGAAAAACAAGAAGATGCCATTCAGGAAGATGCGGACGGAATTTTCCATATTTCCGATACGCTGTCTTTGAAAAACGTACCTTTGGACTTAAAATTCAAACAATTAGTAGATTCAGTTTTGGGGTAATTCATGCAAACTTTTTTACTATTAACAGCATGTTATCTTGTTTTCGCTATACCCGCAGCGATATATGACAGCCGCACTTTTCGCGTTCCATTGTGGTATGTGGGGCTAGGAGCGATTGCGCTCATTGTTTTCTATATATTTCACCCCTACCCGTTCAGTCCGACTTTCAAATTGTTCGGCTTGGGGAACCCATTTGTGGCGGCGGTGAGCGCGGCAGTTATATATGTGCTGGCACGATTTTTTACAGGTGGCGCACTTGGCTGGGGCGATGTGATTTTCGGCACGTTCACCGCCATGTACACGGGCTTTCCGCTGGTATTCTTCGCAACCGCATTTTCTGCGCTCTGCGGACTTTTGTTCTACCTTGCGCTTGCCGTACGTGACAGCTGGCAGAAAAAACAACGCTTTGTGTTCCGACCAATTTTCGCCATTCCCTATGTCCCGTTCATAACATTTGGCGCGCTTCTTGCTCAGGTGCTGTTCCGCTTTTTCTTTTAACATCGATTTCATTCTTCATATTTCCGATAGTATAAAATTCCGCAATATGCTATAGTATGAGCGTTATGGAAATTGACTTACAGCATCTAAAGAAAACCTATAAAAATATTTCTACATCAGATTATGTGACGGCAGTTCAAGATGTCAGCCTGCATATTCCGTCAAATACGATTTTCGGCATCATCGGAAAAAGTGGCGCAGGAAAATCTTCTCTGGTGCGTCTGGTCAGTCTCTTGGAACGTCCTGACTCCGGGGAAGTGCTGTACGACGGTGAGCGAGTCGATACGCTTTCTGGCAAAGCATTGATTGAGCGTCGCAGAAAGAGCGGCATGATTTTCCAGAATTTCAATCTTTTTTCCTCACGCAATGCCGCACAAAACATCGCCTACCCGCTGGAAATCTGCGGTGTATCAAAATCGACCATTCATTCACGTGTAGAAGAGCTGCTTGACTTAGTCGGACTGTCTGACCGCGCATCTGCCCCTGTAAGCACATTGAGCGGCGGACAAAAACAGCGTGTCGCCATAGCCCGCGCCCTTGCGAACAAGCCCGACATTCTTTTCTGCGATGAGGTGACCAGTGCCCTTGACCCTCAGACAACGCAATCTATTCTCAATTTGATTCGCGAGATTCAGAAAAAGATGAACCTCACCGTCGTGATGATTACCCACCAGATGGAAGTTGTGCGCGATGCCTGTACGCAAGTCGCCGTCGTAAACAATGGTCTTGTGGTGGAAAACGGCAGCGTAGAAGATATTTTCATGCATCCAAAGAGCGACGTGACCAAAGATTTTCTGTCTCACCTTAACCAGAACGTGCAGGAGGAAGGCAAAAATTTTGTCCGCTGGAGCACAGGCGGCGGCAAATACATTCTCCGTTTTCACGACACGCTCACCGACCAGCCGATTATCAGCGACATCGCAAAAAAATTCGATATCACGTTCAATATCCGTGCTGCTGGCATTCAGCCTGTGCAGGAAAACAAAGTCGGCACACTGGTGATGGATTTTGACGGAGAAGCCGCCGAGCTTGCAAAAGCAATCGCGTACCTGCAGGAAAATGGCGTCATCGTAGAGGAGGAAAAATAATGACAAGCGCACAACTGATTTTTGACCTTGTTTCACAAGCGACCTTACAGACTCTTTCCATGGTGCTCTTCTCCACCCTCTTTTCCGTATTGTTGGGCTTGCCGTTGGGTGTCCTGCTGTTTGTCTCTGACCCGCTCAGTGGCATTTCTGCGCACCCCGTCTTGAACCAAGTGCTCTCCCGCATCGTGAATATTCTTCGCTCTTTTCCGTTCATCATCTTGATGATTTTGCTTTTCCCGCTTTCACGCCTGATTCTGCACACGAGCATCGGCACCAAAGCGACCATCGTTCCGCTTTCTATCGCGGCGGCACCCTTTGTCGCCCGTGTCATCGAAACTGCTCTCAAAGAAGTTGACCAAGGCGTTATTCAGGCCGCCCGCGCAATCGGCTCTACGAACTGGCAGATTATCTACAACGTGCTTCTGCCCGAAGCGTTGCCATCGCTTGTGGACGGCATTACGCTCACGATTATCAATTTGATTGGCTATTCGGCAATGGCCGGCGCAATCGGTGGCGGTGGTTTGGGTGACCTTGCAATCCGATACGGCTACCAGCGTTTCCGCACGGACATTATGTTTGTCGCCGTTGTGGTCATTCTTCTTCTCGTTGAGCTCATCCAAGCACTCGGCACAAAAATCAGCGCGCGAATCATCAAGCGAAGATAAGTTTTAATGGACTTTTCACCAGTCCTGCATTATACTATACGGTATGGACGCACGCTTTTTTTCACGGTTGCACAAAATTGAAGAGATTCTCAGTAAAACGCTGCCGCCAAAAGCGAACGCAGAATGGCAACAGCTTTCTTTCGGCGCGCTAGACGATTGCGTACAGCAAGAACATCTTGGCCAGCTTATTGCTCCGAATTACAACCTCATTTCATTAGGCGGCAAACGATGGCGTCCGTTATTGCTTGTTCTTTGCGCTGAACTCGCCGCAGAAGCAAAATGCAATTGCGCGGCAAGCACAGAAGTTGCATACAGGCTCACCCCTCTGGTGGAATTATCTCACACATCCAGCCTCATCATGGACGATATTGAGGACAGCGCGGACATGCGCAGAGGAAAGCCCGCCGCCCACATTACATACGGACTGGATGCCGCTCTCAACGCTGGTTCTTGGCTTGGTTATGAGGCGACGATATGCATTGATGATTTGAATCTCCCTGCAGAGCTAAAGAACACGTTCTATTCGCTCTATCTGCTGGAATTACGTCGGCTTCATCTTGGGCAAGCGATGGACATTCTTTGGCACCGCAATCCTGCGCTTATTCCCTCAGTGGAAGAATACACAGCCATGGTGCGCAACAAAACGGGAACACTTGCTCGCATGGCGGTCAAAATCGGCATACTTGCGGGCGGGGGCACAGCGGAAGAAGCTGAGCGCGCAGGAAAAATCGCAGAGGACATTGGCGTCGGATTTCAGATTATCGACGACGTAACAAACCTGACCACAGGAAATCCTGGCAAAAAGCGTGGCGATGACATTGTGGAAGGCAAAAAATCCCTGCCCGTTCTGCTACATTTGCAGGATCATCCGAACGCACAGCAAAAACTCGGCTCTCTGTTTGAGACCGCCCGTGCTGAAGGCATTAACTCCCCCGCCGTGGAAGCGGCAATCGCATTGCTTTCCACAAGCGATGCAATTGAAAAGGCAAGACTCCAGGGAAATGAGCTCGTCGAAACAAAGAGTCGTGAACTTGCCGCCTTGTACGGTACCGATGGCGAACCTTCACAACTTATCATTGAATTGTTCGCCACCATGCTCAAAAAGTGAGGTCACCATGCGCGAATCTCCCGAAAATTTGAACACACAAGCAATCGAACTCGCACAAAAAGGTGACTACACCGAGGCAATCGCATGCTTTAAGCGCGCGCTTTCGTTGGAACGATACAATCATCTTTTGTGGTTCAATCTGGGCATCACCTACCGCGATGCAGGCGACTTACCGGCCGCGCGTCATGCATTGGAAAAAGCCTACTCAATCAACAGCGAAGACGATGACGTCATAGAAACACTGGCTCTCATCTGCTACAACATGGACAAAACAGAAGAAGCCATGAGCTATTGCGCCGAAGGCATTGAGCACAATCCGAACAATGCGCACCTGTGGAACACAATTGGCGTCATCTATTTTAATCGCGCCGACTATCCCATGGCATGTGAGGCGTTTGAGCACGCAATAACCATCAGCCCCTATTACTATGACGCGCTGTTCAATTTGCGTGACACCTATGACGAATTAGGTAACAAAGCCGGCGTAGAAATGTGCAAAATGCAAATGCGCCAGATTTCCCCGGACGGAAAACAAAATGCTTGACCAGGCATTTATCACCGAAATCAATGGTAATGAAATCCGCGCCATGCAGCTCGTCACCGATGCCTGTCTGCACTGTACAACTGGTTGCATTCAGCGCGGCAAAGAATTTACCGTATCAAACAAAAGACATTACCCCGTGGAGGAAGGAAACATTATCCGCATAGGTCTGCCGCGCTACAAACGGGGGCTCCATGCGTTCAGCTCATTGATTCTTCCTGTCATCTGCGCAATTTTCGGCTACATTTTTTCTGCGGAAATAGCAAAAAAATCGGCCTTGAAAACACCGAAGCGTTCAAAGCCGTTTGTGTTATGATTTCACTGGTCGTATCTTCAGGACTTGTTTTTGTTATAAGCAGAAGCAGCCTTCACTTTTCAAAGCCTGAAATCTTGCAAGTGCTGTAGCGTGCCGTTATCGCAACTTAGCCAAGAACATGCTCGCGGGCAAGTTTGCTGATTTCGTCAGCCATCTGCTCCAGCGGAACTTGCTTTTGAACGGCACCAAGCTCATTTGCAACGCGCGGCATACCGTACACGACAGATGATTTTTCGTCCTGACCAAGCGTCCATGCACCCTGCTTTCGCATTTCTGCCAGCTGCACCGCGCCATCCTTACCCATACCGGTCATGATAACGCCCAACGCTTTATTCTGGTAGATTTTTGCCACGCTCTCAAAAAGAACGTCTGCCGACGGGCGATGTCCATTGCGCTGAGGCTCCTGTGACAATCTGATGACGGACTTAAAGCCTTCCTGCTCCACGTACATATGATAGTTACCCGGCGCGATGTAAATATGTCCGCTTTCGATTTTATCTCCGTCCTCTGCCTCTTTTACTTCAAGCGCGCAGATGCGGTTCAAGCTGTTTGCAAATTCTTTGGTAAAGCCTGCGGGCATATGCTGCACAACCAAAATCGGCTGCTTAAGACGCGGGTCAATCATCTTGAACACATCGCGCAACGCATTCGGACCGCCTGTAGAAATACCAATCGCAATGATATCGATTCTGCCGCTCTTTCGTAACGGTGTAATGACAGGAATTTCCTTGGGCTTTCCGGCAAGACTTGCTTTAAGCGCTTCGCTTGCCTTGCGTGCTTCCTCGGCTTTGTTGGCGGTCTCCTTCTCCAGGAATTCATTCGCCTTGTCCTCGCCCATAACGCCCTGCAGCTTACGCTTAATGGCGCGGTCGGAAGCAATCTGAACATAAAAGTCATCGCGATAAACAGTCTTACCATGCAGACGCGCATACTGTCCGCCGTAAGACGAAATCATTTCAATCAGTTGGTCGGCGACCTCACTGATATCAGCAGAAATTGAACCGTTCGGCTTGGTGATAAAGTCAGCCGCGCCCAATTCCAGACACTGCATGGTAACTGCCGCGCCTTTTTCTGCAATACTTGAAAGGATGATAACAGGCACACGAATGCGGTTTTCTTTGCGATACTTTAAGAATTCCACACCCGTCATAACAGGCATTTCAATATCAAGGACAATAACATCTGGATTGCACTTGGGGATTTTATCAATCAAATCCTTACCGTTTTCAGCTTTGCCGACAACATGCATACCGGGCACACTTTCAACTGCACGGCTCACCAAGTTGCGCATCAATGCTGAGTCATCACATACCAGTACCGAAATATCATCCATTTTTACCAATCTCCTTTATGCTCTGAAAAAAACTGAAAAGCGGTTGCGCAGAGAGCCACACAACCGCTGTATCATCATCAGCAAAACCGATTATCAGCCTACATTCTTCTGATACAGACAAGCCCAGTTCGTTTTTAGGAACTCAAATTTTGTGTCCATTCCGAACAAAGATTCTGAGTGTCCGATAAACAAATAAGAATGAGGTGCCATTGAGTTGTAGAACCGGTCAATAACAGCCTTCTGTGCCGGCTCATCAAAATAAATCAACACGTTACGGCAGAACACAACATCAAGATTGCGAACGCCAGAATCGTTACGAAGGTTATGATAGTCGAATTTAATGTGCGACATCAATTCCTGCGTGGCCTGATAGCCTTTATCCGTCTTTTTGAAGAATCGGTCAAGATATTTTTGCGGGATACCCGTGATACGAGATTCCGGATAGAATCCCTGCTGACCGACCATCAACGATTTAAGAGAGATATCGGAAGCGGTGATATGGAATTTATACGGCGGAGGTAGCACATCGCACAAAATCATTGCGAGCGTGTACGGCTCCTCACCCGTTGAACAACCTGCGCTCCAAATATGAATCGTATGGTCGCCAGTTTTTTTCTTTTGTTCAATAACATGCGGAAGAACATAATTTACTAAAGCATCAAAATGTGGCTGATTACGGAAGAAGCGAGTCAGGTTCGTCGTTACGGAATCCAGCATGAGCTTCATTTCTTCCTTATCGGACATAATGAGCTTGTAGTAATCTGAAATACTTGCTATTTGTTTTTCACGCAATTTTTCCTTTAAGCGGCTGTCCAAAATGGAACGGTTAGTAGCCGAAAAGGTAATTCCGCTCTGGTCATAGATGACCTTACGGAACATGTCAAATTCTGCATCTGTAAGTAAGTCTGCCATAAAATTATTATACACCCACATTTTAAAAATGTAAATGAAATTAAAAAATTTTAAGAAAATTTTATCCGCATTGAAAAAAAAACACTATAATGCTACACTCTTACTATGAGCAAGTATATATTGGTAACAAGCGGTGTCTGTTCCAGCCTGGGAAAAGGTGTTGCAACCGCATCAATCGGAAGTCTTTTGGAATGCAGCGGTCTCAAAGTGGCCATGGTTAAATGCGACCCCTACATTAATATTGACGCGGGAACAATCAGCCCCTATCAGCAAGGCGAAGTGTACGTCACCGATGATGGCGCAGAAACCGACTCAGACTTGGGCACTTACTCCCGCTTTACCAATATCAACGTGAACAACGACAACTGCGTGACAATTGGCAAAGTATACGAAGCAGTCATCAGAAACGAACGCGCCGGACGCTACAACGGACGCACTGTGCAAGTCATCCCTCATATTACCGATGAAATCAAGCGTCGCATTATGAGCATTGGCGCAAAGACAGGCGCAGATGTTGTAATAGTAGAAATTGGCGGTACGGTGGGCGATATCGAGTCCATTCCATTTTTGGAGGCAGTGCGCCAGTTCAGCCATGAGCAAGGAAAAGGCAACTGCATCAACGTGCATCTGACTCTTGTGCCCACGATTATTGGCGGCGAGCTGAAAACAAAGCCCACCCAACACAGCGTAAAACAATTGCAGGAAACGGGCATTCAGCCGGACATTCTGCTCTGCCGTTGTGAACGCAAAATTGAAGAAGACATGCGGAAAAAAATCGCGCTCTTCTGCAACGTCTCCGCAAAAGCAGTTTTCACATCAACGGATATCGATAAATCAATTTATGAGCTTCCCCTGCTGTTCCATGAACAGGGCATCGATAAAGCTATCCTTGAAAAACTGGGTTTTGACAACAAAAAACCGAACATCAAGATTTGGACGGACTTCCTGAACAAACTGCAGAATCCGTCAAAGAAAATCACGATTGCCATGGTGGGAAAAAAGGACTACCTGGACAACTGTTACAAAAGTGTACAGGAAAGCCTGCATCATGCGGCAATCACGACATATGGTGTGGCAGCGGAAATCCGCAAAATCGACGCGGAGACACTGGAATCCTGTTTGGACATCACTCCCTACTTTGCCGCGGTAGATGCCATTGTCATTCCGGGCAATTACGGACAGCGCGGATTCTTGGGCCTGCTCTCAACAGTTCGATACGCACGGGAACATTCTATCCCCTATTTGGGCATCGACTTGGGTATGCAGCTCATGGCAATTGAAACCGCGCGCACATTGTTGGGCTGGGCAGACGCAGACTCTACCGAATTCATGCAGCACTGCGAGCACCCCGTCATCAGCTTGCCGGAAGAACAGTCTGGTTCCGTGGCGGCCGGCGTGGTCAAGCTTGGCATCTCATCCGTATCAATTGCAAAAGGCTCTAAACTGCATGACATTTACAAAGCAGACGTCATCCAGGAACGCCATCGCTCAAAATACACATTTGACCGCCGTTACTCCGACGATATGGCGAAGAAAAATCTGATTATAGCCGCCACTGCCGCTGACGACAATCAGACCGAGGCGTTTGAGTGGAAAGACCATCCATGGGGAATCGGTGTGCAGTTCCACCCGGAATTTATTTCTCGGCCAACAAAACCGCACCCGCTGTTCAACTCATTTATCGGAGCCGCACTGAACTACAAAAAATGAGATATTGTGTCCTTTTCGCCGCAATCGGAATGCTCTCTGCCTGCTCTCTTGACTACGGGAAATCCGTAAACGTAGAGGATGTCATTCCTGAATTCCGGTTTACTGACGCACACTATTCTCAGTACGAAGACAACAAACAGACGCTTGCCGTAGCAGCAGAAAAAATTGAGCAATACAAAAGCGACGGGTCTTCTTATGCGCACAAGGCAAGTTTCAGACGTTTCGACGACAAAGGAAAACTTGACACCGAAGGTTCTTGTGACTACCTTTCCGCAGACACTCAGAGAGACCTGTACTTGCTTTTTGACAACATTCATGTGAAGTTCTACTCTCAAGACTTAAAAATCAGCGCGAAAACATTACGATTCGACGCAAAAAACGAGCAGCTGACCTGTAGCATTGATGATGAAGTCTCTATCCAAAAAAAAGACACAACCATCACCGGAAAAGGATTCAGCGCAAGTGGCGTAAGCAAGACATTTTCCTTTGCAAACGCACTTGAAGGAACAGTCATCACACAAGACGCACAGGAAGAAAGCGGAGAACAAAGATGAAAAAAACATATTGTCTTTTTGCCGCATTTTTTCTGTTCACTTCGATTTTTGCGGAGACCATCACTTTTAAAGCAGACTCACTGACCGGAACAGCTGGAAGCAAGACTGACACCACAAAGATGCAGGGAAATGCCTTTGTAAAAACCTCAAACATGGAAATCTCCGCTGACAGTATTGAACTATCGGGAGACAATTATCGCTATATCGTTGCTGACGGAACCGTTGTCGGCAAAAACATCGAAAGCAAAATGGAATTCACTTGCGGAAGAATGCGATATGACCGGCAGACAAAAGTCGCTTACCTCGAAGACTCCGTACATTTGGTTGATACCGCAAACGAAGTGACCGCTGACGCGCAGATAATTAACTACAACCAGAACAGCGAAATTGCCATCATGCAAATCGGTATCACACTCAAACAAAAAGACAACACATGTACCGCAGCATATGCAGTATACCGAAAAAATGACAAGATGCTGGAAATGAGCGGAAACCCAAAAATCGTGCAGGGTCAGGACACTTTCCGCGCGCAGGAAATCACGCTGAACCTTGATTCACAGGAAATCACGCTGGACGGACGCGTAAGCGGTACTGTAACAGACAGCAAGAAAGAGCCTCCCAAACCAGCAGCCCCCCCTGCGCCCGCACCTGCACCTGACCAAAACGAGGACAAACATGAATGACGAAATAGCGACAGAAAAAAAATACGAAACCGATGAACAGTCGGCGACCGCAACACAGATAGAAAACAAAGAACAGCCAGCGGATGAACCCCAGCCAACGGATGAAACACAGACAGTGCCCCTGACACAGACAGAAACAGAAGGGACGCAAGAACCTGGAATACAGATAGAAACTGAAGAGTCGCAAGAGTCCGAAAACTCAAACGAAGACACGAACAGACACACACTCCGTGCCAGCAGTTTGTACAAATCATTCGGCAAGAAAAAAGTTGTACAGGGCGTAGACTTTTCCATGCAGACCGGCGAAGTGTTGGGCTTGCTCGGACCAAACGGAGCGGGCAAAACCACCACATTCTACATGATAGTTGGATTCCACAAGCCCACCACCGGCGAAATATTTTTGGACGACCACCGACTGACCCCGCTCCCGATGTACAAGCGCGCGCGTCTGGGCATCTCGTATCTGCCTCAGGAACCAAGCGTATTCCGAAAACTCACCGTAGAAGAAAACATCTGGTCCATTTTGGAGACCCGCCGCGATTTGAGCCGCACAGAAAAAAAACAACGTCTTGAAGAATTGATTGAAGAGTTCTCAATTGGAAGAATTCGAAAGCAGCCCGCTTTTACGTTGAGCGGCGGTGAGCGACGGCGTACAGAAATTGCGCGCTCACTTGCGATTGAACCGAAATTTTTGCTCTTGGATGAACCGTTTGCCGGAATTGACCCGATTGCAGTCGCCGACATTAAAGGAATGATAAAATTGCTCGCGCAACGCGGAATCGGCATTTTGATTACCGACCACAACGTGCGCGATACCCTGGAAATCACTGACCGGGCAATTATCATCAGCACCGGCCAGATTATGATTCAGGGAAGCAAGGAAGAAATCCTTGCCAGCGAAGTCGCCCGCGAGATTTACTTGGGCAAAGACTTCAGCATGTAGTTTTTACAGCGTGGCAATCGTGCGCTCAATGCGTGCGAGAGACTTTTCTTTTCCCAACACAGCAATTGAACCAATCAGCGGCGGAGAAACGCGGCTACCTGTAACAGCCATGCGAATCGGCATCATGAAATCTCCCAATTTAATGCCGAGTTCTTCTGCCTTTGCCTTTGCGAATGCCTCTGCGCCTTCATGGTCAAGCTCAAAGACTTTTTCCACAAATGCCTTGGCATTTTCAAGAACTTCTTTTGTTTTTGCGGCGTCCAGTTTTTTGGGGACAAGTTGCTCTACAGGCGGAACAGCAGGCTCGGTGAACATAAAGTGCACCATCTCTGCGGCTTCCGTGAGGAACTTGAGGCGTTCCTGAATGAGCGGCATAAGACCGAGCAATGTTTTCTTTACGTCTGCGCTGCTCATGTTCATTGACTTGTCCACGCAGTACGGCTCGCCATCTTCGCCCAATGCGACACCGCTGAATTCCGGACCGACATTCGGCTTGGGCTGCGGGTTGTCAGGATTGATTTCCAACGTCGCGTCGCCTGTTCCAGTGATGAACGGCAGCGTCCATTTGTACAAATCTTCAATAGACAACTGGCGGATATAGTTTGCGTTGTAGAATTCCAGTTTTTTGTAGTCAAAGACTGCGGGCGCTTTGTTCAAGTGCTCCAGTCTGAAATTTGCGGCAAGCTCGTCCAGCGTGTAGAAATCTTTGCCCTCTTCGTATGAGCAGCCGAGCAATGCCACGTAGTTTACGATTGCCTGAGGCAGATAACCACGCGCTCTGAATTCGTTGAGTGATGTAGAGCCATGGCGTTTTGACAGCTTTTTGCCATCAGAACCGTTTACCATCGGCAAGTGGCAGAATTCAGGATGCTCCCAGCCGAATGCGCGATACATCTGCACATGGAGCGGTGTTGAAGGAATCCATTCCTGCGCGCGCATAACGTGGCTCACTTTCATCATGTGGTCGTCCACAATGTTTGCCAAGTGGTATGTGGGGAATCCGTCGCTTTTGAGCAGAACGGGGTCAGGAGAAATATCTTCATTTTTCCAAGTGATGTCGCCAAGCAAGTGGTCGTGGAATTTTGTCTCGCCTTCCAGCGGCACCTTGAGACGAATGACATAGGGCTTGCCCGCAGCCAGATTCGCCTTGACTTCTTCTTCAGTCAAATGGCGGCAGTTTCTGTCGTAGCCGGGAGCCATTTTGTTTTCAGTCTGAATTTTACGGATGCGTTCCAAACGCTCAGCATCACAGAAACAATAGTATGCCTCGCCCTTGTCCACGAGTTCCTGCGCATACTTCTTGTACAATTCAAAACGCTCGCTCTGCACATAGGGACCGTAATCGCCGCCCTTTGAGCCGCCTTCGTCCCAGTCAATTCCAAGCCAAGCCATCGTGTCGTACAAGTTCTGCACGTATTTTTCATCGTAGCGGGTGCGGTCGGTATCTTCCAGACGCAAAATAAATTTGCCGCCTTTTGAGCGCGCAAACAGATAATTGAACAATGCGGTGCGGACACCACCAATATGCTGCATACCCGTCGGTGACGGAGCGTATCTAACTCTAACTTCTTCTGACATAGTAAAGTCCTCTTGTATCGTATTTTTTCCTTTCTATTTTATTGAAATACAGCTTTTTAGACAATATCGCCGTATACCCCACTTCATCAGTAGATTTTTCTCGCAAAATGTGATATCTTAAGTTTTATGACAAACGCAAAACCTGAGATTCTTATCGTTGATGACTCAAATATGCAGGTGCAAATTGCACGTAAAACTTTGGAAAAATATTTTGCAGTGGCATCCGTCAATTCTGGCGAAAAATGCTTAAAGCTGATGGAAAGTTATCGTCCGCAGCTGATTCTGCTTGACATCATCATGCCGGGAATGGACGGATTTGCGGTGCTCCACGCATTAAAGGCAAACCCAGAGACCAGCCAGATTCCAGTAATCTTTCTTACGGGAGATGAACACGACTCGTCGGAAATCCGTGGTCTGCAAGAAGGTGCGATTGACTTTATCACAAAGCCGTTTGTCCATGAAATCCTGCTTCAGCGCGTAAGAAACACAATTGAACTGTCACAGCTGCAAAAAAATTTACAGAAAAAAGTTGATGAGCAGACTTCAAAAAATCAGCAGCTTACCAAAGAGATTTTGCAGGCTCTTTCCAGCACCGTTGACGCAAAAGACCATTACACGCGCGGTCACTCTGCTCGCGTCGCAAAATATGCAAAAGAAATCGCGCGCCGTCTCGGAAAAAGCAAACAGTATCAGGACGATATTGAATCCATCGCCCTTCTCCATGACATCGGTAAGATTGCCGTCGCTGGTAATATCATCAGAAAAGACAGCGGCCTTAACGATAATGAATATGAGGAAATCAAAGAACATACCATGTGGGGCTACGATATTCTGGAAAACATCAAATCATTGCCCGCACTTGCAATTGGCGCGCGTAGTCACCATGAACGCTACGATGGCAAAGGCTATCCCGACGGACTCAAAGGCCCACAGATTCCCGAAGAAGCCCGCATCATTGCTGTCGCTGACGTATACGATGCGCTCACTTCAAAACGCTCTTACTCGGAAATTCGTCCGCAGGCTGTCGTGCGCGAAGAAATTGAAAAAGGCAAAGGCACTCATTTTGACCCCGTCATTGCCGATGTCATGTTGCGCATGATTGACGAAGATACGAATTACAAGATGAAGGAAGACTTATCTGAATAAAACAGGCAGCCGTATCAGACTGCCTTTCTTCATACTATTTGCCGAACGTATACCGTCCGTCTTTATCCACTACAACCCAACGAATTGGATTCACCTTGCCATTGGCGGCATTAATCGATGAGCGGGCTAAATATGCCCGGTATGCGGTCAGCACTTGGTCAGCAGTAACCGCCTGCACTTTTTCCGCCCTGTGCAAATACGTTGTTGGGTCGCCATAATATTGCAACGAGCTGACAATATTTCCCGCCACTCCGCTGGCATCCTGCGCCGAAGAAAAAAGCGCGTTGATGTATTTATTCTTGTACTGGTCAAGTTTTTCTGCTACGCCGCGCTCATCGGGGAAAGAATCAATCGCATCGTATATGTATTGCTGCAAATTTTCCGGCTTACTGGCGCGATACACAGAAAGCACACCGAGCAATTTTTCGCCACCAATAATGCCACTTCCTGCGCTGTACACCGCACCCTTCTGCTCACGCACCTGCGAAAACAACGCTTCTTCGATGTACATAGTTGCCAACGCATACGGAATATAATCAGCACTGGTGCGTTCAGGACAGAGATAGAAACCAAATGCGTACCCAGAGTCGCCGGCCTGCTCCAATTTTTCGTACACTGTTTTTCCACGCACCGTAAGGTCAGGAATTTTTGGCTTCGTAAAATCGGCTGACGGAATCTTACCGAAAGACGCTTCCAGTTTTTCCACAAGATTGTTCTGAACGGATTCGGCAAGGTCTCCCACCACGACAATTTTCAGTCTGTTCGCGTTCAAAATCGTCTTGTAATGTTCTTTTATCGCATCAAGAGTAATCGCATCATAGGATTCTTTTATAACCGATGGATTAGATGCATAGGGATGTCCCTCAAACGCAACTTTTCGCATCGTCAGCGCAAGCAAACCGCTCGGATCCGTAAGCGAACGCTGAATGCCTTCCGCATATTCTGTTTTAAGCTTGTCAAAGTCTTCTGATTTAAAAAGCGGATGCAAGAAAATGTCGGCAAAAACATCCAGCACACCGTCAAGGTATTTTTCTATGCAGCGGAAATTATACGTTGAATAATCAAAGCCCGTGCTTGAAGTGATTGAAAAAGACTGCTCAAATTTGAGTCGCTGAATGTCCGTATACGGATACTTTTCGCTTCCATACTGAATCATTTCTAAAACAGCGTCTTCCAGTCCGCTTTTGCTCGCAGGAATCACTGATGAGCCGCCATCAATAACCATGCGGACAACATATATTTTGCCAGAATTATTTTTTTTGAACACCACCGGAATGCCATTAGACAGTGTGACGGTCGAAAAATCAGCTGCATTGGACTCGTAATATGAAGCCCCTTTCGCTTTTGCTGCACCAGCATTTGACGCGCAGGAAACCATTACCAGCGCAAGCAGCACCATTCCGATATATGATATCTTTTTCATACGCACCCCTTTTGCTCCCGCAACCTATTTTTTCCACCAGAACGCATTGCTCGCATCAATCACGTCATATCCAGCGGCAGAAAATTCCCCCGCATACTTCTCATACAACTGCGGGCTGATAAAAACTATAAACATGCCGTTTTTATTTTCAATATATTTTTTTACAAACGCTTTTACATCGTCGCCTTTTACGCGCTGCATTTTTTTGTCATACCCTACAAAATAATTCAGCCCGCTTGATGCCCACATATTGGAAAGATAACGCAAAAAGCCTTCCGCCGTCTCCGTCTCGTAGTATTTTTGATTTTCAAGCATGACCTTAGCACTGGCAAGAAGCGGCTCTCCCAGAAAAGCTTCGGTCTGCATTAGGGGAACAGCTTTTTCTGTAAAAATTTTCATCCAGTGCTCGGCTTTTTCCACAGGGGAACGGTCATTCAACATAACAGAAGAAAGCTGAATTAGACCGCTCGCACGTTCCGTCTGATAATAACCGCTAATATAACTCGTGTCAGGAATTGCAAGTATTTCGTCATTTTTCAACAATGCCTTAAACACACCATCAGGCTTTTGCAAAAGCGTGCTCCACATATCTGCGCCATAGGTGTCGTCAGCATCGGTCTCTGAATCCGGGCCACGCAAATAGTAGCCTACCTGCACAAAATTATTGCTTGTTCTCGCGTCCGGGTAGACATATTTTTGCACATGGTCAAATGGAGTTCTTGTCGGCACTGGCTCAAATGGCACCCCGTCTGTTTTTTTCCAATCACCGTAGATTTCTTTTACCAGACGATAGATTTCGTCATGCTGTACATCGCCGCCCACAAAGACTGCCGCATTATTCGGCACATAGTATACGCTCTGAATTTCACGCAATTGTTCGACAGTAGCCGCGCGCACAATCTCAACCGTACCGCTCGTATCGTGTCGCCATGGCTTTTCAGGAAAGAGATGTTTTCCCAATGCGGCGAACACAATACGGCCAGGATTTGTCGTATTTGCCGTAATTTCGGAGACGACCACTTCTTTTTCATTTGCCAGTTCTTTTTCTTCCATGCGCGGAGTACGAATCGCATACGACCAGAATTCAAGTCCGCCACGCACCATATTTGAAGGCACCGTAAAAAAGTAGCTCACCTCATCGTTCGCCGTAAAGCCGTTCCAATCGCTGACTCCAAGCTCGTTCATCGCGGCAGTCGTCGCCTTTTGGTCAGCATATTTTGCGTTTCCCTTGAACATCATATGCTCATACAGATGAAAGAGCCCCGCATTTTCTGAAGTCTGTGTCACAGCTCCCGCACGCACAGTCACCATAACGAACGCAAGCGGAGCCGAATTGTTTTCCATCACAAATAGATTAAGTCCGTTATCCAGCGTGTAATGATACAACCCCTGCACAGACATTTTTTTTGCGAAGAGCGGAAAAATCAAAAAGAGACAAAACAGAAAGAGAAAAATTCTTTTACGCATGGAAAGAAGTGCCTATTTGCTGACCTGCGCTGACCTTATACTCAACGCCGTATTTTGTTGCTTCGGCAATCTGCGGCAACAAACTGATTTTATCTTTTTGGAACAGCATTGTAATCGTAGAGCCCGCAAATTCAAAGCGCCCCATCTCGTCGCCTTTTTTCATCTGCACGTCTTCGTAATAATTGTTGATGCCGCCCACCACCAGCGCGCCAATTTCAGTCTGAATCACTTTGCCAAAATGCGTCGTGTCCATCGGTGTCCACATGCGGCGGTTCAGCGTATAAATGGGATATTTTTCTGCACAAATTGGCTGCACAGAGTGAAGCATACCTTTGATAAAATGATTTTTTCCCTGAAAACCGTCATCAATGTACAGATAGCGATGATAGTCAGTCGGACAGAGACGGAAAATCAGACAGACACCGCCGTTAAATTGTGCGGCAAGATTTTCCTGATCACCGGTAATCAAATCTGCGACTTTATAGTGAGAACCTTTAATCGCAAAAATTGAATTCTCGTCAACAGGATATACGCTCAGCCAAGAATCGCAGGGGCTGATAAGATGCGTTGGCTCCGCGTCAAATGAAATGTCCTTTTTGCGGATAAAAAAATCTGCGAAAGACTTGAATTTCTGCCCCTGCCATGGAGACAAATCGATGCCATGTTTTTTTGCAAAAGATTTGATGAACAGAGAAGAAAGTCTCGTGCGGAACAAAAACGCCGCAATACCAGTGTAATTGCAGTGAAGCAAAAACCACAGGATGCAGCGTCCAAATGTTGTTGTGTATAAGAAAGCAACCGATGAATCGTTATTGTCGCTCATGCGCCTTACTCAAACCAACCGATAGAAATTGCCGCCCATACCATAAGAGCAACATTAACCACACCGATTAAAATCATCACGATTTTTCCGACAAAGCCCGGTTTGGTCAATTTGAACGGCGTAATGAATGCAATGCCAACCAGCACTGCCAAAATTGAAATGATAACGCTCGGATGCAGCGCGCTGTTCGCATATTTCTGAAGAAGAACTGCAATCGCATAAAAGCCAGGGAACCACAATGCCGCGCTTGTAATGGGCATTCCTCTGAATTCCGTGCGGCGCTCATCTGTCTGACTGGTGCGCTCCTCTTCCTCAACATTGAAATAAGCAAGGCGAATCAAGCCACACATCAGATAGAACGCTGAGACTGCAAATTCAATCTTGCTGCCCACGCGCAACTGATAAACGATAATAGCCGGCAAAACGCCAAAGCAGACGAGATCACTCAGCGAGTCAATCTGAACGCCAAATTTCTTCTCTTTTGGTGTGCGGTTCTTTTTTGTTGATGCAATCTTTCCGTCAAACATATCACAAAAACCGGAAATCATCAGACAGACAAGAGCTGTAAAAATATGCATCTTGCCGCCATCAACCGCATAGCCCATTCCTAAAAATGCAACTACCGTTCCAATATACGTGAGAACAACGGTGTAATCGTAAACTCCAAGCAATCCCATAATCCTTTCCTTAATGTACCCATTATAAGACAGATTTAATTTTATGTCTATAAGTCAAAAAAACAAGGCGGCACGAATGCCGCCCTTTATCAGAATAAGTTTTTATGTTTTTTTAAGATTACAGTTTCGGCAATGTGATGCCAACAGCCTTCAATGATTCTTCGTTGAAGCTCAAGTCACATTTTGCAAGATACTCAATCGGCATATCAGCGGGCTTTTTCTCGCCTTTCAAAACTGCGACAGCCTGAACTGCGGTCTGTTTGCCAAGCTCATAGTAGTTGATGCCGTAAGTCACCATACCACCGCTCTGAACCATACCGTCTTCGCCAACGATTGTCGGAATCTTGTTCTCATTCGCAACCTGTGCCACAAGCGGCATACCAGCAGCGAGCATGTTGTCTGTCGGGATGTAGATTGCGTCCACTTTGCCAACCAAGCTCTGTGTTACCTGCTGAATTTCGTTGCTGTTAGAGACAGAGCCTTCTACGTATTTCAAGCCAGAGCGTTCGCAAGCAGTTTTTGCCAAACCAATCTGGAACACGCTGTTCTGTTCGCTTGAGCAGAACATCAAACCGACCGTCTTTGCGTTCGGCACAATTCTTTTGAGCAAGTCAATCTGAGCAGAAACAGGAGTCAAATCGCTGGTGCCTGTCACATTATTGCCAGGATGAGCATTTGTCTCAACCAATTTTGCTGATTCGGGGTCTGTGACAGCCGTAATCAAAATCGGAATGTCTTTTGTAAGCTGTGCGACAGCCTGAGCAGCAGGAGTAGCGATTGCAAGAATCAAATCATCTTTGTCATTTACCAGTTTGTTTGCAATGGTAACGCAGTTTGCCTGTTCGCCCTGCGCATTCTGATAGTCAATAGCAATGTTTTCGCCGTCTTTATAACCAGCATCAGCCAAACCATCGACAAAACCTTTGTACGCCGCGTCCAAAGCAGGATGCTCAACAAGCTGAATGATACCAATCTTCAACTTGCTGTCTTTTGCTTCGCTAGCATGTGCCGACACAGCATTTTTTTTCGTACAACCTGTTGCCAAAGCGACAACAGCCAACGCCAAAAGAACCAAAACGCTCTTCTTCATAGTTTTTTCCTCACTTTTACTACGTTATCTATAAACAAAGAGCCGACCCCAAAAGGTCAGCTCTTCTTTTACCTGCAAATACGAATTAGTTTGTTTTGGGTGCGCCAGCATTAGCCGGAGTTACATTGATTTTCTTTGTAACAAAACCACTGCGCAGACAGCGTGTGCACACATTGATTGTAGCAGTTGTGCCACCGATTTCTGTCTTCACCTTCAAAAGATTCGGTCTCCAGGTGCGGCGAGTGTGGTTATATGACTTACTGACTTTATTTCCGCTCATTGAGCCTTTTCCGCAAACATCACAGCTTCTTGACATATCTATACCTACCTTAAAAGATTCTACGTGAGTTTTTACATATTATAAAAAGAAGGAAATCATGTCAATATCTTCTATCGCTCATATGAAGAATTTATGTGCAATTCCCCGCGATACTTTGCCACTGTACGCCGGGCAACTTTTATTCCCTTCTCAGCAAGCGCGTCGGCAATCTTTTGATCGCTCAGCGGCTTTTTATCGTTTTTATGCGCTTCCAGAATTTGCGCGATTTCATATTTTACCGCTTCTTTGCTGGCAGGCACAACCCCTGCTTCCCCCTGCTCTTGATTTTGTCCACGGTCAGCCGTCAGAGCATCGCCCACTGCATTGGTAAAAAAGTAGCCAATCTCAAACAAGCCCTGGTCGCACTGGACATATTTTCCGTTCGCCATGCGGGAAATGGTCGCTTCGTGCACCCCCACTACTTCCGCAACATCTTTCTGGCGGAGAGGCGCAAGATAACGTGGTCCTTCCGCAAAAAAATGCGCCTGTCTCCGCACAATTTCTGCACATGCGCGCGCAATGGTAGACTCGCGAAACTGAACGCTTTCAATGAAAACTTTTGCGTCACGAATGGCGTCCTGCGCAAACCGTCTGTCTGCCTTCTGCGCCTCCGTTCCAGGCTTTCCTGCATTTTCAGTGAGAGCGGCATATTCTTTTGAAATTCCAATTTTTGGCACCGTATCCCGTGCGAGCGTCAGTTTGAATGAATAGCCGCCTGCCTCCACGATGCCATTTTTCTCGTCTTCTTCTGTCTGAGGAATGCGCTCCACATACACATCCGGAGCGATATAATGCGCCCCGCCAGAGCTAAAATTGCGTGCCGGATACGGGTCAAGCGTGCGGATGTATGCGATTGCCTCATCAATATCAGCCTCGGTAAACGGTTCTTTCTGCGCTCGCTCCAACACATCCGACTCGCTCTGAGACCAAAACGCAAGAGACGCCCTGTCCTTAAAAAACGCCTCGATTTTTTTGAGCACTTTTGCGCTCTGAGGCGGATTTAAGAAATCAAGACGTCCGTCCAAAATAAAAAGCGTCGCAGGTGAAGCGTCCCCACGCAGTTTTGCCTGCACAAAAAGACTTTCTTCCGTTCCGCTGCAGCAAGTGCCAACAGGGTCAAGCGCACGAATTTGCGCCATGCATTCCTGCAAAAATGCGGATGTATGAACGGGATTGTTTTTATCAAGAAGTGAAATAGGTGCCAGAAGATGAAACCCATTGGAATCCAGATTGTGAATAAGGCGCAAGCCCAGGGTCTCTTCCTCCGGCGTATGGCGCATACTGTTAAACTGCCGCTCCAAATGCTCCTGCAGTGTCTCGCGGTCGTCCACCTGACTTTCCAACGCCGCCTGAAAATTATCGCTGGCAATTTTTCCTGCCGCTGTCGCCGAACCGTAACGAGTGTTGTCCGAAAAGCGGCTCCGAGTTTCCCGCGCAATTTTTGTGCCACGCTCCAAATCGTCCGCCAATATTTCTAAAGCAGGATTTTCAGCCGCCTTGCTATAAACCTCATCACGCAAGTCAAGGCTGCCCATCGCCAGCAATTTGAGAGACATAATCTGCTGCTGACTCATGCGCTGCTGCTGGACTTGTACAGCGCGGGCAGAAAGTTTCATTCCTTGAGCAAAAGAATCAGACATACAACACTACAATACGAAACAATGAATTAAAACCAATTTTACCAACTGACAGTTTTTCCAACAAGAGCAAGCATCTCTTTTAACTCTGCTTTTGAAGCATATCCGTCATCAATAAATTTTCGCCAGACACGTTCCGCATAGGGTAAAAATGCCGCCCGCTGCTCAGGAGTCAAATACGTAAAATGACAGCCGTTCTCCTCGATATGCTTGATATACGACTCGTTTTCCGCATCAGTAATACGACCATTTTCTTCCATCATGTCGTTCGCACAAGAACGGACAACCGACTGATACCGCTGCGGAAGTTCATTCCACCAGTTCAAGTTTACGAACATCAATTCAGGGAAGAACTGATAATTTATCATCGTGCAATATTTCTGCACTTCATAGAACTTGGAAGAATCAATCAGTGCCAGCGGATTTTCCTGACCAGCGACTTTACCCACTGCCAATGCCGCATACAATTCGGTAAAAGGCACAACCATTGCAGAAGCGCCCAGCTCAGTAATAAAATTGACCGTCGCAGGAATTTGAGGCGCACGAATAGTCAGCCCTTTGAAATCGCTCGGCTTAACAAGCGGACGCTCGCTGTTCGTTATCTGACGGAAACCGCTGTCATCACCAACCGCAAGCACCATCATGTTTTTTTCCTTGGCGACGCTAAACATCCCCTGAACAAAATTGCTGTAGCAGAGTTTACGGGCATCTTCAAGCGTATCGGCAATCATCGGAAGCCCCAAAAGCATTGATTTGGGCACGAATTCCAAATCTCCGCCACGCACCGCCTCCAGCGCACCCTCTGACACTGATTTTGTCATCTGCGCCTCATCGCCAACAACTCCATTGGGAAAAATCTCCACCACAACATTACCGGCGGTAAGTTTTTCCACTTGTCTTTTGAAAAAGAGCAAGGAACGATGCCGTGGCGACTCCACCGATTGCGCATGACCTATATGCATAACGTATGGCTCGCCAGCTTTCCGCTCACGCACAGCTTCCGTTTGCTTCGGTTTTTCTTCAGATATCAACTGAGTCTCTTTTTTCTTGCACGACGAAGCCACAATCAGCACGCAGACACATGCCGCAAAAACAAAGGCTTTTCTCAACACAATACTTACCCTCCTACAAAACATACATTTGGATTACATTGGTGTTTTTATTACATTCATTTTATCACGCTTCAAAAATTTATGCAAAAAATTTTGTGAACGGCGAGGCTTGAACAAAGAAAATCGGTGGAAAAAAACAATGCGCTGTGGTAAAATATCAGCATGATTGATTTTTCACAATACGGCGTGGCAGTACCGGAAATCTTGCTGCCGAAAAATATCGATTTGAAAAGCTGGGCGGTAATTGCCTGCGACCAGTACACGCAGGACAGACCCTATTGGCAGAAAGCCGCAGACATCGCGGGCGAAAAGCCTTCTACGCTCAAACTGATTTTCCCGGAAGTATATCTGGGTGACAGCGACAAAGATGAGCGCATCGCAAAAATTAAAAAGACGATGGGCGACTATCTTTCTGGCGACGTGTTTGCAAACGGCGAAAAAGAATTCATTTATATAGAACGAAAGACCGCATACGGGCGCACACGCAAAGGTCTGATTGTGGCGGTGGATTTGGACACCTACGAATGGAAGCCTTTTTCAAAAGCATTGATTCGCGCCACGGAAGCCACAGTGCCAGAGCGCATTCCGCCAAGAATGAAAATCCGTAACGGTGCGCCGCTGGAACTTCCACACATCATGCTGCTCGCTGACGACCCGGACGACGCGCTTGTTGGAAAAACAGGCGAATTGGTAAAAGGCGGAAAACCCGTGTACGACGGAGACTTGCAGCAGGAAAGCGGACACATCACCGGCTGGGCAGTGCGTGATGAAAAAACATTTGCCCATGTCGAAAGCGCGCTCGCAACAATCGCAAAAAAAGGCACCGACAAGGACGGAAACACATTCCTCTTTGCTGTGGGCGACGGAAACCACAGCCTTGCCACCGCAAAAGCAGTCTGGGACGAGCATAAAAAAACACTTGCCGCCCAAGGAAAATCAGAAGCGGAAATCGCGCAGAGCCCCGTACGGTACGCGCTGGTAGAAATCGTGAACATCTATGACGCAGGACTCACATTTGAGCCGATTCACCGCGTCATTTTTAACGCTGACAACGCAAAACTGCTCGCCTTTATCGCGCAAAAAGTTGACGGTGAAGTAAAAGCAGCGGCAAGCGCGGCAGAACTGGAAAAATTAGTCGCAGACAAAAAAGCGGCAGGCGCACGCTACGGCTTCATCACCACGGAAGGCGGCAAAACAACATACACGCTTTTGCAGACAGAAATTACCGATTTGGCGATAGCATCTTTGCAGCCCGCCCTTGACGAGTTCATCAAAGATAACAGCGGCATTGAAATTGACTACATCCACGGTTCAGAAGAAACCGTTGAGTTGGGAAGCAAAGACGGACAAATGGGAATCCTTTTGCCGCCAATTGCAAAAGACAGTTTCTTTGCCACAATCAACGGCCGAGGCCCACTCCCACGCAAAAGTTTCTCCATGGGAGAGGCAAGCGAAAAGCGGTTCTACGTGGAAGCGAGAAAACTATTCTGACGTTTTCCCTGACGGACGCACCAGGAACATACACAAGCCAAGTGCGACAACGTAAAGGCAGAGCGTGACCACAAGCACATTTTGGTAGCCGACTGGATTGACTCGGGTGCCGATGTCGCTTGTGACGAACGCGCCCGTGTGATTTACAATGAATGTGGCGAGTTGGTTTCCAGAAAGTCCGGCGAATGCCCATGCAGAAAGCGTGATGCCGTGAATCGCACTGATGTTTCCCATTCCGTAGTGGTCATGGAGCAAAGTGGGCACATTTGAAAAGCCACCGCCATAGCCTGCGTTGACCGCAAAAATCATCCCCAGCACGAACGCCGTCAAGATAAAACTGCCCTTTCCCGTTGCAATGCCTTTGGTAAGCAGCACCAGCACGGTGAATACAATCGAAAGAAGAAAAATCAACTTGTAAATCGTGTTACGGTCTTTGAGTTTGTCGGCAAGAGCGGAAAATCCCAAACGGCCGCCAGCGTTAAAAATGGCAGAAAACATTGAGATAATACCGACCAAGCCAGCGAGTCCGAGGCAGTTCACAATCATTTTTTCCTGAGAGATTATCGCAAGTCCACAGGTGATGTTGATGTAAAACATGAGCCAGATGCCGACATAATTTGAAATCGGCTTTGAGCGGATTGTCGCAATTATTCCGTCTGATTTTGAGCGGGTCTGCGGCTCCACCCAATCAGATGGCTTTGCAAGCAGGAGATACCCCACGAACATCATCACGAGATAGACGGCGGCAAGGATAAAGAACATCTTGTAGATTTCGCCATTCTGATTGTTGCCCAAAAGTTTCTGCATAATCGGGCTGGCAATCGCTTTTGCCGCACCAAACCCAGCCACTGCGAGCCCCGTGGCGAGGCCTTTTTTGTCCTTGAACCACAGCATGAGAGTCTTGACCGGAGAAAGATAGCCCGTTCCCAAGCCGATACCCATCACAAAACCGTAGGAAAGATAGATGCCAACAAGTGAAACAAGACTGTGCGGATGAGTCCCGCCGTAGCAGATGAACGCACCTGTTCCAGCCATGCCTGCCGTAAAACAAATCGTAGCAAGCAGCGATGACTTTTTGATATTCCGCTCGACCAGATTTCCGAAAAATGCGGCGGACATACCCAAAAAGAAAATCGCAAGACTAAAAGCCCATTCTGTCGCACTCTTTGAAAAACCAATGTAGTCCGCAATTTCCTGACTAAAAATTGACCAGCAATACACTGTACCGATACTGCAATGTAAAAGCAGGGCTGGAATTGCCCCATGAATCCACTTTTTCATTTTTATCTGGACCTCTTTTCTATATTACAGTACAGCAGATTATTTTACAATGCAAAATCGCTAATTACCCGCAGTATTCCGTCACCAAATTTTTCCGCCTTGTTTTCACCGATGCCTGTGACCATGAGCAAGTCAGCCCGTGTACGCGGCTTGAGCGCGACAAGCTCATATAATGTTTTGTCGCCAAAGATAATATATGGAGGAACATTGAGTTCTGAGGCCTGTTTGCGCCGCCATTTTTTGAGCGCGTCGATGAGGGCGGCATTGTCTTCATTTTGGGAAAGCGCGTCTGCCATCTGACGGTTGTAGTCGGCGGAAAGTTGCTTTTTAGACTTTGACTTTTTGCTTGTAGGCTTGGGGAACATTAATCCGCCATTTGCGCCCGCCAGAGAGCGAGTTTTAGGCACAAACACACCGTCTGCTTCCAAATTCACTGAGGGAACGGTGCGGGCAAACGCGACGGGCAATTTGAATGCCTCACGGTTGCGAAGCGCGGCAGAACCTTTTACGGTAATCTGAAGCACGGAATAATCTTCGGTCTTCACCAGATATTCTTGGTCAAGGAGCGCGTTCACCACCTCAAACCATTGGTCGCGGTCAAGTTCCCGACCGATGCCGTAGGTGGAAATCTCATCGTGATGATTTTCCAGAATACGTTTTTGCCGCGAGCCTAAAAGCACATCAATCACATAACTTGCGCCGAAACGTGAATTTGTGCGGATAATGCAGCTGAGCAATTTTTGCACGGGAACGGTCAAATCGGTCAGCGGAATCTCGCCGAGGTCACACAAATCGCAGCATGTTGCCGGGGCACGATTTTCTTCCTGTGGATTATATTTTTCGCCAAAGTAGCCGAGCAAAGTTTTGCGGCGGCAAATTCGGCTCGTCGCGTAGTCAATCATGCCCTGTAACAGCTGCTCGGATTTTTCCCTGTCGGCAGCCTCATCAAAAAAGTAGCGGATTTTGTGAATATCGCCCGCACTGTACAAAAGCAACGCTTCGCTCGGAAGCCCGTCCCGTCCTGCGCGTCCGATTTCCTGGTAATATTGTTCCAACGATTTGGGAATCTCATGGTGAATCACAAAGCGCACGTTGGGCTTGTCGATTCCCATTCCAAACGCAAGAGTGGCGACCATAATTTGCACTTCATCGCGGATAAATTTTGTCTGATGGTCGGCACGCTCTTCGTCGCTCAATCCCGCATGATAGTTCAGCACCGAGTAGCCGAGCTTTTCCAATTGTTCTGTGAGCGAATCCACTTGTTTCCGTGAAAAACAATAGATGATGCCACTTTCACCCCAGTGACGACGGATGCAGTCTACAATCTGCCCCAGTCCGTTCTGCTTGGGAACGACATTCAGGTAGATATTCGCGCGGTCAAAGCTGGAGACAAGCACCGCAGGATTCTGCAAGCCCAGATTTCTGATGATGTCATCACGCACTTGTTTGGTCGCCGTAGCCGTGAGCGCAAGACAGACCGCTTTGGGAAATTGTTTTCTAATAGAAGAAATCTCCAGATAATCCGGGCGGAAATCGTGCCCCCACTCGCTCACACAATGCGCCTCGTCAATCGTAATACATCGCACCGTGATGCGCTCATCGTGGAGCAAATCGCGGATTCTCGCTGTGGCAAGACCTTCCGGCGACACATAGACAATTTTTGTCTCCCCTCGGCGGATAGCATTCATTGAGTCAAGATAATCGTCCCACTCCACCGTACTGTTCAAAAAGACCGCATTTATTCCCGCCGCATTCAGACTCGCCACTTGATCCTGCATGAGCGAAATGAGCGGCGACACCACCACAGTGAGACCGTCAAAAATAAGCGCGGGAATCTGATAACAGAGAGATTTTCCGCCGCCAGTCGGCATGACCGCAAGCGTGTCGCGTCCAGAAAGCACATGAGAGATAATATCTTTTTGAAGCAGCCTGAACGAGTCATACCCGAACACGCTTTTGAGCACCGTCTCCGGCGCGGCGTTAATAAAATCTGATTGTGTCATTTATACGAACTCGATTTTCAGTTTTTTGCCAAACGCTTTAGCCATTTTTTGCAGCGTAGAAATACGGATGTCGCCGCCGTGTTTTTCCCATCGGGAGACTGCACTTTTTGTTGTGTGCATTTTTTTTTGCCACATCCTCTTGCGTCATCTGCATAAACTCTCGCAAGGAAACCAATTCCGAACTGAGAATAAAATCTGACAAATCTTCTTCCAAAGCTTTTGCAAATGCTGGGTCACGCGCCTTTCGTTCTGCAATATAACGATCCAAATCATCCATTTCGTCCACGTCATTTGTAATGTCTGTTTCCGCCATCATTTGCCTCCTCGCGCAATAAAATCTTTCATCCGTTGCTTGCATAGTGCAATTTCTTTTCGCGGTGTTTTCTGAGACTTTTTCACAAAGCCATTCGTCAAAACAATGATAGCTCCATCATAAAAAAAATCCCAATAGCCTATAATCATCACCGCTATGAGTAATGCGGCATTCATAAAAATCAGTTCCTTGTAGATGCTTAAAATATTTTTTAGGAACGACTTCTAAATTTTTGATAATGCCTAAAACCTTGTAGATTTTTGCTACAGCTAATTCTGGCAACCCATCCAAGAATTCCCTCACCGGGCACTTGCCGTCTGCCGTTTTTAAAAGTATATCTTCCTCACTCTTACTCCTAAAAGTTAGCATATTTGCGAACTTCCCGCAATCTTCAGAAGCAGCAAAACAACGAAAAAACATAAAAAGTCCGCCAACCCTCTTGCCTAAACACTGCACTTTCTGCTATAGTAAGAAACACGCCGGCTTGGTGGAATGGTAGACACGAAGGACTCAAAATCCTTTGCCCCTAAAAGCGTCTGAGTTCAAGTCTCAGAGCCGGTAAAAAGGAGTTTGCATTGCAGACTCCTTTTTTTTCCTTTGAAGAACAGTATTCGCGTCCATGCGCGTCTTTTTGTTTTAAATTCACAGCTTCAATTTTCTTCACCTAGAAGGGCAAAGGGACCGTCGGCTTGGCGGAAAGAGACCGCTTCCTTCAAATGCGTAATCATTATTTTTTCAGAGGCATCCATATCAGCAAGGGTGCGGGCAAGTTTGAGGCAACTGCTGACGGCGCGCTGGGAAAAATCATTGTTACAGGCGGCGTTGTCCAAAAAGGATTGCTCATCTTTACCCAAAAGACACCAGCGCAGTATCTCTTGAGGCGTAAGGCGCACATTTTGTTTTCCTTGTCTGCGCCGCTGTATCGCAACTGCCCGCGCAATGTCTATCCGCATGTCGCTTGAAGAACGACGGCATTTACTGTCAGCATCAGAGTCATCAACTGCCTGTACGGGAATGCGGATATCAATTCTGTCCAAAAGCGGGCCGCTGAACTTGCGCCAATATTGCGTCACCGATTTTGCGCTGCACAGACACAGTTTTCCTTCCACGCCATAATTTCCGCACGGACACGGATTTGATGCCATCAAAAGCTGGAACTGCGCGGGATATGACGTTACCCTGCCGGCACGTGAAATTGAGATACGACCGTTTTCCACGGGAACGCGAAGCATCTGCAAGACGCTGCTTTTAAATTCCGCCGCCTCGTCCAAAAAGAGCACGCCATGGTGCGCAAGAGAAATTTCTCCGGGACGACATTGCACGCCACCGCCACACATGCCTTCTATACTGGCAGTCTGATGCGGTTGTCTGAACGGCGGCACCCGGAGCAAGGGCTGATGAGGCGGAAGCAAGCCCACGAGACTATGAATGCGCGTGACCGTCTGAGCCTCTTCAACCGTCAGAAGCGGCAAGAGCGAGGGAAAGCGCTGCATCGCCAAAGTTTTTCCGCAACCGGGAGGACCATAGGCAAGAATATTGTGACCGCCAGCCGCCGCCACTTGCAAAGCGCGGACAAGTCTCCTCTGCCCCCGCACATCCGCCATCTCAAATTCAGGGGAAAGAGCCGGAAAAAGAACACCTTCCACAGAAACTGCATTTTCCGGCAAAAATGCGTCCTCACCCTGCTTGCCCGTCGTAAACAATTCCGGTTTGTTCAACGCGTCGTATGCCTCGGAAAGATTGGCGGCGGCAAACACTTTCATGCCTTTTACTTCACGAGCTTCGGCACCGTTTGCGCTCGCCACAATGCACCGCTTAATGCCAGCCTGAGCCGCAGTGGTCGCCGCCGCATTTACGCCACGAACAGGACGCAATGCCCCGGAAAGTTCCAGTTCTCCCATCACTAAAACGGCATCAGATTTTTCGTCATCCTGCCGCACAATAACGTCCGAATCATCTTCACCGCCGTCCTTGTGCGAGTTCGCATCCAGTACCGCAAGCGCAAGAGCCAAATCAAATCCCGCGCCTTCTTTTTTCAAATCTGCCGGGGAAAGACTAATCAATACGCGCTCCATAGGAAACTGAAAACCGCTGTTACGAATCGCAGACCGCATCCGCTCACGGCTTTCTTTTACCGCGCCATCGGCAAGCCCCACTACGTCAACCGCAGGGATACCCCGACGCAAATCCACTTCCACCGCGACAAGCGCGCCTTCATATCCAAATGGAGAAAAAGAGAATATTTGCATTTCATCACCTCACACCTATATATAGGCAATGAAATTCAAAAAACTACAAAAAATTTTTTAAAAACTGCAAAAAAAGATGAAAAAAGATGTTTTTTCTAATTTTTGGGACGCACATTAGCTTTTCAACCGAAAATCTTCACCCGTTTTCAATCCCATAAGATATTTTACGGCTGTCCGTGGCTTGCTCACGCGCGGTGCTATGCACTGTCGGCTTCTGCCGCCACCACTCCCATCCGGCTCATGCTTCATTTGTCATCACTCAGCAAATTTAGAATTGTTTGTCAATAAATTCTTCAATCTGAGATAAAAGCTCATTTTTTAATATAGATTTTGTATGTGTTACAGTGACAGACGCATTACGTAAAAACAAATCAGCAGGATGAATATGCAATGCCTTAGCAATAGCAATAACCCTGTCAAAAGACGGTTTTGAAATCCCCGCCTCAATCTGTCCTATCATGCCATTCGTACAGTCTGCACCAATCGCAAGTTGGCTTTGAGATAATCCCGCTTTTTCCCGATAAAATTTCACGTTCATCCTAAAAATCTCAAAGAAGTCTTCCATAATCAATCAGCATACCTAAGAAAAAGAAATTATTTTTTAGTTGACCTAAGAGAAAGATATGATATAATTAGCAATACTAATTAAAGGATTTAATATTTTTACTGTAACTAAGTACAACAAGGAGATTTCTATGAGAACATTCAAATTTTTTTTAGTTACTTTAATTATGTGCAGTTTATGCATTCCTTTTTTCTCATGCAGTACTGATGACAAAAATGAGTGCACTGTTACCTATCGCGCTGATGGCACTACTGTATACACACAGTCCGTTTCTGAAGGTGATGTTATCATTTTAAAAAACGCAAATGCATTAAATATATTCAAAACGGGCTATGTCTTTTCAGGATGGCAGTGGAAATTTACCACAAATGGCCCAATGGTTTTTCAGTATGACGGCGTACAAGATTCTGCCCCATATGACATACTATTGCCCGCCGAATCATTATCGGAAATCCGCATTGTAATTACAAATGATGTCACCATAGATGCAGAATGGGCAGAACAAATATACACAGCCAATTTCAATGCAAACGGCGGCACAATAGCAACTTCTACACAATAATCACACAATACGCAACTTTCGCTCAAAACTGCAAATACATTAAATGTGAAGCGCCCCGGATATCTATTCAATGGATGGGCAAAATCTCAAAATGCGAAAACCGCCGACTATGAAGATGGCGCAACCATCACATTATCGGACGACAACCCTAGCATAACCCTTTATGCTGTTTGGATAGAGAACAATCACACCATAACATTCGACGCAAACGGCGGTACTATTGTAACGCAGACACAAACTGTACTTGACACTATAAAAACGGCACTTGCAAAACTCAGCGTTTTAAACGTAACCCGCGAAGGATATATCTTTAAGGGGTGGGCAACATCACGCACAGCAAGCACCCCACAATTTGCAGACGGAGAAGCAATATCCATTACGGAAGACATGACGTTATATGCAGTATGGGCATATAACGTAACCTATACCGTCACATTTAAAGCAAACGGAGGCTCACTTACAACTACAACGCAAACGATTACAGGAGAGACGACAACAGGAAGTCTTGCCACAGCACTTTTATCAGGAAACGAACTTGGCGCATCACGAACAGGGTATAAGCTGAAAGGCTGGGCAAACGATGAAAACGTAAATGAAATAACATATACAGACGGAAAATCAATAACGATTTCCGAAAATCTAACATTGTACGCAGTATGGGATAAAATCATTACCTATACTGTCACCTATAACGCAAAT
>JAFSTK010000015.1 GCA_017450535.1 Treponema sp.
ATTTTTTATCTGACGACAATTTAAATTTTTTCGGTTCCATAATCATATATTTTTCACAAAAATAGCTTTTTTTTCAATTCGCCCTATCGCCCAACGCCATTCCGCACCAAATGAACAACAGGCACACCAAAAGCGTGAGCGCCATATAGGCCGCCGCCAAAAGAAACTGCCCATTGCGCAGCATCGCCATCGTCTGCGCCGAAAAAGTGGAATAAGTAGTGAACGAGCCGCAGAACCCCACAGCGAGCAGAAGATTGACATCACCCTTAGAGAATACGGCAAGCACCGCCCCCATCAAAAACGAACCCACCGCATTGACAAAAAGCGTACCAGTCCACGAGGGATGTGTCCAAAACTCCGTAAGCAAAGTAACAGCATAACGCAACATGCTACCGCAAACTCCACCTAAGGCCACTAACAAAAAATTTTTCCACATATCGTCAGCTTTTACTGTTACTGTCGCTCCGTTGGCGGCTTCTATTAACAACTACCACGCCAAGAAACACCAAGCACGTGGCCACCACTTTTGTGAAGGTAAGCCTGTCCATGCCCAGCCAGATGCCCAAGCAAGCCGCTACTATCGGTTGCAGATACGAATACATGCTCACCAGCGTAGGACGAATACATTTTTGCGAGTACGGAATAAGGAAATAAGACACAAAAGTAGCGAAAAACACAGTAAATGCGATGTTCAGCAGCAAAAACGGCGAGATAGAACCGTAATCGATACTCACCAGCGAAGGCAAATCGAACGGAACACTCATCAAAGCAGAAAAAAGGAACATCCATTTCATAAATGTCACCACGCTGTATTTTTCAATCAGCGGCCGGAATATGCCCAAATAAAGGGCAAAGCACAGCGCATTGCAAATCATCAGGAGCACGCCGAGCGGTTTTGTCTGCACGCCAGTCTCGGCATGAACACTATTGAAGATGATGAGCAACACCCCGACAAAGCTCAACAAAACACCCAGCACCTTCTTCCAAGTTATCGGTTCTTTGAGGAATATGGCGGAGATAAACATCGTCATGATAGGCGCAGTGGAAGCCACCACCGCCGTATCAAAAGGCGTTGTCATCGTAACGGCTTTCAGAAACGAAATCTGCGTAAGGAAAAGGCCAAAAAACGACGCCAAAAAGATTTTGAAATAATCGCCTTTCTCCACCCTTTCGGCAGGCATGAAAAACGAAAGCAGCCAAAAAAGCGCCATGGCACCGACCGCACGCATACAAAATAAATCCATCGGCGACACGGCGCTCCCTGTCACCACATTCTTGCAGGTGACTATATTGAATCCGAATATAAAATAAGCAACTGCCGCAGCGAGATGCCCTAAGAATATTTTTCCTTTCATTATATATTATTTGCGAGTGCAAAAGTACAAAGAATAGAGAAATCACAACAATAGCAAACACTTTTTCGCAAGAAAAAAACATGAAAAAGATGCGGAAATTTGTTTTCATGAAAAATATGTCGTACATTTGCAGTCGATTTTCGCAATCACTTACGGAATTAGAGAGGTCCGTAACATTGTTTATGTTAAACTTTTTTCAAAAAAAAGAAATGGATTTAATAAAAGTTGCTGAAGAAGCATTCAAAGGAGAAGCAAAAAATTATCCGGCATTCAAAAGCGGTGACACCATCACTGTAGCTTACAAAATCACCGAAGGTAACAAAGAGCGTATCCAGCAATATCGCGGTGTGGTAATCAAAATCACAGGACACGGCGACAAAAAAAGATTCACCGTTCGTAAGATTTCTGACGGTGTAGGCGTTGAAAGAATTTTCCCTATCAACTCACCGTTCATCGAGAGCATCAAACTTGACAAAGTAGGTAAAGTTCGCCGCGCTAAATTGTACTACTTAAGAAACCTCACTGGTAAAAAAGCCAGAATCAAAGAAAAGAAAACAAACTAATCATTTTTTCATAGCAATGAAAAAAGGAAGTATTCTTAATAAGATGCTTCCTTTTTTTAGTTTTCTAAACCGCCAGCATTGTCAGGACTATACATACATATCCCATTTTGCAAGAAGAAGTGCTATTATTGCGACTTCTACTC
>JAFSTK010000016.1 GCA_017450535.1 Treponema sp.
ATATACTTTATCCGCATGAGAGGCAAGTGTGACTTTTGGCTTGACATTACAACAGCCTATACTTACACTTCCTTAGAATTACAGAAAGACAATGGAGACAAATGATTGTATGAAATCCCTAAAAGTTATTCTTCGCTGGCTGCCGGCGCTGTTTATTTTTGGATGCAGTTGGTATCTTTCTTCTCAGGAAAAAATTGAGTCGATGCCCGATTTTTGGAACGCGGACAAATTGGTTCACTGCGTGTGTTTTGCCGGGCTGACTTTTTGGGTGGCGTTTGGCGTGGGAACGAAATTACCGGTAAAATGGCGCATTGCGATTCCAATCATTATCGTTTCGCTGTACGGTGTGATTGACGAAATTCACCAGTCTTTTACTCCGGGACGCGAAACTTCAGTGCTCGACTGGTACGCGGACACAACAGGTGCTGTTATCGGAAGCGTCGTATTCTTTTACGTGTGTAAATGGATTAGCAGACGGGTCTTAGGGCGGTAGCCCTAGGAGAAAGGGGTGTGGGTGAAAGCAGCGCTTGAACCCCAGGGGAAAGGCTTTTCCCCCCTCTGTTGAATTTTACCGTTATTTTCGATAAACTATCTTCTATGAAAACATCTCAGTATTATATTTCTACCTTGCGTGAAGCACCGTCAGAAGCGGTCATTGCAAGTCATAAACTGATGCTCCGCGCAGGCTTGGTGCGCAAATTGGCAAATGGTTTGTATGCGTATCTTCCCACCGGTTTGCGCTCTCTCAATAAAGTTGAAAAAATCATCCGCGAAGAACTGGACAAAATCGGCGCGATGGAAATAAAGATTCCGGTCATTCAGCCGGGCGAAATCTGGAAGGAAAGCGGTCGTTGGGAAACGATGGGTCCGCAGATGCTCAAGGCAAAGACTCGTGGCGAACAGGACATGGTTGTAAGTCCCACCGCAGAGGAAGGCTACACTGCGCTCGTTCGTGAGGCTCTTTCAAGCTACAAGCAGCTTCCGGTCAATCTGTATCAGATTAACACAAAATACCGCGATGAAATCCGTCCCCGCTACGGTGTTATGCGCGGTCGTGAATTTACGATGATGGATGCGTACACGATGAACGCCTCAGACGAATCTCTGGACGAGTCATACAACGCATACGAAAAAGCATACTTCCGCATTTTCAAACGCCTCGGCTTAAAAATCATTCCGGTAAAGGCGGACTCTGGCGCAATGGGTGGCAGCGGAAGTGAAGAATTCATGGTGGAAAGCCCGATTGGTGACGACACGCTGATTCTCTGTGACAAGTGCGGTTATGCGGCAAACGCAGAAAAAGCAGCTTGTGCTCCCGATGTGGCGACTGGTAACGACGGAAAGCCGCAGGTCAAAACAGACTTGCCGTTTGAAGATGTCGCCACGCCGAATGTGTTCTCCATCACTGACATGGAAAAATTCTTCAATGCATCTCCCAAGACTTTTATCAAAGCATTGATTTACAAGGTAGAAAACTGCGCGCTGGATTTGAGCAAAGATGCAAACGGCAAGCAGTTCAAATTGGTCAAAGACCCAGCAGGAAATTACTACCCCGTTTCATACTTCTGCGTGCTGATTCGCGCGGACTTGGACGTAAACGAGGCAAAATTGGCTTCTGCGCTCAAAGCAAGTGCCGTTGAGCTTGCGAATGACGAAGAGGTTCTGCAGTATGCAGGCGCGCCCCACGGATTTGTTGGTCCTGTTACCGCAAAAGTGCCGCTCGTTGTGGACTGCTCTGTTATCACCACGGCAGACGATGGCTCACTGGTCGCTCAGATGCACGACGCAATCACTGGTGCCGGAAAAGAAGGCTACCACATCAAGCACGTTGAGCCAATTCGTGACTTTAAACCGTTCCTGAACGCTGACGTGCGCTTGGTCAAAGAAGGCGACCTCTGCCCCAACTGCGGAAATCCGTTCCACACCACAAAAGGCAATGAGCTTGGTCACATCTTCAAACTCGGACAGAAATACACTAAGAGCATGAATGTCACCTACCTCGACATAAATGGCAAAGCGACAATCCCCACGATGGGCTGTTACGGCATTGGTGTTGACCGCACGCTCGCTTCAATTATCGAAAACCACAACGACGACAAAGGCATCATCTGGACGATGAGCACCGCGCCGTTCCAAGTTTGTATCGTGCCGATTAAGTACGAAGGTCAGATGAAAGAAACAGCTGACAAAATCTACGACGAGCTGACACGCGCGGGAATCGAAGTGCTCTTGGACGACCGCAACGAACGCCCCGGCGTAAAATTTGCCGACATGGAACTGATTGGTATTCCGCTCCGTATTACCGTTGGCGAAAAGACGCTTCCCAACATTGAGTTTAAACCACGCGCTGCCACAGAAGCTGAGCTTGTTCCTGCAGACAAAGCGGCGGCAAAAGCAGAGCAATTTGTGCGCGATGCGCTTGCCGAACTGAACGCGGAGTAACATTTGAAAAAACTCTTTTTCCTGCCAGCGATTTTGTTGTTCTCTGTGTGTGCTTTTGCGCTTCCGGGGGTAAAATCTTTTCTGCCTGATATTTCTGGGCAGTATGTGTACTACAAGGACACGACCTTTGAGCGCGAGTCATACACGGGATTTTTGTACTACGATGAAGGAACGTATGCAATTCGCTATTACGCTCCCGTGGTAAAAGACAAGAAGAAATCGTTGCCGGAAAAAGACATCTGCATTTTGTTCACCCTCGACACCACAAAAGATTACGTTTCATTAACGGGCGAACGTATTATTTCTACGGTCACACCTGATGACACCGATTTAATCAATTACATTCACGATATTTTGTATGAGTTGACCTCGCGCCGACAAAAAGTCACTTATTTTACGGACAAAACTGCCAGCCGTCAGGACTACGAGCAGTTTGGTGGAAAAGTGACCATGATTTTTGACGCGCTCATTCCTATCTTCAACTTAAAATCAGTTTCCACTATGGACGGAAAGCCTGCCTTTACACTGGTTACGGCAGGTCAGCTTGCCTCTTCTGATGATAACACTTTCTTAGATTTCAAAGGCATTCCTGTTTCTCTGGTAGATAAACATCATTCATTCAAAAACAACAAAAAAGCTACGGGAGCGGATTTTACTTATCAAGTAAATGATTCCACCACTCAGCACATCCGATTGGATTCACAATGGAAACAGTCTATGGACAATTTATGGCTCTTAGGAAACAGTGCCATTCTTGCTATGGATATCATTCCTGCGAACAAAGAGGCTAAAGACGCTTTTCTTCCATTGCTGACCCGGCGCATGATTTTGGGAACCGAGCAATCATATCCTGTTTTGGGCTGGCTCTCTGTCACAACGGAAAACAATAAGACTACTATCAGTAATTTGCATTATAAACCGACGACAGAAAGCGTAACGCAAGATTTTAAGATTCTGACCAAACTGAATGACGGAAGCATTGCATTTTTTACACTGACGGTATTCAATGAAGCCTACACAAAAAACAAAGCATATTTTAAAAGCATCATCGATTCTTACTGCATTGAAGAATAAACAATCGATTTATAAAAATCTAAAAACTTGACCGAGAAAGCGGAGAGCCAATCCACACGCCTTCGCTTCCCAAGTATTCTTTTTTCTGACCGTCGATTAAGAACTGCACGCTGTTTACGGTGCTGAATTCAGTGGCAGTGTAAACTATCTGCATCAATTGACCCAAATAGCCTTCCACGCCAACGCGGTTGTATTCAAATTCTTCGCTAAAGTTAAGGGATGCTACTCCATCGCGCACACTGGCAGACAAAAGCCGCGTGCCTTCGGGAATCAGTGAGCGACAACCTTTGCTTCGTTCGCTGGAAGTTGGTCCCGCCAAAAGCAACTGGATATTGCCGGTGAGCGGAGAATCATTTTTGGTGATAGTGCGTGAAATCTGCTTGCGGCTTACAGAGCCATCGTTATCAATAGAAACAAAACACAATTTTGCTGTCGTAGTTGCCACAGCGACCTTTGGCTCAGGTTTTGCGACAGGCGACGGCACATTTTCTTGACGTGCAGGTGCCTGTGTAACTGACTGAGCAGGCTGCGGAGTTTGTTTTTGAACCGGAGCCGCCGGAAAATCTTGCGCTGACGACGATGGAGCAGACTGAACAGGAGAAGATGTTTGCGGTTCTGTCGTCTGTTGTGCCGGCTGCTGAACAGGCTGCGTCGTTGTGTTGAGTGTGATAATCGTTCCTTCCTCAGGCAACGGTTCTTCCTCTTCTTTTTTGTCCTCATGATTTTGAATAAACGTAGGGGTCGTTCCAAAAACACGCTCAAAAAAATGCGTTGATTTTAAGTTAGATTTTATATCATCAAGTTTCACCAAAAATATAATCAGAAGCACCAAAAAGCCTAAGATCCAGCAGGCCAATGCCAATCCGCTTGTATTTTTAGAATTCTTTTTCTTTGCCATATATGCGCTATTATAGACCGAGTAATTTTAAAAGTCTATATTATTGCGACTGAATCTGATTTTGCAGACCCCGCACAATCTCATCAACATTCTGTGGTGTCACTTTTACACCAAACAGTTCATCGCCTGCTTTGCGCCGTATTTCCGCCCGTTCTTCTTCCGTACCAAATACCATTTTTTCCATTAAAAGTCCAAGTGCTGGACGATAATGTGCACCTTCAAAAAAATATTGCGGATTTTGGGTATAAGCATTCAGAGATGAAAAATTATAGAAAGTGACCGATTCTCCAACCTTTTGTAAAACAGAAAGATAGCCATCATCAACCGCGTCTCGATAAGTGGTTGAGTATAGCGGATTGGTAAAAAGAATCAACGTAATACCATAATCTGCGCATAATTGTGCAATGCTGAATATATCTTGATATGCATTTGTCTGTGTATAACCTGTAACACTTTTATGTGCAGATGGCCAATTCTCCAATTGAGAATCTTCTGTCAAAGAAAAATCCTCTTTTAATGTACCATAGCTATAAAACAATTCCGTATCGTCTTGGTGTTCAGAAGTTTTATAAGCGGCTATTTCTTTTATAAGAGAAAATGCAGGCAGTTTTTTTAAATATGGTTTATAGAATTTCCATTTGCTCTCTTCATATACTTGATATGGAAGTCTCAGTAATTCTTTTCTGTGTGATTCTGGAGAATTAATCATTAGTATGTCATCAAACCCTAAAAAAATGACTTTTACGTCTACACCGTGTGCTAAGAATGTCTTCAAAGTGAGCAAATGCTCTGCAGGAAGCCCGACACTGTGAGTCATATTATACCAACGTAATTTTTCTCCAGACAGCGATTCTGGTAAACCATTCTGCGGCAAATTTCCTACACGTGATGAACCAAAAACAAAAGCATTAAATAAATCAGGATTATGCAAGATATATTGTGTTTTAATATAGTTTTTATTTGGCTCTGCGCTAGTAAACCGTATATTCTTCCAATGAAAAATATTAAATGTATCTACCCAATAGCTGATACCAAAAACAATTGAAGATGTAATGACACAAAAAATAATACTTTTCAAGAAAAACTTTCGGAACATCATGCTCTCCACTTAAAAATTTTGATAAATAAAATTGCCAGAATAGTCATCACTAGTTCCATAAACCAAAAAAAGAACAAAAACTAGATATAGAATCCAACGAATTATCAGTTTTTGCGAACGAAACAGTTGTACTCCATCACGCTTAGCCGTTATCATTTCAATAAGCCACAATGCGCCAGAAAGTAAAAGAATTTTTGCCATTCCTTTAAAACCACCACATGCAGGATCAAACAAAGAGAACATATCCCGAATAGCATTCGTAGAACCAAGTGTAGCCTTCAAATCCGTAAAATGAATTAGTTCAGAGGGTATTAAGACTATCTTCCGGATAATAAACAATGCGTCTTGCAACGTATCGGCCCGGAAAAAAATCCATGCGACAGTAATAAGGCAGAATGTAATGAATATTTTGAGAACTGATGGAAGACGCAATTTTTCTTGTATTGATTTTGTCGCACGCCCCATGCATTGATACACACCATGAAGCAATCCCCACACAACAAAACTCCAGGAAGAACCATGCCAAATACCACTAACAAGAAACGTCAGCATAAGATTTATATAGATTCGAGGCAAAATAACTCGACTTCCACCTAATGGAATATAAACATAATCTCGCAACCACGAACTAAGAGAAATATGCCAGCGACGCCAAAAATCGCCGACGGACTGCGCAAGATACGGATGATTAAAATTCTTCCCAAGCTCAAAGCCAAAAACTTTCGAAACTCCAATCGCCATGTCACTGTAACCAGAAAAATCACAATAAATCTGAAAAGAATACAACACTGCAGTAAGCAATAATGCGCATCCATATTGCTCAGAAAGACTGCCGTACACATAGTTTACGTATATAGCAATTCTGTCTGCAATAAACATCTTTTTAAGTAAACCCCATGCGAATAATATGATTCCTTCTACGGAAGAGTCATATACGAAACGATGCGTCTGATGAAACTGGGGTATAAGCCCGGCAGGTCGTTGAATAGGTCCGCTTGAGATAGTCGGAAAAAAAGCGATAAAAAGTGCTACATCAAAAAGACTTCCTAAAGCAGTCGTTCTAGGCGGCACAAATCTTTTTGTATACACATCTACTGTATAACTGATGCCTTGAAAAGTAAAAAACGACAAGCCAAGAGGAAAAATCAAATGAGTGGGACTGTATTTACAGAATAAAAGTGGTAAGACTTCCAGGATAATCGCAATTGCAAAAGAAAAAGTATTTCTGCAGAGAAAAAATGATGCCCATGCAATAATGATTATATACAACAGAAAAGGAATAAACCTTATATCAGTAAATCCATAAAAAACAAAGCTACCAATAAAAAGTATGACCTGCTGAACAAAAGCACTACGATTACGTAAAAGCGATGCCGCATAATATAATACAAATATACTGAAAACGAAAAGACCAAATGTGATGGAAATAAAAGACATTTTTTTTCCTAACTCATTGTTTACTATTCTAATTAGAGGCATATTATCAAATATCTGTCAAAAATTCAATACTATTGACGCACCCCACTTATTTTTGCTACTATAAACCATTCTTTTGGGGGCGTAGCTCACCTGGCTAGAGCGTTTGAATGGCATTCAAAAGGTAGTCGGTTCAAGTCCGATCGTCTCCACAAAAAGGTTTTCGTTGAAAAGCGAAAACCTTTTTATTTTTAAACTAATTCATCGGATTTGAAAAACGAAAACCTTTTTTCGGGTAACAAAAACCATATAATTGTGTTATAATAGTATAAAGACAGACCTTCAGGAGGTTCATGATATGAAAAAGGTATTTGGAATTGCAGCAGCCTTGCTGACACTCGCTCTGTTCGCAAGTTGCAAAACAACAACCGTAAAAGGTTCAGGTCTAAAAGGCGATGACCCAAAATTGGCTGTGGGAAAGACTGCAATTATTGATTATCAGGGAAGAGAATTAGGTGGCGAAATTCCGTTGTGGGTAAAAGAGCTTGCCAACGGAAATTATTCAGAAAGCGCATTGTCAAAGATTATGCCCGACGTAAAAGGCAAAAAAGTCTTTGTTACTATCGGTTATGGTGATAATCTTGATTTTGTTCGCCAGTGGACAGATTTGGTAGATGTGGAAACAGAAGTGACCAGCTCATTGGAACGCGTCGCAGTAAAAGCTGTTGAAGCAGAAATGGTTGGTTCCACAGCAGAAAGCGGCACAAAAACAGTCAGTCCCGCTGAAATCCAAAAAAATCAAGACATGTACCGTGCATCGCTGTCCAGCGTACGTGTTACTGGGTTGGAAAAAATTGCTCAATATTGGATTTTATCTCAAGTAGTTGACGGAAAGAATGTTGTCACCGAGCCAAAGTATTCATACTATGCCGTATGGGGAATCGAGAAGAATATCTACGAGACACATATTGACGAAGCCATGAAGAAGATTAACGACACCACCACTGAAGGTGAGATGCTCAAAAAGCTGGTTCGGGAAAAATTGGTGGAAAAACTTTCCATTTCGTCAAACGACACAACCATTGTTGAAGAGGCTGACGAAGCGGTTATCGCTGAAAAATAACCCGAATCAAACACAAAACATTGTAGTTTAGGGCACAAAAAAACCGCCGCACTTTACAAAGTCCGGCGGTTTTTGTTTTTTCTCAGCAAATATGTTATTCGGCTTTTGGAGCCAACGGATGCTGAATGTGGATTGCCTGAAGGATTAGTCCGACCAATGCAAGTGTCATACCAACAAAAGCAATAATTGAACCAATAAAAATCCAGCCAAACAGGCTATATTCATTTTCTACGCTGTACAGACACATTGAAACGGTGTGAGCAATACCGAAAGCCGCGCCAACAAGCCATGCAATAAAGTCAGCCACCATAAAGTCCGTCACGAAATAGAGAACGACACCGGCAAGAGCTGCCAGCCAAACAATAACCATGAACGTCGAAATGTATGCGATGCCAGGCTCGTTAAAGAAAGATGCGCCCTGAAAAACATTCATTACACCCTCGTCTGGTACACTAATAAAAGGAATAAGCAGACCGATAAAGGTAGCCGCCATTCCGATTAAAAACATCATACGATCTTTAGATTTTTTAAGTGTCATAATAACTCCATAAAGTAATTTGTTATTTTCATTATATACTATTCTGACAGAAAGTCCATAAAAAAATAATAAAAATATTCATTAAAATAGTGTTAAATCACACTCAAAAAGCAAAAATTATGATATACTATTTTGTGTTTTTTCCCAAAAAAAGACTTTTCTTTACATTTTTCTCAGTTTTTCTCTCATTGGTTTTGCTTTCTTGTGCTATAGATGATCCTACGGATGCACCAAGAATTGAAGTCGGCAATAATTTTTACTATTGGGAAACAAACGCGCAGTCTACGTTGTCCGAGGCTCTTTCGCATGCAACTGAGTTTATTAAATTACGTGACACCTCAACAAAAAATTTAAGGAATGTTCTAGGAAAAGGACCGCATTACGTATGGGTTCGTACAGACTTTAAGATTCCTCCACACTTACGCAATCGTCCGCTCGGACTTGTCATTCCGCACCTTACATTTGCGGAGCAGCTGTACTGTAATGAAGTATTCATCTCGCAATACGGAAACTTTCCGCCCAATGAGCAATCAACCCTGTTCAAGGCCCACTTCTTCAGCTTTCCGATGAACATTCTTAATCAGACTGGAAAAAATACTATCCTTATAAAGATTTATGTTCAGGGAAACAGTGGTATTTCAACACATTCATTTATTCAGCCAACGGGAAGTGCCTATGCCTCATTTGAAGTAATCAATTTCCGTCATACACGTATTTATATTTTCTTAACAGGTATTTTGCTTTTTACGTCCATTCTTTACATGTGCTTTTATCTTGCCATACGGGAACTGAAGGAATTCAGAGACTTTGCTATAATCAATTTTCTGTCATCATTTTTCATCATTCCTTTTTATGCGACAGAATTGCCGTTGTACACAAATGGTTTGCTTCCGTTCTTACCCTTCATCAAATTTACGTATTGTATTCCGGCATATCTAATGATTTATTTCTGGTCATTGTTCGTATGCGATTTCCATTACCGAAAATTCTCATATTCCATGGAATTAGTACGATTGTTCATTCTTATCTCACAATCAGTAATTACTATTTTTATGCCCACCTATCAGTCTCTTCTTACCGTTTTGCCGTTTATGCTGGGACTGCTTGCTATACAAGGTGGAATCGGCATAGCGCAAGAAGTCCGTTTTTTATTGAACAAAGACACCCGTGCCCTCGCAATTCAGTTTTCATTAGGCTTCATGCCGGTACTTCTGACTGGAATTCTTGATATTATTCTCCGTATTCATGATTCATCGCAGGCATATCCCTTCTTTACAGTATTCGGTTGGCAAATCACTATTGTCATATTCATCATTACGCTCTGCCTTCGCTTTTCCAATATGTACAGAAGAAATGAGCGGCTTACCAATAATCTTCAGGAAGAAGTTGATACCCGTACCAAAGATTTGCAAAGCGTAAACCACAAGCTTTCACTTTTGAATGAACATCTTGAAGATGAAAAATTCAAAGCCGACTTAGACTTGCAAATGGCATCTCTCGTACAGCAGCGTTTCTTCCCGCAACCAAACAAACATCTTAAAGGCTGGGATATTTCAATTTATTATAATCCGCAGGCAATTGTTTCGGGTGACTTATACGACTATTACAATACGAATGATGAACTCAATGGACTTGCGCTCTTTGATGTTTCTGGACATGGCATTTCGGCAAGTCTGGTCACTATGCTTTCAAAAAATATTATCTCCCATGCGTTCCAAAAAGGCTTCGTACAGAAAGAACCCATCGCAAGTATTCTCGCAAGAATCAACAATATCGTTCTTTATGAAAAAGGCGATATTGATAATTATCTGACCGGACTTTTGTGCCGCTTTGAAAACAGCTCAGATGAAAATGTATTTAAAGCGACGCTCGGAAACGCTGGCCACCCCTATCCGTTTAAATTCAGCGCAAAAGACAACACCGTTTCTGAATTGAAGGGCAACGACGGTAAACAACATTACGGTGCTATCGGTATGAAGGGAATTGAGATTTCCTTTGCGACAACTAATTTTGAAATGGAAGAAGGCGATATTTTGTTCTGCTACACCGATGGTATAACAGAAGCGATGAATATCAATTTTGAACAATTTGGAAAAGAAACAATCAAATGGCTCCTCAAAGAAAATTGCAAAAAATCTGCAAATGAAATTCTCTACAGTATCACTAAAAAACTCTTTGATTTTACAAAAGGCAAAGAACTTGAAGACGATATAACCCTCATTGTCGCAAAACGTGTTGATGTACATGAATATGTTTCCAACGAAAACGATGAAGAACATCTTCAAGATGAAAGTCCCGCAGAACTCCTTCCCGTTACAGACTAATTCCGCTATAATAAGCACATTACTCAAATGGAGCGATAGCGACATATGGCAACAATTTACGAAAAAGCACTGGAAAAACACAGCGAATGGCAGGGCAAGATTTCAACTGAACTCAAAATGCCCCTTGAAACACGAGATGATTTGTCGGTAGCATACACCCCCGGCGTAGCAGAACCATGCCGCCAGATTCACAAAAATCCCGATGACGTATACAAATACACCTGGAAAGGCAACACAATTGCCGTCGTTTCAGACGGAACGGCGGTGCTCGGTTTGGGCGACATTGGACCTGCGGCAGGACTTCCCGTTATGGAAGGAAAATGCGTCCTGTTCAAAAAATTCGCAGGCGTAGATGCCGTTCCTCTCTGCATCGACACCAAAGACCCGCAGAAAATCATCGACTTTTGCAAACAAATTGCTCCCACGTTCGGCGGTATCAATCTGGAAGACATCTCTGCGCCCCGCTGCGTAGAAATTGAACGCACTTTGATTAAAGAACTGGATATCCCCGTATTCCATGATGACCAGCACGGAACAGCAATCGTCGTTACCGCGGCAATCATGAACGCACTCAAAGTAGTCGGCAAAAAACCAGAAGACTGTACGCTCATCGTTTCAGGCACTGGTGCGGCAGGCAGCTCCATCATCCGTATGCTCCACAAATTCGGCATCGGAAAAATCTACGGCTTTAACATCAACGGCATCGTCATCAAAGAGGACTACGACAAATACGACTTTTTGACCAAAGAACTCACTGAAATCACCAACCCCGACAACAAACGCATGACCCTCAAAGAAGCCATGGTCGGTGCGGACATTTTCGTGGGCGTTTCAGCACCCAACCTCGTGAGCGAAGAAATGGTCAAATCCATGGCACCCAAATCAATCGTCTTTGCCATGGCAAACCCAGAGCCAGAAATCACTTATGAAAAAGCAAAAGCCGCCGGCGCATACATCATCGGAACCGGACGCAGTGATTACCCGAACCAAATCAATAACATCCTCGCGTTCCCCGGCCTCTTCCGTGGCGCACTTGATTGCCGAGCGAGCAAAATCACTGAGGAAATGAAAATTGCGGCTTCTCGCGGACTTGCAAGCCTCGTAAGCGATGCGGAACTTTCACCCGACATGATTATTCCTGGTGCATTTGATGAGCGCGTAGCACAGACTGTCGCCAAAGCCGTGGCAGATGAAGCACGCAAAGCTGGATTAGCAAGAGTATAATTTTACGGTAAAACACACAACCCTTTGCCCCTGAACACAGTGTCGGGGGCATTTTTTTTCGCTTCGTAGTATTCGCCCATGTAGAACCAGCCGATTTTGTTTTTGCCTGCGGGGAACTTTTCGCCGCCGAGCCAGAAGACTTTGTTTGTGTCAGGGGAGCCGTCTGCGGTTGTTGGGACTGGTGCGGCAAATGTCGCGTCGCGTTTGGATTCATATTTTGCGATTTCTTGGGCGATAAAATCTTTTGCGACAGTGGGTGCGGGAACGGGGAAGTTGTACCATTTCTGGACGGGGCGGTTAAGGTGATTACCGTGCATCCATTCATTCAGGGCAATTTCTAATCCCGCGCCATATTTTTCTGATTTTTCTTCGCCAGCAAAATGCAAGCCATTTTTGGCAAAGAGCGGAACTGTTCTGGCGTTTTCACGCTTGTCATTTCCACGCTTTAACGCGGGAATCTTCTCTGTAGTATCTATCGGTTGTAAATCAGGAAATTTTCCCTCTTGCCATTCTTTGTAGACGCGGCTGTGGCGGGTGAGGACAAACTTGTGCCAGAAGGATGAATCCAGCAGACCGTTCGCATAGAATTGACGCAGGGTTTCCATAGAGTTGATTAAGTCTTGCGGAGTCTCTTTCCAGTAGCCATAAATCATGTAGGCGTGAACCAAAATGCCGGCTTCTTTGAATGCACAACATGCCGCCACAATTGATGTCAAATCTGTGCCTTTGTGGATTTCGTCCAAGCCACTTCCGGTGGCAATCTCAAGTCCGCCTGAAACACCAATGAGTCCGCCAGCGGCAAGGAGGTCAGCGACATCGCGCGTGAATTGTTTTTCAAAGCGGATGTTTCCCCACCAAGTAAGCGGCGAGCCATGGGCAAGGTTTTCGCGCGCAAACTGAATCATCAGCGCAGGGGGCATGGCTTCGTCTACAAAATGGATGCCGTAGATTTTTTTCTGCTCGCACTGACTCAAGATGCCTTCGTATAACTTGTGCACATTTGTCTGACAGTACCCTTTGACGTAATCCAGGGTCACATCACAGAATGCGCATTGATGCCAGTAGCAGCCGTGCGCCATGTATACTTTTATCCATGCGCCATCAGACCACAGGCGGTGCATTGGGTTTGTGTCGTCAATCAGGCGGGGATAGCGTGAAAAGTCGATGTCGCTAAAGTCTGGAATCAGCGTAGACGTGACTTCTTTTTCATAGGCCTCGGCTTCCGGGTCTTTTTCCAGAGGGGGAACTATTTGTACGGCAGACAAGTCAGCAGGAATACTGTTTTGAGAATAACTACCGTTAGTTAGAAAGAGCCGGAGTTTGTAGATGCTTTCCGTGGAGGAAAAATTCAGATGATTGTCGGAGTTAAAGCGTTTGACTAACTCTCGGTAGCCTGCATAACCTCTGTCATAGCTGAGCGCATCACAATATGAGACTAACGCTCGTTCGTCACAATCACGCAGTTCTGTGTTGATAAAGCCGCCGCCAAAACTAACAAATGCCTTATCGCCAAAATGCTTCTTGCAAAACCGTCCGGTACAAAGTGCGGCGGCAAATGTTCCGGCAAATGGCACGCTCACACAAACCAAAAACTTCCGTTCGTTAGTAAAACTATCGTTAGTTAGTCGCATTACTGCTTCCGTTTGAAACAATCGTTCCAATACCGGCTCATAAAACTCACGCAGAATCGGGCTGTCGGCTCCGGCGGCAATCTGTGAAAAACTGCTTTCGCTTACGGTGAGACTTTCAGCATAGCGCACAAGCGCAAAGTTTTTGTCAAAGACGACGGTAATAAAATCTGCCAAATCCGCAAGCGCATAACTGGCAAGAGCGCGCGCATCGTCAGTGGTCAAATCGTGGTTTAAGTTGGCAAGGTATTGTTCCATACGATTGCCACGGGGAACATGCGCGCCAAATGCAAACCGATGTGCGCTTTCCCGTTCATCGCCGCGCAACATTGCGGTAATCCTTTCAATCCAGGCGCACCACAAATCGCGCTGGCTCACATATCGCCTGAGGTTGAACGCCGTCGCATCATCTCCAGATTGCTCTGCTTTTTCTGCCAAAGCCAATGCGTCATCAGCACACAGAGAAAAAAGTCGCTCCAAACCAGCGCGGCAAAAAATTGCGTCAAAAAGCTCAATGTTCAAATCTCGCCACAAAACATTGCAGCCGAGCGAGCGAAAAAATGCGGAAAGATATGCGCCACTGGGATACGCCGTATTCAACTGCATGACTGGCGGTTGGAGAATCAAGACGTTCATAGAATAAGTGTAGCATATTTGCGCTTTTGAGTAAAACTGTAAAAAACTCGCTCATTTCGAGTAGACAATATTCATCCTCAGTGTCTTTAACTTTAAAGATGGTTTAACTCGCTTATAATGAGGATATGGCTTCCTACTTGGATGATGTTCGTTACAATATAAAGCACTACAGAGAATTACAGAAAATTACTCAAGCAGATTTAGCAGAAAAATGCGCCTGTTCCCCAGGAACCATTGGTGGCATTGAGGCAGGAAGGACAAAACCATCTTTTGACATGATGGTGACCATAGCAGATGCATTGCAAATTAATCCTGCCGACTTATTCATCACAGACGCATCAAAATCAAAAGATGAAATCAAACAATCGTTATACGCTCAGTTTTCTTCTGTCATCATGAACGCGAATGAACGTCTCAGAGAAATTGTAGAAGACTAAATTTTCTCTTACACTTCAAACTGGTCAACCTGCGCACCAATTCCTTCGATTGAGGTCTCCATGTGATTTGAAATCGTTGTGAGGTCGGCGCCGGTTTCGTTGATTTTTGTCGCACCAATTGCCATTTCATCCATGCCCTGTTTCATGCTGAGCGCCGCATCTTGCAACGCATGAACTTCTTTCAGAATTGCCTGACTTCCTTCTGCCATTTCTTGCGACGCATTGCGGACTTCGCTTGTGCTGTCGTTCATGTTGTGCAAGGCTTCGGTAATCTGCTTTGAGCCTTCGTTCTGTTCTTCCATCGCGCTCTTAATCTGACGCACCAGCTCATCGGTCTCGTGGATTTCCGCTGCAAGACTTGTGTAACCGCGCGTGCCTTCCTGCGCTGAAATGACGACCGTGTTAATCGTGCTCTGAATGCTCTTAAGCTGTTCGCCAATTGTTTTTGACTGAGCCGTTGAAGTTTCGGACAGTTTGCGGATTTCGTCTGCAACAACGGCAAAGCCCTTTCCGGATTCACCTGCATGTGCCGCTTCGATTGCCGCGTTCATAGCGAGCAAGTTTGTCTGGCTTGCGATATTTGCAATCGTCGTGTTCGCATCCTGCAACAGTTTGGACTGCTCTTCAATCTGGTTCACTTGTTCGCTCAGTTTTGCCTGCGTCTGTGCGCCTGACTGTGCATTGCCCGCAAGAATCTCAAATGAGCTTGCCATTTTATCAACTGACGTATTGACGGACGCAATATTGCCAATCATCTCTTCTACGGCACTTGAAGCCTGCGCAACACCATCCGCCTGATTTTCCACCATTTTTTCCAGCGACTGAATATTTGCCAAAATCTCATTTACCGCGCCCGCTGTCTGCTGCACACTGTCGCTCTGGTTGTTGATGCTTCCGCCCATGCTTTCAATATTGCTGATAATCTCAGTGATAGATGCCGCCGTATTCTGCGTGCTGTCTTTTAGATTTTGTCCTGCGGTCAGCAGCTCATCTTTTGAATTCTTGAGCACGCTGATAATGTTCTGCAATTTTTCGGTAAATGCGTTAAAGCCTTTGACCACGTTGCCGATTTCATCCTGCGAAGTCACTTCAATACGTTTGGTCAAGTTTGCGTTTCCGCTTGCAATTTCAGTGATAGAAGACTCCACCACTTTGAGCGGATGAAGTGTAATTGAAATGACAAAGGTACTGATGGCAACTGCGATAATCAAAATAACCGCAATGACAATAATCATGGTGCGTACCATTGTGCTTACTGAACCAAAATATTCTTTGTACATACACATCATGTCGATGATTTTTATAAGTTTATTTCAATAATCCAGTATAAACCTGTATGAGAAATATAGCAATGTTTTTATGCGGTGATTTGACTATTTTCTGTTCAAGCTGCGTCCCATGCGTTTGTAATAGATAAAACACAGCGTAATTCCAAAAATCGTCGCCGTAGGAGCCGCAAGACCGACACCCGTAAGGCTCGCATCAGGACGAATGCTCATCAGATACGACATCGGAAGACGAATCAGGAAAGTCTGAAGCAAGCCTTGAATCATCACGAACAGAGATTTGGAATGTCCGTTAAAGTAGCCGAGGTAACTGAACAAAATACACGTGACCACTGCCTCCGGGGAGAATCCGCGCAAAAATTCAAATGCACGCGCAATAACCGCCTCGTCCGCCGTAAAAAGCCGCGCAAGATAGTCGCCAAAGAAAAAGACGCCAATCATAATCACAAAACCGATGCCCGCACCAAGAATCTGACCACAAAGCATTCCGCTCCGGGCGCGCTTTTCATTCTGTGCGCCAACATTCTGCGACACAAACGGAGCCATACTCTGCATGAGCGCGCCAGGAATCAGCATAATGAACATCTGAATCTTTTGCGCCACGCCATATCCACTGGAAGCATCCAGTCCGAGCCGGTTCACAAATGCACAAAGCGCAAGAAAACTGAAATTTGTGAGGAAGCCTTGCACCGTAAGCGGCATACCTAATTTTACAAACCGCGGCACTTCGCTTCCGAAATTGAAATATTTTTTTTGGAACGAAAATGCCATCTTTTTGCGACGGATAATCCAAAGCGAAAGAACAACGCTCACCGCCTGAGCCGCCACCGTCGCAATCGCCGCGCCCGCCACATTCATCTTTAAGCCAGCCACCAGCACCAAGTCGCCGATAATGTTCACCACGCTCGCAATCGCTACAAACAGAAGCGGCGTATTTGAATCCCCAATGCCACGCAACATCGCGCTGATAAAATTGTAGAACGTGATAAAAATAAAACCCGCGCCACAGATGCGAATGTACTGCACCGTCAAATCTACCGCTTCTTCCGGAGTCTGCATCGCAACCGCAAGCTGACGCGCAAAAATCACAATCAGCACCGTGAGCAAAAGAGAGAGCGTAAGAAAAAACGCCACTGCATTACCAATCAGTTTGTTCACCTGTTCAAACCGCTTCGCACCGATATACTGACCCATCAGAACCGTCACGCCCATCGTTATCGCATTCAAAAGCATCGTAAACAAATTCATCACATTGCCACCCACGGCTACACCGCTGATACCCGCCGTCGTTCCGAACCGCCCCACAATCAGCATATCCACCGCGCCATACAACGATTGCAACACGAGCGAGAACAAAATTGGCAACATAAAAGAAATGAGTTTAGAAAAAATCGGACCCTGGGTGAAGTCCTGCTTGTCGTTTAACATGATGAGGATAGTATAGCAGATTTCGCAGGAGAATACTATAATTTATTAACACATGAATTAACCATCTATAATACATTCTTTAGGCAAATTCTTATCTCCCCAATTTCACACATTCCTCAACAATGCGCATGACGCTTTTTTGCTTTGTGTTTGAAAGACCCTCCAAACTATCTATTACGGTGTGATATTTTTGATACAGGTACACGCCCTTCCCTATATCTGCGTTGTTTCTGAAAGAATCTTTTCCCGTCACAAGATATTCCACGGAAACGCCAAGTCTGGCGGCGATTTTTACGGCGGTTTCTGCGGAAGGAATATTGTTGTTTTTTATTCCTTTCGTAATGTTAGATGCATCAAAACCGGCATCGGTGGCAAGTGTCTTTTTGTTTATATCGTTCTTTTCTAATAAATCATTCACGCGTTCCCAAAAGTTCATAAATTAATAATCTAGGATAAATCCAATTTTTGCGCGGATTCTTGGAATATTCCCGATAATAGAAGAAATACACTTGGAAATATCCAATTATACAAATGGATTATAGGATATTTCCCTATTTACGGGGTTTTTATGTCCGCAAAGCGCAAATTACTTTCTCTTTTTTCGGGCTGTGGTGGTATGGATTTGGGATTCACAGGCTCATTCGTATGCAATGAAAAAAGCATGAACAAGGTGATACATCCCGATTGGATTCAAAGCGAGCAGGACGGAAAAGTTCTTCTTGCGCCCACTTGTTTTGAAACGTTGTTTGCAAATGACATTCGCCCCGATGCAAAAGCGGCGTGGGTATCGTATTTTTCGTGCCATTATAAAAATGCTAACGAGCGGTATCACCTTGAAAGCATAGTCGATTTGGTAAAACAGGCTCGGAGCGGTGAGTTTTCATTTCCCAAAAACATTGATGTCGTTACAGGCGGTTTTCCGTGCCAAGATTTTTCCGTTGCAGGAAAACGGCTCGGCTTCAATTCGCAGAAAAGTCATTTGGGAACGGCACTTGCAACCGATGAGCCTTCCGTAGAAAGCCGAGGGCAACTATATATTTGGATGCGCGATGTCATCACTCTGACCGAGCCGAAAATCTTCATTGCTGAGAATGTAAAAGGACTTACGAATCTTGCAGATGCAAAAGCCGTCATTGAGCATGATTTTTCCACGGCGGGAAACGGTGGTTATCTTGTGGTAAACGCAATTGTCTTGAATGCGGCGCATTACGGAGTTCCGCAAAACCGAGAAAGAGTATTGTTTTTCGGCTTTAAGAAAAGTGCCTTGAAAAAAGAAGCATTGGAAGCATTGACCCAAGAAACTATCCCTGATGAATACAATCCATATCCGCAAGCGACGCATTCAAAATCAAATGCAAATTTGCTTCCGCTTGTCACTTCGCATGACATTCTTTTTGATTTGCCAGAACCAGAAAACTCCGCCGACCCATCGCAACAAAAATATTCAAAGGCAAAATACATGGGCGCACATTGTCAGGGACAAGCTGAAATAAAACTGAACGATGTCGCTCCGACAATCAGAAGCGAGCATCACGGAAACATTGAGTATCGCAGATTGAATGTCGAGCACGGCGGAAAACATCTAGAGGAATTGCAGAATGGTTTAAAAGAACGCCGTCTGACCGTTCGAGAATGTGCCAGAATCCAGACATTCCCCGATGATTATCAATTCATTTTGCCACGCACCGATGAAAATGTTTCAGTCTCTTCAAGCGATGCCTACAAAATCATTGGGAATGCCGTACCATGTCTACTTGCCTATAACATAGCAAAAAATATTGAAAGCAAATGGAATCTGTATTTTGGAGACAACGAATGATACTTTCAGAAAACACGGAGCCTGAACTTACTGTATTCCGTCAGCTTATGAAGAAAACGGACAGTTATCTAAATAATGAGGCAAAAGGACACGAGGATTATTTTGCAAAACGCACGGCTCAGCTTTTGGAAGAAGATGTCTGCAATGCTTTAAAGGATTGCGCAAGGGGAACGGATTTTGAAAGCACGATTCAGCTTGTCTCTGGCGCTCAGTTCCCCGACATACGAATCAGCAATTTTTACGGTGTAGAAGTAAAAAGCACAATTAAGAATCAGTGGACATCGACAGGCTCAAGCATTTTGGAATCAACGCGCGACACAAATATCAAACGCATTTTTATGACTTTCGGAAAACTAGGAAAGCCTGTGGAGTTTCGTTCCCGTCCTTATGAGGAATGCCTTTCGGACATTGCCGTTACTCATTACCCACGCTATAGAATTGATATGCAGCTTAAAAAAGGCGAGACAATCTTTGATAAAATCGGAATGAGCTATGATGAACTGAGAAATTTGGAAAATCCGGTCGAGCCTGTTTCAAAGTATTACAAGTCAAAACTAAAGCCAGGCGAGCGGTTATGGTGGGCAACAGATTCTATTGAAGAAAGTGTTGCACCAACGGTTAGATTGTTTTCAACACTTACGAATGAGGAAAAAGAAAGAATCAGAGTTTTGCTTTATGCAATGTTCCCGGAGATTTTGGGCAACAGCGGCGACAAATACAACAATCCATCTTTGTTCCTGCTTACCCGCTATGGAATCATAAATCCGTCTTTTCGCGATATGTTCTCCGCAGGAGGACAAGTTGACCTGCCACTCAGAACCGGCGTACTTGTAAAAATGCCCGCTGCTTTCGGTCGTATTCAACGGTACAAAGATTTAATCCAAGAAACACTGAAAGAAACATCCGCACAAACGCTTTCCGAAAACTGGGGTGTTCTTGTTGATGAAAGAAACCGTATCGGGCAATGGTGTGATTTATGCGCAACACAATATGCGACTACCAAAGATAACTTGGGCTATGCTGTCGCACTGGAAGTGCTGGAGAAGATATTTTCTTTGTATAAGACTTCAGAGCAAAATACCCTTTTTGTTGCAGAAAGCACGTAGCCGTTGCTTCCTGCATTGAATCTAATGTTACTGAATTCTTCTTTATTCGGAAAGATAATTTATGAAAGCACACGGGCTAGGGATTGTAGCACCGCCGTAGGCGTTCCGAAGCGTAGCGTAGGAATGAAGCGCGGTTAGCGCGGAAGTGCGAAAAGCCCGACCCGAACGAGCAAAGCGAGTGAGGGTAGCCCCCTACCGCCCCACAGCATATCCACCGCGCCATACTGTGTAAACTCCTTCCCTTGTGGTATACTGTCTAAGCATGAGCACACCCGAAACAATTACCCACGAAATACCGCCCGTCTGGAACGCAGAAAGCCGCATTTTGATTCTCGGAACAATGCCTTCACCCAAAAGCCGTGAGGCGGGATTTTTCTACATGCATCCGCAAAACCGGTTCTGGCGCGTGCTTCCGGCAGTTTTTGGCGAATCGCTCACTTTTCCGAACAACACGCCTGACCGTACCGTTGCCATCGCAGAACGCCGTGACTTTCTGCTCAGACACAATTTTGCCCTCTGGGATGTTCTTTCAAGCTGCGAGATAAACGGGGCGGCTGATTCTTCAATTAAAAATGCGCGCCCGAATGACTTTCATGAGATTTTTGGACGCTCACAAATCAATCGCGTATTCTGCACGGGGAAGACCGCATTTTCACTCTGGAAAAAACACTGTGCCACTGAATACGAAGAACGATACCATTTGACATGCGACTGTCTTCCGAGCACAAGCCCAGCAAATGCCGCCTGGTCACTTGAAAAACTGATTGAGGTGTATAGAGTGATTTTGGATAAAGAGTAAAAAAATAGCGGGAAAAAGCAAATGCGGGGAATACAGAAATACGCAGCAAAAAAAATCCGCCACATCACACATGCCTGCGTGGTATGGCGGTACACTCTCCTTAGTCAAATGCTGTTCTGTTATTCGGAAGTCTTCTGTTCAATTTTAAGACTGAACAAAAGCATTCCATTGGTGTTTGATTCTGCTGTCTGTAAAAATCCACAGGGCTTCGCTTTCGGTAATAGATGTGTCTGCAAGTTTCTGGCGGGTCTAATCTGCCAGATTACGCAACTGGTTCACAAGCGAAAAAAGTTCCGGGTTCTGGTCACGCACATACAGAAACGAAGAATCAGCAAGAAGTTCATCGAGTGAAAAAATCATATCGTCAAGGACATGTGAATATGACAGACAGTCAGCATTTTCTGTCTTATGGTAAAAATCTTCCCAAATTTCGGGTACAGTTTCCACGGAAAACGCTGGCAAAGAGAAAACAAAAAGAACAATGCAGACAGCAAGACGATGCATAGCTAATCTAGTATATCATAATTTTTAAAAGTTGTGATGATTTTTGGGCGCACAGTCTCCGCCGCCGGGTGTTCCGTCATTCTGCAAAAATCAATTTAGTCAGACAGAATCCTGCCTTGCACGAATCTCTTTACGCACCATTTCCAAATCGCTGCTCGTCAAAATCGGAATGAGCGCATTTATTTCTTCAATTGATTTATCCCACCACGCAAAGCGTTCAACCAAGCCAATCAGCTCGTCATCAAAACGCTTCCGAATCAGCCGTGCAGGATTTCCCGCCATAATCGAGTACGCTTCCACATCGCTTCCAACGACGCTGTTCGCACCGATAATCGCTCCGTCACCGATATGCACGCCTGGAAGAATCACCCGCATTTTGACCAATCCAAACATCGTTTCCAATAACAGTGTCGCCTTTGAGCGGCAAATCGCTTTTTGCAGGCGGCTTCATGTTCCAGCCTTCAAGCGTGTAAAACGGGAAGGTCGAAACTGCATTCATCTGGTGGTTCGCGCCGTTCATCACAAATTCAACGCCACTGGCAATCTGACAGAACTTTCCGATAATCAGCCGGTCGCCGTTCCATTCGTACAAGTGCGTCACATGACTTTCAAAATCACGGTCTGCAATGTAAGTAAAGTCCCCCACGGCAATCGAAGGATTTTTTATCGTCGGCTTTACATAGATTTCGTTCTCGTAGCCCGCAATCGGATGAATCGTGTTCGGGTTCGGGAGAGAAAGAGATGGTGTTGCTTCGTTCATGAAAACTCCTTGTTCAAAAAACGCTCACATAAAAAACGACTTCTGTCGGTTCTTTTTGATTTCGCTCTTGATTTTCTTGAGTTTGAGCCGCTTTTCCCTGCTCGCCTTGGTAGGCTTTGTCTTCTTGCGCTTTTTGGGAACTTTGAGCGCATTCACAATCCGGCTCTCAATCCGCGCCAGCGCAATTTTCCTGTTCACTTCCTGGAAACGCTCGTCATCCACATCAAGAAAAAGACAGCCCTCGCCGTTTATCATCGAAGAAAGCTTTACCCTAAGCCGAGCGCGCTCTTCGTCCGTAATTCCCGCAATAGACGCGACCGGCAGCACCAGATGTACCTTAGTGTTCACCTTGTTCACATTCTGCCCGCCCTTCCCGCCACTCCGGGCAAAAGTGAGGACTGAGTTTGAGACGATGGATTCGTGTAGGGTGGATTGGGTCATTAGGGGCTCCTGTTTCAGTTCGTCGCATCTATATGTACATTCCAGAAACCATTTTTATCAGCACCATTGCGGGTTATTAAGTCCATTTTTTCCAACGCCCTCAAATTGGTTCTGACGGTTTCTCGTGTTTTGTTAATTCTTGCCGCAAGTTCATCATAAGTATAACGATTATTTTCAAGCAACGGATGAATCTGCCAGATATTTGCAATAAAGCGGGTAAGATGTTTTACAGCCTCTTCCTTGGAAAGCGTTGAATAATCAAAAGCCTTTTCCTGTCCAAAATCATATTCAAGAGTCTGGCGTATCATGTCTGCATTTGCATATAAAACTGATTCTCCGTACGTCGGGCTACGCCCGCCGTTTGCATGAGTGGAAATTATTGACATTTGCGCCTTCGGCGCAAGCACATCCAAACCCCATTCACGTTTTGAAATATTATAATCGCGAAATCGTCCAGCTTTTACCTTGTAGAATACACCTGTAAAAAGCCGCTGATGAATCGAAAGCAGTAAATCCGGAGTAAAGCTGAACGTTTTTTCTGCAAGAATTTCGCGGATACGGACAGAAACTTTATCAGCTTCTTCTGCATCATCTTCATCTTCTGTTCTTCCTTGCCGGGTTTCGTAATAGGAATCAATAAGCTGCTTGGCTTCTTCAATAGAAATCTCGCCATCAATATTCCGCTTTGCAGTTTCGTAAAGATATTTAGAAGGAGTAAGCCCATCCACCTGCTGCAAACCAATAGCAGTCTGCCAGAGCTTTCCGTTTTCCTGCTTGTCGGGTTCACTCTGGATGATGTATGAGTCAAAGTCTATTTCGAAAGAGGATGATTTTTCTTTGGACATTAAGACCTCACGTAAAAACTCTTATTTTAGATTTTAAATAAGACAATATGTAAAATCAAGTGATATTTGCGCTTTATTAAATGGGCGTTCGTCGCAACCTGCGGTTGCTTAACGAGTTTTTCAAGCAAAACTCGCAGCAGGGCGTTTCCCTTCGGGTCGGGCGTTCAGCGAGTTTACAAAGTAAACTCGTTACGAGAATGGCAAAGCCATTCTCGCGAGCTTGCTAACGCGCGATACTCCGTACTGGCGACAGATACGCAAGTTTTTGCAATATCAAAAACTTGGCCGTGATAAAAATTACACGGATGTAATTTTTATCATGCCTCCTATATCTTTTCATATTCCTTAGCTTCTACATACCCCAACAGGTAGAGAAAAACTGGTGCCGGTATTTTGAAAATCTTTTTTCCGCTTTTATACTCATGCAAACCAAAATCATCAGCAGTTTTTGTAATAACCAGATTGGGCTGTTCTGCCTGTGATAATTCAACAATCAAATCTTTATCTGAAATCGGAGAATTATCCCGATATTTTACTTCTATCATTATTGGACTTGTATTTTGTGCATACTGAACAACAATATCAATTTCTTTACCTTTATCTCCGGCACGGTAATATCCGACTTTTGTTACAGCTTTATAGTTGAAAGCCTTAACATGTTTATATACAGCCGTTTCTGCAATAATTCCCAGTTCAAGAGGATCGTTTGTGATATCATCTTTCATTAAGACAGCGTTTCTTAAGGCTGCATCTGCGATATAGATTTTATCCTGTGATTTTAAAATCTGCTTTGGTCCGACATTTACAATAGGACTTATATAAATTAAATTTGCACCTTCAAGGTAGAGAACATATTTTTCCAGAGTATTTCTTGTTACCTGAAGTTCCTTGCAGATTGTATTCATGTTAATAATATTAGAAGAATTGTAGCAAAGATAAAGAAATACTTTTTCTATGTCGCCAATATTTCGTACCGGATACAATGCCGGTAAATCCCGCTTTAATGCTTTATCTACAATATCTTCACGCAATATTCGCTGTGCATAAATGTCATCTTTTGAAAGGGCAAGTTCAGGAAAACCTCCGACCTGCAGATATCGTATAAAGTGCGGTTGAAGTGAAGACAGTTTGTTTAATATTTCATTCTGCTTAGTTTTTTCCAGCAGATAAATTTGTGTCGGCTTGATTCCAGCAGGCAGTTCGCCAACTTCAATATTCAAAAGCTTGCAATATTCATAAAAGCTTAATGTTGGAACTTGAATTGTTATCCATCTTCCCAGTCCGCTTTCTCTGGTTTTATCTGCAAGAATAGGACTTGCTGAACCTGTAGCCATTATTCTGATATTTTGATTTGTATCATAAAGGACTTTAAGCCATGAATTCCAGTTTTCTGAATATTGAATCTCATCAAAAAAACAATAAAGGGTTTCTGATGCCGTTATATTCCGCTTATAAATTGAAAGGACATCTTCGATACTGCATAGTTTTAGTAACGGATGGTCAAAAGATATAAAAACGATATCTTTAGGACTTATTCCTTTTTCTATGAGTTTTGCGATTGTCTGATACATGATTGTGGTTTTTCCAGTTCGTCTTGCACCACTTAATAAAACGGTACGACGGATTTCTGCATTGTTAAAGGCGTTCCAGCTTTCATAAAAAGCAATTCGTTTCATCGGCTTGTCGAATTCTTTTTGAACGACACCTGTTTTCCACCACGAATTATATGAATAGAGGAGATTTAAAATACTTTCTTCTGAAAAATAATTCATACCTTAGCCC
>JAFSTK010000017.1 GCA_017450535.1 Treponema sp.
CTAAAATCAGCATGGTCATCCAGCAATGTCTCCGTAAAAGTGGAAGCATTTTTCAAAATCAGTTCGCCAACAGCAACACCCGTTTTGCGCACATAGCACAACCACTTTCCATCCGGGCTGACAGACTGAGGACCCAAACGGATAGATTCTGCGGGTACAGAGTCGCTGCGCTGAATCCATGCCAATGTAGAATCTGCGATAGCGTAACGGGCTGTTCCATAGCGGTTCCGAACCTGTAAAATTGCCCCTTTAGAGAGCACTTCCATTTTTTCCGGAAAACAAGTCAAGATTTTTGCGCCGCCAGATTTAGACGCATCCGCAAGAAAAGCCGTTTTATATGAAGAACTTCCGGGAAGTGTATGCTGCACCGTAAAGACAACCTGATTCTGACTGTTGATATCAGGATTATCAAAAGAAATTTCCGCCGAAAGAGTAAAAGCGGCCGCACATACAACCGCTAAAAAAGAGATTTTATGCTTTAGCCAGCACAAAATGTTCATTTATGCATCTCCGCGCTCAGAACAAGGACATTCAAATCCTTTTCTAGCTCATCAAGCTGATTCTCCAGTTTACGAAGCCGCTTCTCACGGTCATCAGCCTGTTTTTCTTCCAGTTTTGAAAAAACAGAATCCAGCACTTCCTGATTGTCTGCCACGCCGATACGTGATACACCGCACCAAGGACAATAGATGAATTCTTTTTCAATCGTCCGACCACATTCTTTACAAACGCATACTGCTTTCATAGGCTGTTCTCCAAACGGTATATCTATTTTACTTCAGAAGTGTCAAAGGGTCTACCAGTTTACCATTCTTATAGACCGTTAAATGCAGGTGCGGTCCAGTAGAATAGCCCGTTGAGCCGACCAAACCGATTCTCGTTCCCTGACTGACGCTCTGACCTTTACGGGCAAGAATCTTTGACATATGACCATACAAAGTCTGATACCCGTTGCCATGATTAATAATAACATAGTTTCCAAAAATATTCGACCATCCAGAATACACAACTGTACCGCTCATAGCCGCATAAATCGGCGTACCAGTAGGACATGCCATGTCAATTCCCGTGTGAGATGATTTTACGCCAGTGAACGGGTCTTTGCGCGTTCCAAAACGAGATGTAAGACGCCAGCCTGCCTTGATAGGATATGTAAAAAGCTCGCCCATCGCCTTTCGCAACGATGTAGAGTCCATTTTTGCGCCGGGAATAAACAATTCCTGCCCTACAGAAAGCGTGAGCGAAGACAAATCATTGGTATCGGCCAATTCTTCCACGCTCACATGGTATTTTACGGAAATAGAATTCAGAGACTCGCCCTTCTTAACGCAGTGAATCAATCCGTCCATTGACGGCACACGCAGTTTTTGTCCTGCACGGAGCGTACGCACATTGTCGATGTCGTTTATGGCAATCAGCGTAGAAATATTTCCCAAACCAAATTTTCGTGCAATCGTACTGATAGCATCACCGCTCTTTACGGTATACACGCTGTAAGTTACCGCCTGACCAATACCAAGGCTTGCGGGGGTAAGAATTTTTCCGTCGTCAGAAAGCACATTTCCATTCTCATCAAAGGCATCTTCGTTTGTTTCCATGGCAAATTTCGCCATAGCGGCCGTAAGCACTTCCAATTCAGAATCAGGAAGCGTCTCAAACAGAACAGGACTTCCATGGCTCTCAATATAATCAGTCACCCGCACCATCGTCATCGGCACAAGAATGCACATAGCAAGCACGGGAATAAAATATTTGTAAAAAACAGGCTTTAACAGCCAGCGTACATTCAGCAACGATGAGAAAAAGTTTTTTCTTTTTGCCAGCGCGTCAAAACTGGTATGCGTGTGATAAAATTTCAATTTTTGCGGGCGCGCGCGCTGCACATGCATTTCAGAAAAGTTAGGCAGATGAAAACTTGTTTTTCTCCGCTGAACGCTGGAAGCGCCAACATAACTGATTATTTCCATATATCTTTTATCGTCAGAAAAAGTATGCTATATTAGATAAAAAGAATATGAGCGAAGACAAAAAGAAAACAATATATCTCATCTGCGCGGGACTGCTTATCGGACTTTTTTTAAAACTGTTCGTACTCGATGTGCTCCATGTCTCCGGCACATCCATGGTTCCTGCTATCAATAACGGCGACCGGCTTTTCGTGAACAAACTGGCATACGGACTCGTGCGGCCATACGGCGGAAAACTGTTGATTCAGTGGAGCGAGCCGAAAAGGAATGATGTCATTATTTATTTGTACAATAATAAAATAGTTGTAAAAAGATGTGTCGCTACAGGGGGGGAGACGCTAGCATATTCGGACGATAGTGTGTATACTTTACATGTGGGAGAAAAGCATATTCCTCTGACTGAAACGCAATGGCAGAACCTAAAGGACATCCATTCCGTTCCTGACGGATATGTTCTTGCGATTGGCGACAACTACGAGGAATCCGTTGACTCCCGAAACTACGGCTTTGTTTCTGTGCGAACTATTTTGGGGAAAGTCATATGCAGATGAATCAATATCTGAAAAAATGGCGCGTCATTTTTTTGTGCGCCTGCATGATAGCTTTTGCCATCGTTATTCTCGTAAAATATACAAAACTTGCCCTCGTAAAAAACATCCAGACTTTCACAGCCACACCTGTCGTGGAGCGTGGTTCCATCGTTGACCGTAACGGAAAAGCTCTGGCTGTCTCCACTAATTTTTATCACTTTGGCGTAACTCCATCCGCAATCAAAGACATACAGACTTTTTCCCAGCTTGTCTCACCAGTGTTGCAGCAGGAAACGGGCGACATCATCCGCATCATAACAGACGCGTCAAATTCACGTTTCGTCTACATCAAAAAGAAGATTGACCAGAATTCCTTTGAGGAGCTTCAAAAAATCTGCGCCGCAAACGGATTTGCCGGAGCCGTGCGATTTGACCGCATTCCAGGGCGCGTCTATCCAGAAAACACGTTGGCATCACAACTTATCGGCTATATGGGCAATGACGGAATCGGTCTTTCGGGCATAGAGTATTCCATGCAGACTACCCTCTCGCCTGTCATCACGCCAGAAAATCCCGGTGACTTGAAAGGCAAAAATGTCTACCTGACTATCGACGCAAACCTTCAGTTCAAGCTTGAAAAAATCGCGCATGAGGCAATTCAGAACACACAGGCAGAATCGCTCATGCTTATTGCGGCAGAAGCAAAGACTGGAGAAATCATTTCCTACATCAGTCTGCCAGAAGTAAACCTAAATGAATACGGCAAATCCTCTCAAGCAGCGCGCATCGACCGTCCTGCCACACAAAGCTACGAACCCGGCTCCGTATTCAAAATTTTTTCAGTGGCATCATTCTTAGACGCCGGCGTTATCAGCGAGAGCGAAATCTTTAACTGCGACGGAATCTACAAACGCACGACAAATTCAGGAGAAACAATCGTCATCACCTGTCTTGACCACCACGGCTGGCTTACTGCCCGCGAAGCATTAAAATATTCTTGTAACGATGCCCTCGCCCAAATGAGTGAAAAAATCGAGTCAGAGCCGTTCCTCGCAAAAATCAGAACCTTGGGATTTGGCTCACGAACAGGTGTAGAGTTACCGGGCGAGACAACTGGCTCCGTACGCAAAACAAGCGACCGCCTGTGGTCAGCGCGCTCCAAACCCACCATTGCGATTGGACAGGAAATCAGTGTAAGCGCGCTGCAAATGGTACAGGCCGCAACCGCGCTTGCAAACGATGGCGTTCCCGTGCAACTGACATTCATCTCAAAAATCACAAACCACGACGGAAGCGAAGTGTTCATCCACACGCCTGTCCTCAAAGACCCCGTTTTCAAAAAGAAGACCGCAAACTATCTGTTAAGCTGCATGGAGACAGTAGCCCGAAGCGGAACGGGTACACGCGCTAACTTGGGAGACGTCTCAATCGGCGTAAAAACAGGTACAGCACAGATGGCAGACCATGTACACGGCGGCTACAGCAAGACGGACTTTCTCTCAAACTGTATCGCTATCTTCCCCATTGAAAAACCAGAAATCATTTTGTACATCGTCATTGAAAAAGCGAAGGGCGAAAATTATGCGGGTCGTATCGTTGCGCCAGTTATCGCAGAAGCGGCATCCGCAATCATTGACCACATGGGAATGAGCCGAGGTGGAGCGGCAAGTCTAGCGCATCCAGGCTATATTTCTATTTCGGACGCACAGCAAATGACCGTCGCGGAGACCGTGCCCGACTTTACCGGTAAGTCAAAACGCGAGCTGCTTTCATTGCTTACCCGCCCCGACATTCAAGTACGAATTAACGGAGACGGATGGGTTATCAGCCAAAATCCGCCGCCGGGCACACCTGTCACGGAGAACATGGAAATTGAGCTCTATCTGGAATAAAAATGTCGCCGCATTTTGCAGACGCTTTCCGGCGTTAGCTCAACAATGCAGAATCACCGCACACACGAAAGAGCCAGAAAACTCACCGTTTGAAATTCTAACCGCAAAAAATGGCAGCACAATCGCAAAAGCGTCCGGCAAATTCCTGCATTCTCAATACAACCCTGAACGCGAAGCAGAACAAGCGATAAACGCCGCAAAAAAAGATGACTGTACAATCTGCACTTTTCTTTCCTGCGGGCTAGGATATGCGCCAAACCTTTACGCAAAAAAATTCCCAAAAGACACCGTGATTGTCGTAGAGCCGGACATAACTTATTTCCTTGCGGCACTGCAATATACTGACTGGACAGATTTTTTTTCAGCCGAGCACTGTATTGTGATTTTGGACAGCGAGCCGCAAACGGTCATCACGCTGATTCAAAATGCCGGTGGTTTTTCCCGCTGCGCTTTTATCGCAAACAACAATCAAATGGAACATGCGGCCGATTATTTTTCACGCCTCTCCACTGCAATTGACCATGCGAAACAGCAGACCCAAATCAATGAGAACACCGCAAAAAAATTCCAGACGCTTTGGTTGCGCAACACATGCATCAATCTGACTCAGCTGGCAAAATGCGATGGTATCAGCCGCTACAAAGATGTCTGCCCGCAAGAACTGCCCGCTGTCATTCTTGCCGCAGGTCCCACGCTTGACGAAATTCTTCCCCATCTTCAGGAAATAAAACAGCGGGCGTTGCTGATTTGTGTGGACACCGCTTTGCGCGCCTGTCTTCGTAGCGGCGTTGAGCCAGATTTTATCGTGCTCACTGACCCGCAATACTATGCGGCCAGACACATCGCAGGTCTCGCCGCTCCTCATGCCATTTTAATCACGGAAACCGCAGTCTGTCCTTCCGTATTCCGTTTCCCGTGCAAAGAAATCATATTGTGCTCATCTTTTTTCCCCTTGAGCCGCCAAGCAGAACGGTTTACAGGCGAAAAAGGAAGCCTTTCGTCAGGCGGTTCTGTCTCAACAACGGCATGGGAGTTTGCACGTTACAGTGGCGCAAAAACAATTTATTTTGCCGGACTGGATTTAGGCTACCCTGCGCTCCAGACCCACATACGCGGCTCCACGTTTGAAGAAAAAATCCATACAATCTCATCACGCAATCATCCGGCAGAAACAGCAGGAACCGCCGCTCTCTTTGGGGCAAACATGCTCACCGCCTCAGATTATGCAGGAAATCCCATTCTGACCGACAACCGCATGCGCATGTTTGGCAGTTGGTTTGAAAACAAACTCAAAGAATACCCCCACGTGCAGACTTTTTCTTTTTCGGAAAAATCGCTCGCTATTGCAGGCGTTACCGTAACCGCTTTAGACACATTCTTGCGCAAAGATGAAAACAGCAATGCCCGAAACGCATTTTTTGCCGCCGGAGAAAAAAGACGGTTCACTCCAAACGAAGGGACAGCTGAAAAAATATTTAAATTTTTTAGTGAAGCTTCTAAAGTTTATTTTTCAGGTACCGATAATAAATATGTACGCCGGATAATGGCTCAGTGCGAAACGACATCCAGACGCACTGATCTATTACAATGTGCCCAACTTTGTAATAACCGGTTCTCCATGAATTAAAAAGCTGAAGGTCGTGTAAGGGCTTTCAGCTTTTTTTATGCCCATTTATAGCCCTTCACCCCTATACATTTTCAACTATTTGGCCGATACTATATAAAGGTGAAATAGATGAATTCATATTCCGTATCAGCAATTGCAAACAACACGTATTTTACAAGCAATGTATTTCTCGACGAAACATTCCAGTTGCTTGACCCATCAGTTCCATTGACCGAATCAATGAAAAAAGCACTGATTGAATGGGACTTTAAGGTAGTTTACTCAGACGGTTCTCAAAAGACTGAAAAAAACATGCCCGTACAGCCACAAACAGCAACTTCCACTCCCCAAGAAGAGAAAAAACCTGTTCCGCAAAACGTCTCCTATGAATCCATCGACATAAATGATTTGCTCGGTCTTCCTCAACAAAGCAGTTCCCTTGGAGAAGTTCCGCCACCGCCTCCAGTTCCCGACGTACCTTTCGTTGACGATATACCCGAAACACCTGCAGCTGCCGCGCCTGTAACTGCCGCAAAAGAGGAACATAACACGGTAAGCAAGCAGGATGCCGCAAATTCCGAAAAAATAAGAGAAACATACGACGAATATCTGGAATATGTAAACGACGTATACACCCGTTATGCGACTCACAAAGAGCTAAATTTTCAAGAAATTGCAGACAAATCAAAGCAACTGGTTCTGTTTGTTCGCGACAACCAAAACTCCCTGCTCCGAATCATTCCGTCTGAAAAAGAACGGAAAAAGAATTTTCTTGTCAGCCACAGTATGCGTTCCACCGTACTTGCCATCACAATCGGTACGGCATTGCACCTTCAGCCACATAAACTTGTAAATCTTGCCGTCGCATGTATTTTGCATGAAATCGGTCAGATTCGTCTGCCACCGCAGTTGTACATGACAGACCGCCTGCTGACCGCACCCGAAAAAACGCAGATGACAAAGCATCCTATCATCGGCTATAATATTTTGAAAGAGCACAATTTCCCTCTGGAAGTTCAGCTGGGTGTCCTTGACCATCACGAACGCGAAAATGGCAGCGGCTATCCACGAAAAATTGCGGGTGACAAAATCACTTCATTCGCAAAAATCATTTCTGTCGCCTGCTCATTTGAAGCAATCAGCGCACCTCGTCTGTTCAGGGAAGAGCGTTCCACGTATGAGGCGATGGTGGAAATGATGCAAAATCATGACAAAGCCTACGATGAGACCGTCATTAAAGCACTGCTTAAATGCCTCTCACTTTTCCCGATTGGAGCCTATGTGCAACTGGCAGACGGAAACATCGCACAAGTCGTAGATGTTATCGCAAACGAGCCAAAGCATCCAAAAGTACAGATTATAGAAAAAGGCACCAATGCTCTTGCTGATATCGTTGAGACTAACACCGCAGAGCACAGAATCGTTCGTGTATTGAATAAAAAGGAAATAGCGAAAATAAAGAAAGCTAATTAAAGAAGTCTCGAATTTTCTCCGCCTCTTCTTTAAACTGTTCGTCAATCACCGGCGGATTTGCCGTAAAATACAAAATTTGTTGCATCTCTTCGGATGAACGTGCGCCCCACACAGAAATAACCGGCTCAAACTGATGCAGATAGCCCAACGCAAGCGGAATATTGGTAAGAATACCACCGCACAGAGGGCGCATAGCGATAAAACCAATTTCCTTTTCGCCGCATTGCATCGCAAGCTGCTCCACGGATTCATCGCACAACATATTGAACGGAAATTGCAAGGTCTCCCAGCCAGATTGTGAGCGCAACACCCTTTGGGCAATATCCATCGATTCTGTAACTACGCCAAAATGATTGATACGACCTTCACGGCGCAAATCAATCAGCTCGTCCACTATACCATCCTCACCGCCTTTCTCAGGCAACATGTCATTGCGCTCCACCTGATACAAATCAATGTAATCAAGCCCCATTGTCTCCAGGCTTGCGTATAAATCGGCTTTGAGGTCAGAAATGGTGCGGGCGGCAGTTTTTGTGGCGACAAACACATCTTTTCGGTATGGTTTAATCGCTTTTCCCAGCCGCCGCTCGCTTTCAGGAGAATATCGGGCGGTATCATAAAAATTGACACCGCCGTCATACGCTTGGGCTATCAGAGCATCCACGTCCGTGTCATCGGAGATTTTGTCCAATGCCATCGCACCAAATGCAGTGCGGCTCACGAGAAGCCCTGACTTTCCAAGCGCAATGTAGTCCACTATTTTTTCTCCACCGGCTTGTAGGTGCGGATTGCGTTCTGGATGAACGGCACGAGGTCGTCCAATTTTACGCGCTCCTGCTCCATGCTGTCGCGGAAACGAACAGTCACCGTGTTGAAGTTCGGATTTGCGCTTCCGTCCTCTGCTTTTTCTGTAATCGTGTCGTAGTCAACAGTTACGCAGAACGGAGTACCAACTTCATCCTGACGGCGATAGCGTTTTCCAACGGTGCCGCTCTGGTCGTAGTCGGTGACAAATTCTTCTTTGAGCGTGTGCTGGATTTCCTTTGCTTTTTCTGCCAGACCATCTTTTTTCATAAGCGGCAGCACGGCAACGGTAATCGGAGCCAGCTTCGGATGCAAGTGCAGAACAGTGCGGTAGTCGTCCTTTCCGTCCTTACCCACATTCTCTTCTTCGTATGCTTCGCAGAGGAAAGCCAGGAAGTTGCGGTTCAAGCCAGCTGATGTCTCTATGACATACGGTGTGTAAGTCTTGTTTCCGTCGTCCTGGTCGATGTAAGACATATCCTTTCCACTCGTTTTGGTGTGCTGAGACAAATCGAAGTCAGTACGGTTGTGGATGCCTTCAATTTCCTCAAAGCCAATTGGGAAGTTGTACTGAATGTCGTATGCATCTTTTGCATAGTGAGCCAACTTGTCGTGATGATGCCACTGCAGGTTCTTTTCTGCGATACCATACTTCTGATAGAACTGCCAGCGGTATTTGCGCCAGTTTTCAAAAATCTCGTCATCGGTGCCGGGCTTGCAGAAATATTCCATTTCCATCTGCTCAAATTCGCAGGTACGGAAAATGAAGTTCTTAAAGATAATCTCATTGCGGAATGACTTACAGACCTGTGCAACACCAAACGGAATCTTCATGCGGTTTGACTGCACGATGTTCTTAAAGTCAGTAAAAATACCCTGACAGGTTTCCGGGCGCAGATAAATCAGGTGAGAGTCGTCTGCAATCGGTCCCTGATAAGTCTTGAACATCAAATTGAACTCGCGGACTGCGGTGTATTTGCGTTCTTTGCTGCCACATGTAGGACAGTTGATATTCGCGTCGATAAACGCTTTCATTTCCTCATGGCTCATCGTATCGACGGGCTTACCAGGATTCTTGTCCGGGTGATTAGAAACAAATCCCTCAATCAACTGGTCTGCGCGGAAGCGTGCCTTACATTCTGTACAGTCAATCATCGGGTCGCTAAAGTGTGCGACGTGACCTGACGCTTCCCATGTCTTGTGGTGCTGGAAAATTGCGCTGTCAAGTCCAACCACGTCGTCGCGCAGCTGGGTCATGTAGTGCCACCACTCATTCTGAATATTGCGCTTAAAATCCACGCCTAACGGACCGTAATCCCACGCGCCCGCCTGACCGCCGTAAATCTCACTCGCCTGATACACAAAACCACGTCTTTTACACAGACTGATGATTTTGTCCAACGTACACTTGTGTTCGTCGTTTGCCATAAAAATTATTACTCCTTTCCCCTACCGGATTGCAAGGGATATTTTGAACTAGTTTAACAGAAGATTTTCCACTGCGTCAATAACGCTGTCTGGAGTGCTTGCGCCAGCTGTTATGCCGACCGTCTGTAACTGATAAAATTCACTCGGTATCTCATCCGCAGTCTCAATCAAAGCGGCGTGCGCGCATAGTTTTTGCGCTGTCGTAAACAGGCGGTTCGTATTGGAACTGTTTTTACCACCAATGACAATCACACCGTCTACATGCGCGCACAATCGCACCAATGCGTCCTGTCGCTCGTGAGTTGCGGGACAAATCGTGCTGAAAATTTCAATCGTCGGGATTTTCTCTTGCAGAACAGCGCAGATGGATTCCCATTCTTTTATGCTGAATGTTGTCTGGCTCAAAAGCACAACGTGTTCCGGCTTTTCAGACACAAACAATTCGCGCGCCTCTTCCGCAGTACGAATCAAAAGGAATTCGCATGTCTTTCCCGCAGCGGCCGCCGCCTCTTCCGCATAGCCTTGGATGCCCACCACTTCGCCATGATTTTTGTCACCGGCAAAAACAATCGTGTACCCCTTCTCTGCAAAGGCGGCCGCACGTTTTTGGCTTTGCGTCACCAGCGGACACGTGGCGTTGATAACGGATTTGCATTTTGAGCGCAACTCATTTTCCATGCTGGGTGACACGCCATGTGCACGAATAAGCACCGTATCTTCTGCGACAAGCGTATTGATTGCAGAAGGCACCAGCACGCGCAAGCCACGGGATGCAAGCTCATTCAATGCGACCGGATTGTGAATCAGCGGTCCCAATGTATACACGGTTCCGCTTTTATTTTCATTCAAAGCCTTTTCTGCGGCAGTCACTGCACGACGAACGCCGCCACAAAAGCCAAGAACATCAGCACGAATTACTTTCATTTCTCCACCATAAAAAAATTCCCGCGTCAGAACGCGGGAATCATCAAATCGTCAGAATACGCCAGACTTTTTGTCTGACGCAAATGAAGCCTTATGCCTCGAACTGGATGACGTTGTTTGCCTTAGAAGTGGTCAAGCCCTTGTTCTCATAGTTGCGGCGAGCACATGCGATGAATGCGCCAGCAATAAAGATTGAAGAGTATGCGCCACTAATCAAGCCAACAATCAGAGCCAAAGCAAAGTCGTGGATAGTGCCTGTCGTAAAGACGAACAAAGACACAACCGCAAACAAAGTCGTCATCGTAGTGAGGATTGAACGGCTCAAAGTTTCTGACAATGAAATGTTCAGAATATCAACAAATTTGTTTGTCTCCACAATCGCCATGTTGAAGCGGACACGGTCAAGAATAACGACAGTCGCGTTGATTGAATAACCGATAATCGTAAGAATTGCCGCCAGCGTTGTGGTGCTGAATTCCATCTGCGTCCATGTGATGAACGTAACCATAATCAGTGAGTCGTGAATGATAGCGATAACTGCGGCCAGAGCGAAGTCCCAGTGGAAGCGGATTGTTGAGTACAACCAAATCAGCACGAGCGTTGCCAATACCAAAATGATTGAGTCACGAATCAAGCTCTTGCTGAACTGAGAGCCGATAAAGTCTGACTTAACGATTGAAACCTTATCCTCGCCAAATGCGGCAGACAACGCACCGTTTGTTTTTTCCTGAATAGACTTCTGTGTGTCGCCTTCTGCAATGCCCAGACGAATCTGATATCTTGCATCTTTGCCGGCACCCAATGTCTTTACGTCCGCGCCTTCAATGTCTTTGAGAGCCACGCGCACATCGTCTGCGTTTACGTTTACGCTTTCGTCAGCCGCATGGATGCGCAAGGGATTTGCACCAAGTGTCGTTGAGACCGCTGAGTTCACGAACAAACCGTCAGAAGTAACTGCGTTGCCGTCCAACACCTTTGTTACGATGCCTTCAACTTCGCTGATTTTCTGAGCCAATTCGCCAACAGTCTTGTTCTCTGCATAAGACAAAGTTACCGTGCGGTTTTCTGCGCCAACACCAGAGATAACCAAGTCCAAACCAGAACTTGCAGGGTCAACCTTAATCGTCGCACTGCCATTGTAGGTCAGCTCAAGAACGGTGGGGTCAATGCGGAATTCTTCAATCATACCGGGCTTAAAGTCCAGACCGAAGTTAATTCCACGTGTTGCGACAGAAATAATGCCGCTGATAATCAGCACAGCGCTCAAAATCACTGCACAGACAAAAAGTTTGCTAAAATGAATTACCTTTTTCATTATTTAACCCTCCAGCTGATGCTCATGTTCTTTTTACCGATAACGTCGGTCTGGAAGTCGAACATCAAGCGAGATACAACCAATGCGGTGAATACTGATGATACAACACCGATTGCCAAGCTGACCGCAAAGCCCTGAATTGAGCCTGTACCCAGCTGTGACAAGAAGATAGCCGCAATAAAGGTGGTGATATTGGAGTCCATAATTGCCCAGAACGCATTGTCAAAACCAGCGGCAATTGCTGCTGCACGGCTCTTTCCACTGCGCAACTCTTCCTTTATGCGCTCGAAGATAATGACGTTAGCGTCAACAGACATACCAACGGTCAAAATCATACCTGCGATAGAAGAAAGGGTCAAAGTCAAATTAAACGCGCTCAGAATTGAGAACATGATGTACATATTCAAAACCTGCGCAACGATTGCGTTGAAACCTGCGCCCAGATAGTAAATCAGCATGAATGCCAAAACTGCAATCAAACCGACAATCAAAGCCTTTACACCCTGGCGGATTGCCTCGTCACCCAGTGAAGCGCCGATAACCTGCTGGCTTTCAACTTCCAGAGGAACTGCGAGCCATGCGGTCTGCAATACTTTCTGCAAGTTCTGCGCTTCTTCAACGCTAAAGCCGCTGATTGCAACCTGTCCGCCGCCGATTCTCTCATTGATACGTGCATAAGACTTAATCTTGTTGTCGCTGACAATCGCAAGGTTCTCACCAACATGCGCACCAGTGAAGTCAGCAAAAATCTCTGCTCCAGAAAGCTCTTCGCCATTGCGGTCAGCAGAAAGCACGAATGTTACCTGCGGGCGGTTTGTGATGTTGTCCGCAGTCACCTGTGCAGACTTGATGTATTTTCCGTCAAGAGCAATCTCTTTCTTTACGACAAGGTAGCCGATTCTTTCGTCCAAACCGTAATCATCTTTTGTGTACAAGCCGATAACTTCGCAGTCTGAAGGAATGATTGACGGGTCAATCAGATTGCCGTCAGCATTGAATGTGTTTGCGGCGTGTGCCATGTAGTACTGATTGAACTTGTCAGTAGCGTTGTTGTCTACCAAGCGGAAGTTCAAGATACCCTTACCCATAATCAATGTGTTCACGCTCTCGCCATCAGCCGCACCCGGAATTTCGATGTAGATGCGGTCTTCACCCTGCTGACGGATAACCGGAGAAGAAAGACCAAATTTGTCGATACGGCTGGTCAATGTTTCGATTGCCTGTGCCATAGCTTCCTTTTTGAAAGCAGCCGGATCTGAGATAGCCGCATTTGAATCTGACTGAGCAGCCAATGCAGCTTCCAAATCAGCGTGAACGATGATGTTCATACCACCGCTCAAGTCCAAGCCCAGTTTTACAGAGTTGGTATAGCGGTTCTTTGCCTTTAAGATTGACTCGCGGTATTTAGCCTCGATAACGTCCACAAGCTCTTTTTCATTGCTGAATGCGCCCAGAACGGTAGCCACAGTCATCGGCTCAGAAACCTTTTTGTTGTCTGCCTTGTAATTTTTCTTGGCAGCTTTTACCAGATAGTCATAAGACGCATCCAAAATCGTGTCGGGATTTTCGTTGGCAATCTTTTTGATTGCGTTCACATCCTCGCCAGCTTTGACTGTTGAATAGTCCTTGATTTTTTCCAATGAGCCCAAAGCCAAGGTCTGCTCATCCTTGGGAGTGCGCACGTACCAGCTGATTGACGGCCACAAGAACCAGAAACAGACGGCAAGCACCGCAAGAATAATAACAAAACGAGTTCGTTTATTCATTTTTAGCCTCTTCTGATGCTGCTTCAGCCGGTTTTTCTTCGGTTACAGGAGCATCTGTATTTTCTTCAGAAGTTTTTTCAGTCTCTTCAGACTTCTTCTCTATCTGCTTTGCTTTTTCTGACTTCTTTGAAGCCGGTTTTGATTCCGCCGGTTTATCAAGAACAACAGAAGCAATTGCAGAACGATTGAATTCGATTTTTGTGCTGTCATCAACCTTTACGATAACAGTTTTCTCTTTCGTCTGCTGAACAACACCGTGAATACCACCGATAGTGATGACCTTGTCGCCTTTTTTGAGCGCGTTAATCATCTTCTCAGTTTCCTTCTGTTTTTTGTTCTGAGGACGAATGATAAATAAATAGAAGATTCCAATGATGAGTACAAAAGGGAGTACCGTCATCAGAACATTACCCTGCTGAGGTGCACCCGCAGCAGCCTGGAGAAATGGGACAAAAGACATTTTTGTTTCCTTCCTTTCTAATTAGTGGAATTTAAAGCACTATAAGAATACCATTTAACAGATACAACCGTCAAGAGAGCAACGTATCATCTCGCCAAAAGTTTATCCAGATCACGGTTCAGCACAAGAAGATTCTCGTCACCCGGCGTAAGAGCGACAACTTGCTTCAGATAATATTGCGCCTTGCGATACTCTTTTTTATTGAAGTAAATCTGATACAGACGCATCAACGCATCTTTGTTGCGCGGATTTGACGTAAGGCTTGAGCGCAAATCCCCCAACACCGCATCTTCTGACACCGCAAGATAACTGCGCTCATAATAGAGGAAACTTTTCATGCGAGCGTTTGAAGACGGCAGATACTGGGCAATCATTCTGTTAGCGTCCTGCGTTCTGTCGGTATTCACCAAGGTATGAATATAAGTCTGCACAACCTCATTGTCACCAGGCTTTTCGCTGTAGAGCCGCGACGCCAAATCCCACGCCTCATCTTTATGGTTGGAAAGCAGACAAATTGCGACATGCGTGTGCACCGCCTCGTCCGGAACAGGCTGCAAAGTCATCAGCACGGAACTCGCTTTATACGCGCCCGTATAATTGTGCAACTGCTGCATTTCTGCGATTTTGATTTGCAAAGCAGAAATATTTTTCGGGTCGTTTTCAAGAATCTGGTTCGCAAGCTCGGCTGCAGTTTTTCCTGCGACTTTCGCACCGGTCTGAGAAGAAAGTTCCGCCGCGGCAAGAACGATTTCCGTGTCGTCAGGATATAAGAGCAAGGCTTGTTCTATAGTAGACAAAGCGGCGGTATTATTTCGGTTCCAGTCTTTCTGTACTTTCGCGCGAAGAACAAGATAATCGCGAGACACAGTGTCGGTACGCGCATACACATCCAGCAAAGAAGCGGCCTTAATGTAGTCACCTTTCTTCACAAGAATTTTCGCACGGAAAAGAATGTAATAGGCATTGTCGTTTTCCTGCTGAAGCACACGGGCGACATACTGTTCCGCCATGCTCAAATCTCCGGCCGCATAAGACGCTTCCGCCGCAAGTTTCAGCAAATCACGGTTGTTTCCATAACTATCCAACAGTTTTTGGGCATCACGCTCCGCACCTCTCTCATCGCCCGTCTGCATTTTAGTCATGGCAAGCGCATAGGAAATTTCAAAACAATCTGGAGCACCTTCAGCGGCGGCATTAAACGCAGCCACCGCACTCTCGTATTTTCCCATCCGCCTGTAAAGCAC